>NZ_CP046244.1:3000000-3300000 GCF_009735625.1 Moorella glycerini | reverse complement strand
GGTGCCAACGGCTATATGGGGCCCTGCTGTACGCAGCGACTTTCAGACCTATTTCGGAGAGAGAAGTTGCGCTGGGGGTGGACTAGGTAGAATTACCGGTTCGGCCTTTTTCAATGTTCTTATGGATTTGCTAGGCTTTACATCTAAATTGGGGGCATAAAATAGAGTTTTGCCCTTAATGTTACTCACCGGCATGCTGCCAAAAGAATAATAAACAAAAGAACACTCAAATAAGTAGGATGAAGCGAGATTTTGTTCTACCCGGCCATGCCCGGGAGGCACAACCAAACATGAAAATAGGGCTATTTTCGTACTAACCGGCCATGCCCAGAGGGGCACAATCAATCATGAAAATAGCACTTGATTAGGGCTATTTTCTTGCTAAACCTTTGCGGTAACAGGAGGTAAACGTACGTTGAAATTACACTGCTGGGGTGGAGTATCCGAGCAAGGACGTTCCTGTTTTTTGTTGCAAGAAGGAAATTGCCTTATACTACTAGATTGCGGCGTTAAACGTACATTTACTGCTTCTGAAGCGGGAGAATATCCTCACTGGGAAGTTAATCTTTTAAATGGTATTGAAGCCACTTTGTTGAGCCACGCTCATGAAGATCACTGTGGTGCCCTGCCTCTACTGAGTAAACTGGGAATTCGAAGGCCGATATACACGCACCATTGGGTCGTACCGGAGGTTGCCAAAAGCTGTACTGCTTGGTTGCAGGCAATTGATAATGCAGGGCACAAAAAGCCTTACCAAACAGAGGATATACTCTCTTTACCCCTATGCGCAGTTGGCTTTGGCGAGAAAGTGGAAATTAAAGAAAGTGAGATTTACCTTAATTCCAGTGGCCATGTACCGGGTTCGGCCTGGTTTGATATTGCGGTAAAGGGAAAAAGAATAATATACACAGGTGATTGGTGTCCATCGAGCCTTCTATTTCCTCATGTTCAGTTCAGCGGCCATACTGACGCCATAGTATTGGACGCAGCCTATGGAGTTGCTGTTGTAAGGCAGAATAATATTTATGAACAGCTCTTGGGAACAATTACAGCTACGGTTAGTAACGGGGGAAGCGTCCTTCTACCCGTTCCCCGTGTTGGACGTTCCCAAGAGATCCTGGTGTTATTAAACCGCGAACTGGTGGCTGAGGTGCCTATATATGTGGAGGCTCCTATTCTTGAGTCATTAAGAAATCTCCTGCGGGACCAGGAAAGCAGCGGAATGAAATGTCCGGGGGAAATAATAAATATCGTTTACAACGAAAAAGTTAAAGAATTTCACCGCCCTTTAGAAATGGGCCAGAAGGAACGGGCTATAATATTGGCTACCGATGCCATGGGTAGCTCCGACGCGACAAAGGAACTGATAGACTACTTAGGAACCTCAGAAAAAAATACCATAATTTTTACGGGCTTCTTATACGAGGGAACGAAGGGCGAGCAGGTCCTAAAGGGTACACTAGATGGGATCAAGGCCAGAGTAATTATGCTCACGTGGAAAGTCCACCCAGATCGGAAAGACATCGAGGATATGTTAGGGAGGATAAAAGGCGATCCAGCGGTAATTATAACCCATGTGGCACGCGAAAAAGGGATGGAACTGGCTCGTCTGCTCCGTCAGAAAGGGGTTAAAGCCATCGTTCCCCATATAGGCGAGATTATAAATCTGTAAAAATAAAAATAACAGTTCATCCCAGTACAAGCCAGTTCAGTAGCGCTTACTGTACGGTTTAGAGACGTTTTAGAGTTTAAAGCCCAGTATCAGTGTGCTGCATTAAGGCTTAATGGCATGGTCGATCAAGGTGGACTCCTTTCATGGGTAAAAGTTGCCCAGGACGAGGAGTCAATTTTTTATTTAATATTAGCAGGAATTAAGCAAAACATAGCGAATATACTTTTAACGTGAACACATTACCAGCACAAATGTGCAAATTGAGGAGATATAATATGAATAGCGAGGCGAAAAACATCATCCGGGTAGCCCGGTTATATTATGAAGAAGGTCTAAATCAACAAGAAATTGCCACTGAAATGCAACTTTCGCGATCTACTGTTTCCCGCTTGCTTGAAAGGGCCCGTAAAGAAGGTTTTGTGGAAATTCGTGTGATTAATCCTTATGACCATGACCAAGATCTTGCCAGGGCTTTACAGCGGCGCTTTAATCTTAAGGCTTGTGTCATAACACCGAGCGGGGTTTCCGAGCGTACTTCCAGGCGGGCAATCGGTTTAGCGGCGGCAGGCCTGCTCAATGAAATTCTCAAGGGAGGCGATGTACTTGGTATTTCCTGGGGTGCTACCCTTTATGAGCTGGCAATAAATCTCAACGGCGTAACCCCAAGGGCAGTCCAGGTGGTTCCGTTGTTAGGTGGAATGGGCCAATTGCCGCGTCATTTCCAGGTTAATGAATTGGCCCATATGATTGCCCAGGCTTTTGGTGGTACGGCCTACGCCCTTCATGCTCCGGCCCTGGTAGGCTCTGCTGAAGTTAAAAAAGCGTTAATTAACGATTCCAGTTTAAGCACAGAAATAGGTTTGTGGTCCCAGGTTACAGTAGCGGTAGTGGGTATTGGGCCGCCCATATCCGTGTCCCCCATGTTATCGACTAATTACTTTGGCGACAACGACGTTCTTGCTTTGATGCACCAGGGGGCAGTGGGGGATATTTGTGCCCGCTTCTTCAATGGATACGGTCGTCTATGCCAGGCACCGGTAAACGAACGCATTATCGCTGTGGATTTAGAGATGCTGCAACAAGTGCCTACTGTAATCGGAGTGGCAGGTGGGCCTGAAAAAGTACGAAGCATCCTGGGAGCCCTGCGCGGCCGGTGGATCAATATCCTGGTTACAGACCTCAGCACGGCCGAGGAGTTAATGCGCAGTGCCAGGGAGGATAGAACAGAGTGAAAATTGGCCTAATACTCAATCTGCAAGCTGGCCGTGGCCCGGCATATAATCGCTCGTTTGTTGCTACCCTTTTACCGCGGCTATTTTCAGGTTTAAGGGCTCTCATGCCCGTAACGGCGGTGCTAGTTCCAGAGGAATCGCTGGCAGCGATTATCGCCCGGGAAAATAATTTACCGCTTGTAACCCTGGCTATAACGCCAAGGGGTAATCGCGACGAAACTGTCACAGCCGTGCGGTTGGCCTATCAGGCGGGAGCAGAAGTTTTAGTGGTTATGGGGGGAGATGGTACCCTGGCTGATGCTGCGCTGGGCATTCTATTAGCTCAAAAGATGTTACCGGCTGGTGGCCTGAAAACTAAGATTCGGCTTTTGGGTGTGGGGATTGGGACGACCAACGTCGGGGCGCTTGTCGCCTTTAAAGGTGAGGAATTAGCTGGCGCTACTGCGGCGCAGCTCGACCAGTGGTTCCAGTCTTTGCAGCCCTTTAATCCTCCGGCGCTGGTGGCTGGAGTTACTGACGAAATTTTAGGGGTAGGATTTAATGATTGTACCTTTGGCTTTACCGTTCCAGCCACGGTGCAGGGCCAACGGCTGGATGTCGATGCAGCGGCCATGATGGTAGGCCGACATGAGCAGGGTACAGTCAGGCCGGTTGGCGGGCCGGAAACGGAAGTCTGGCTGAGGCGCAATCAGCAATCGTTGCTGGTAGCTAGAGGTTGCGAAGCAGGCCAAATAATTATTGGCACAGTTGATGAGCGTTATATCGGCAAGGCAGTAGCCGGGGGTGTCTGTCTAACAGCCCTGGCAAGGGCGCCAGCAGCGCTGGTGGTGGCCGATAAACCCTTAACGCGGATTAACCTTGACGCCGGCAAAATGGAGGCTTTAGAACCGGTAACAACCCGCTGCTTCAGTTTGTTTACCGGCGACAGGGTAGCAGTAAAAGGTTTACTCAATAATACTGTAATCTGCGTCGATGGCAATCCCTTAAGCAAAGTAAGTATGGAGCAAGAAGTGACGGTGGCAGTAGATACTGGCCTGGTAACCTGTCTCAAGCCAGTTAACAAACATTGATGGCCGCAGTCCATAAAGGAGGAGGGGACGTTTTGACAGGCAGGCAATTACGTTTGCGCCGCTTGTTGCCGCCAGGAGGCGGCCTGATTGTGGCGCTGGATCATGGCCTTTTTCAAGGCCAGCAAGGAGGACCGGCAGACCCCCAGAGGATAATCAGGAAGCTTGTGTCAGAGCCGGTGACCGGTTTGCTGGTGAGCCGGGGGCTATGGGAACTGTTACCGCCGGACTGTTATCCTAAAGCCCTTTTATTACGAGTGGATGCCGCTACGTCATTTCCTGCAGTGCCAGACACGGTGCAGGTTACCAGCGCGGCCTGCGCCCTGCGCCTGGGGGCAGATGGCATCTTAACGATGGGTTTGTTTCGGCAGGGAGAAAACAATAACCTTTTGCGGTATCTGGGGTTACTGACGGAGGAGGCCCATGCCAACGGCCTGCCGGCTATAGTGGAATTGATGCCAGGTCGTGATAGCTTACCCATGCCGGATGCCTTGCGAATTAGTGCTGAACTGGGCTTTGATGCCGCCAAAATTTTCTATCCGCCGGTTCAAGATGACTTTGCCGGTTTTAGCAGCTTAATTGCAGATAGCCCCATTCCCATTGCCGTTGCCGGAGGTGAACCTTTGGCCGCAGAATTAAAACTCCTGGAGTTAGTACGTGGAATCTGCGACGCGGGCGGCCGGTCTGATTTTTGGCCGTAATATCTGGGCCCATTCCCGACCCCGGGCAATTATTAGAGCGATCAATGCTGTTTGGCAAGGGAATTTAACTCCTGGTGAAGCTTATGAACAATACTTAGCTATGGAAAGCGAGGATGTATGACATTGAAGGCAGCATTTTATGTGGGAGCGGAGCAACTGGAAATACGGGAAGAGCCTTTGCCTCGCTTGGAAAAAGGAGATTGGCTAATCAAAGTAATGGCGAGTGCAGTATGTGCTACTGACTCCAAGACTTACTTGCGGGGCCATCCGTTTAAAAAGCCGCCGGCGGTTCTCGGTCATGAAGTAGCGGGAGTAGTTGTGGCTGCCCCGGGGGCGATTAATAACAAAGACGGGCCTCGGGAAGGGGAACGGGTGGCGGTGGCGCCTTATATCCCTTGCGGCCACTGTTACTGGTGCAGCAATGACCAGCCGACCCAGTGTACCAACCTTTTTGCTGTTAGCATTGAACCTGGCGGTTTTGCTGAATATGTACGTGTACCAGCAGCTACCGGGGGGCGAGGTCTTTATCGCCTGCCGGGCGAACTAGATTATGCTGAGGCCAGTTTGACCGAACCGGTGGCCTGTGCTTTACATGGCATCGAGGCCTCTCGCATCAAGGCCGGGCAAACGGTGTTTGTTATTGGCGATGGACCGATGGGCATCCTCCTGGCCCGCCTGGCTAAAGCCTTTGGCGCCCGCGTTTTTTTAAGCGGGATGCTGCCCCATCGTCTGAAAATTGCCGCTCAAGGCCTGGATGGCATTTTCGACGCCAGCCGGGAAGAAGTTGACCTGCGCCCTTATACCGGGGGGCGCGGGGCCGACGTTGTACTAATTGCCGTAGGCGTACAGGAAGCGATCAGCCAGGGTGTACGGAATGTGCGCCGGGGTGGGATAGTTAACTTTTTTGCCGGGCTCCCTCAGGGTATGAGCTTTCCGCTGGAACTGGAGCAGGTTCATTATGGCGAAGTTACTTTTATAGGTACTTTTGGTTTCAGCCCTGGACAATTTGCGCGAGCACTTGAATTTATCGCATCCAGACGGATATACGTGGATGACCTCATTACAGGATACTACCTTTTGTCAGACACAGAGCAGGCCCTGAAGGACGCGCTGGCCGGTAAAGGTCTTAAGAGCGTGATACTTCCTTGGGGAGATAAGGTATAGGGGTATGGCTGTTACCCTGAGGTTACAACGGTATGATTTCGGATTATTCCCGAACTTTTCTAAGGGGAAATCTAAAATGATAGGGGCAGAGAGTCAACAGCTGGAAGGAACTCGGTATAATAATCAACCGGGAGAGCCAACCCTCCCTTATAGTGTGGTTACAGTTGGGGCTGCTGCTGTTGACTTGGTAGCCCAGGTGGACACTTTTCCCGGGGCCGATCAGCTGGTCCTGGCCAGGGAAGTGCGACGGGAACCGGGGGGATCGACAGCTAATATAGCTGTCCGCCTGGCCCAGTTAGGGGAACGGGTGGCTTTTGCTGGTTTAGTAGGCGACGATGCGAGCGGGCAATACCTGAAGCAAGCCTTTGCCAGTGAAGGGGTGGCTACCGAACTGATCACTACCGTGACGAATGGTAACACAGCGAGTGCTGTGGTGATGGTCAACCCGGAGGGGCAGCGAGCCATCCTTTCTTTGGGAGGGACCGCTTTGTATAGCGAAATAGCCCAGGTTCCGGCCGGGGTATGGGAAAGCAAGCTACTGTATATTGGCGAGGCCTATTTACCGCTGGTCCGCCAATTGGTAAACGGAGCCTGCTCCCGGGACCAGCAGGTATTCTACGGGCCAGGTGGCATTTTTGTGCGGGAGGGCTGGGCCGCCCTGGCTGAGGCCAGCCGGGGAATTAAGGGCCTTTTCCTTAACTGGGAAGAATGTATGCTCTTACTGGGCCAGGAAGCAAGGGTGCCCTCTCAACTACCCGCACTAGCCGAGTGGTTGGCCTTGGTGATTAAAGAAGCGGGTTGGTGGCAGGGAGCGCTGGAGGAGATAGTTGTAACCCTTGGCGCCCGAGGCTGTATCTGGCTAGCTCCGGATGATTTGTCCTGGCAACCGGCGATGCCAGGCAGGGTAGTCGATACTACTGGAGCCGGCGATGCTTTTACGGCGGGTTACCTGGCGGCTTATTTAAAAGGGTGGCCGGTGCAAACGCGGTTAAAATTTGCCACTGCCTGCGCTTCTCTGGCCATTGAGGGTCAGGGGCCGCGTTCAGGGCAGCTTACGTTGGAGAGAGTAACAACCAGGTTACAATTGGAGGGTGGCATGGCTGGTGGTTGAGCAGGATTTTACGGTTGAGCTGGATAAAACCATTGGCTGCCTGTGGGGGTTAGCTCTAGGCGATGCCATGGGTATGCCGACGGAATTTTTGACTCCAGAAGAGATTGCTAGCAGCTTTGGGGGCAGGGTGCGGGAATTGCGGGTGCCCTTAGCCTCCCATCCTCGGGCAGGTTGGCCGCCTGGCGCAGTGACGGATGACACAGGTCAGGCCGTTGCCCTGGCCAGGGCCCTTATTAACCATCGTCGCTTGACTCCAGAGCTAGTTGCTAATACTTTATTGCAATGGGCGGTGGAAGCAGATGCTTTTGCCAAAGGGTTTATCAGCCCTTCAACGGCTAACGCGCTAAGGGCATTGCAAAGGGGTGCAACACCAACCGAGGCGGGTTGCCAAGGGAGAACAAATGGCGGGGCGATGCGTGTAGCTCCAGTGGCCCTTGTCTTTCGCAAAAACTGGCAGTTGCTGATGGAACAAACTGCTATTGCCTGTTTGCCCACCCACGGCACTAGCCTGGCTATTTCGGGAGCCGCAGCTGTTAGTGCGGCTATAGCCGCGGCGCTAGCACCTGGAGCCAGTGTGGAGAGTGTCCTGAAGGCCGCACGCCTGGGCGCTGTAGCCGGCCGCGATTATGGTTGCCGGTGTTGGACTCCGTTGCTGGAAAGGCGCCTGGATCTGGCCCTGGAAATTATTGCGCGTTATACCGAAAGGGCGGACCGGATACGGGCACTTTATGAGTTCATTGGTGTGGATATGACAGTCACCGAAAGCGTGATTACCGCCCTGGCCCTGGTGGCAATTACTGACGGTGAACCAATGCCGGCCATTATAGAAGCCGTCAATATGGGTGGCGATACGGATACGATAGCGGCCATCGCCGGGGCCATCTGTGGGGCTTTAAAGGGCACGCGGGCTTTTGATGTTGCTATGGTTTCCCAGGTAGAAAGTGTTAATAACCTGGATTGCAGAGGACTGGCAATAAAGCTATTGCGGCTCAGGAAAGCGGAAAATTTCAGCTAGCCGACGGCAAATACCGCCTTGGTCCTGCAGGTAAACTCCGGGGCCATTTTTATTTAAGGGTTCTGCATGGTAATTTTACCTTATATTTCATTGTAACAGCCGCGAACTGAACTTATGTTCCAGGACTTTTATAATTAATCAGCAGGAATCCAGGGTTGCATAGCGAAAAAAGTAAAAGCAACCATGAAGGTTGCTGCTGTAACCACGGAGGGTACGCGAGCCCCTGGAGGGGTGCCTAAAGTGGTTATTTTTTATTTCAAACAGGAAGGAGCCGATAATAATGGATTTTTCCTCAAGCGAATGGGAAAGGGCCGTGGCCTTTCATGGGCACAGCTGCCCGGGCCTGGCCATTGGCTACCGGGCAGCCAAAATCGCCCTGCGGGAGCTGGCTGCCGGGCGGGCGGGCGATGAAGAACTGGTGGCCATCGTAGAAACCGATGCCTGCGGCGTGGATGCCATCCAGGTCCTTACCGGCTGCACCCTGGGGAAAGGCAATCTCCTTTACCGGGACTACGGCAAGCATGTATTTACTATAGGCGATAGGAAGACGGGCGCTGCCGTCAGGGTCGCTTTAAAAAGTGGCGGCCGTAAGGAAGACGAGGCCTACAGGGACCTGCGGGCGCGCATTTTCAGCGGCCAGGCCACAACTGTGGAAAAGGAGCTTTACGGCCGTTACCAGCAACAGCGTTTACAACATATCCTGGAAGCGCCGGAGGAGGAAATATTTAAAACGGAACATGTAAAACTGGAGCTGCCGGAGAAAGCCCGCCTTTTTAATTCCGTGACCTGCGCTTATTGCGGGGAGCCGGTAGCAGAAGTCCGGGCCAGGGTAAAGGAGGGGCGATACGCCTGCATCCCCTGTGCTGAAAGCTACAGCCGCGGCTGGGGTGCGACCGTATGATTTTTGCCCCGGTATGCTATCCCAAATTTTAACCGTGGGAGGAAGGGAAATGTTTAAGAGGATACCAGGCCTGGTTACAGCTTTGTTGATATTAATAGTCCTCGCCGGCTGCGGGTCGAAAGCCACGGCCCCCGGAGCAGGGGTCCCCAAAACCAAAATCGTTGACCTCGTGGGCCGGGAAGTGGAAGTTCCTGTCCCGGCGCATAAAATTGTAGCCATTGGACCGGGTGCTTTAAGGTTGGTTTGTTACGTAAACGGGACGGATAAGGTGGCAGGTATCGAAAACGTGGAAAAGCAAAAGCCTGCCGGTAAGCCTTACATGCTGGCCCATCCCGAATTAACAAGTAAACCTGTAATCGGACCGGGGGGGCCTGATTCCACCCCGGACGCGGAGAAACTGGCCAGCGTCCAACCCGATGTTATTTTTGTGGCCTCACTGGTGGACAGGTCGCGGGCAGATGAACTCCAGGCCAAAACGAACATCCCGGTGGTGGTGCTGAGCTACGGCAAAGTGGCCACCTTTGACGAGGACGTTTATAAATCGCTGCAGTTGATTGGTAAGATTATTGGCAATGAAAAAAGGGCCGGGGAAGTGGTCGCTTACCTGAAAAATTGCCAGCAGGATTTAAAAGCGCGGACAAAAGATATACCGGAAGACAAGAAGCCCAGGGTCTATGTAGGCGCCCTGGGTATGAAGGGTGCCCACGGCATCGAAAGCACCCAGGCCCGGTACCAGCCTTTTGCGGCCATTAACGCGCGCAATGTGGCGGACGAAACGGCCAAAACCGGGAGCATAATGATTGATAAGGAAAAATTGTTAAGTTGGGACCCGGATATCATCTTTATCGATGAAGGCGGCTTGAGCCTGGTGCAGGAAGATTACCGGAAAAACCCGCAGTTTTACCAGTCCCTGAAGGCTGTGAAAACAGGCCGGGTTTACGGCCAGATTCCCTACAATCACTACACTACGAACATCGATACCGCCATTGCCGACGCCTACTTCGCTGGTAAAGTGATTTTTCCCGACCAGTTTAAGGATATAGACCCGGCCGGGAAAGCCGACGAGATTTACCAGTTTCTTCTGGGGAAGCCCTTATATGAACAAATGGCCAAGGATTTCGGCGGCTTTAAACAGCTTAACCTGACCACGCCGTAGAATAGTTTGGCAATTTCACGACGCGGGGAGATAGAAAATTGTGCGCCACGCGGCAGTAACAAACATCCCGGTAAGTTATCTAAAGTACACCCGGAGAAAAGTCCTGGTCATTGGCTTTCTTATCGTTTTAAGCGTTTTGTTGGGTATTTACGCCATCAACGCCGGGTCGGCAGAGCTTACGCCGGCCCAGGTAATTATGACGCTGCTGGGCAAGGTTGAAGGACGGACCCGGATCATAATCTGGAATATCCGCCTGCCCCGGGTGCTGGCGGCGTTCACTGCCGGGGTGGGCCTTTCCGTGGCGGGTTGCGTGATGCAAAACATCTTGCGCAACCCCCTGGCTTCCCCTTTCACCCTGGGTGTTTCCCAGGGGGCAGCCTTTGGCGCCGCCCTGGCTATCATCGCCATGGGGGCGGGTAGCACGCACAGCAGCGGTGCCGATGCAGTGCTGATTAATAGCCCTTATCTGGTAACTTTGACTGCTTTCCTGGGTGCTATGGCGGCGACCCTGGTGATCATTTTCCTGGCCGGGTACAAAGGATTTTCTCCCGAAGCCATGGTCCTGGCCGGGGTCGCCCTGGGTTCTCTTTTTTCCGCCGGGACGATCATCCTGCAGTATTTTGCCAGCGACGTGCAGGTGGCGGCCATAGTTTTCTGGACCTTTGGCGATATTGGCAGGGCTTCCTGGCGGGATCTGGAAATCATGGCGGCGGTGGTTGGGGTTGCCTTTCTTTACTTTATGGCCAATAGATGGAACTACAACGCCCTGGACAGCGGCGAGGAAACGGCCAAAGGGCTGGGCGTGAGTGTAGAAAAAATAAGGCTGGCGGGAATGTTTTTAGCCTCCCTGATAACGGCCACGGTGGTTTCTTTTCTGGGGATCATCGGCTTTATCGGCCTGGTAGGGCCGCACTTGATGCGGCGTTTGATCGGCGGCGACCACCGCTTTTTAATCCCGGCCGCCAGCGTTATGGGCGGGTTTTTACTGCTGGCCGCCGACACCCTGGGCAGGACCGTCATGGCGCCGGTTGTTTTGCCGGTAGGGGCCATAACATCTTTTATGGGTGCCCCTTTGTTTCTTTATCTTCTCGCCAGGGGGTACAGCAAAAGATGATTCTGGTGGTAGACGGGGTGCAATTCAGCTACAGCAGCCGCCCTGTTTTAAGAGAGATCAGCTTTACCGTGGCCAGGGGAGAATTTTTGGCGATATTAGGCAACAACGGCGCCGGGAAATCCACCCTGCTCAAGTGCCTGAATAAAATACTAAAGGCTGAACGTGGGACGATTTTAATTGAAAAAGACAACCTTTGCCAGCTCAGCCGGCTGGATGTGGCTCGTAAAATAGGGTATGTGGCCCAGAGAGGTGAAAGCAGCCGGGTTACCGTTTTTGATGCCGTTCTTTTAGGCCGGAAACCCCACATCAAGTGGGACGTTTCCTCCCAAGACCTGGAAGTTGTGCACCGGGTTTTAAGGCTTCTGGATCTGGGAGAGCTCTCTTTACGCTACCTTGACGAACTAAGCGGCGGCGAACTGCAAAAGGTGGTCATGGCCCGCGCCTTGGCCCAGGAACCGCGGGTCCTGCTCCTGGATGAACCTACCAGCAATTTGGATTTGAAAAACCAGCTTGAGGTTTTGCGAACAGTAAAAAAAGCAGTAAGGGAACAAAACTTAGCGGCGGTGGTGGTCATGCATGACCTGAACCTGGCTTTACGTTTTGCCGATAAATTTTTGCTCCTGAAAAATCACACCGTATTTGCCTGTGGGGGAGAGGAAATCATGACTCCGGAAAATATCGCCAGCGTCTACGGCGTGCCGGTGGCGCTTGAGAGAATGAGGAACATACCGGTAGTTGTGCCGCTGGGGTAAATGCTCTGGGGTAAATGTTAATGTTCCGCCAGCCACAGGTTGATGCCGTCTATCCCGGGGGATGCCCTCCGGGTTTTTAAAATTTTGGTTGCTAAACCTGTCGTATCTTTGTATTTTATTATTGACAAATGGCCATAATAGGTTTATACTAATAATGAACATAAGACCGAAAGGGGGTGTAAAAATGCCACGTGGAGATAGGACCGGCCCGTGGGGCCTCGGGCCACGCACCGGTCGCGGCGCCGGATATTGTAACGGTTTCCCCGTACCGGGCTTTATGAATCCTGCTTTCGGCTTTGGACGGGGCCTGGGTCTGGGTCTGGGTCGCGGCCGGGGGCTGGGCTTGGGCCGCAGGTGGGCCTGGGGTTTTTTCCCGCCGTCTTATGGCTGGTTTCCCGGGGGCTGGTGGGGCGCACCCTTTCCCGGTGCCGTACCGCCCCAGGGCGCGGCGCCTGAAGTGGAATTTTTAAAGCAGCAGGCGGCCGTGCTGGAAGGCCAGCTCAAAGCGGTCAAAGAACAGCTGAAGGCTTTACAGCAGGAAGAGCGGCAAGATAAGGCCGACGATGCGGAAAATGAGGACCTGTAGGTAAACCCAAAATGCGGGGCCGGGTCATAAATTTACCTCCCGGCTCTTTTTGTTTAATATTTTATTGACATAAGGTCAAAATAACTATATAATGTTATTGGACAAATGACCGTTATAGAAGGGGGGAAATTAATGAAAGTGGCTATTACGGCCCAGGGTAAAGATGCCTCGGCAGCGGTGGATCCCCGTTTCGGGCGCTGCCAGTATTTTGTTATAGCCGATACCGAAAAAAATAACTTTGAGGCCGTAGCCAACGATAACCTGGCCGCCGGCGGCGGGGCGGGAGTGGCTACAGCCCAGGCCTTGGTCAACCGGGGTGTGGAGGTTGTCCTTACCGGCAATGTTGGGCCCAATGCCCTGCGGGTTTTGCAGGGTGCCGGGGTCAAGGTTTACGCAACTACAGCACCGACGGTTGAGAAGGCGCTGCAACAGTGGCAGACCGGAGAGGCCACGCTATTATCCCAGGCTAACGTAGGATCCCATTTTGGTATGGGTCGGGGAGGTAACAGATGGTGAAGATCGCCGTAGCAACTGAGGGAACAATGGTAGCCGAGCATTTTGGCCATTGTTCCCAGTACAGCCTGTTTACCGTTGAAGACGGGAAAGTAATAAGTAAAGAAGTTATTGCCAATCCCGGGCATCAGCCTGGCTTTTTACCTGGTTATCTGGCAAATTTAGGTGTTCACTGCGTTATTGTCGGCGGCATCGGCGCGCGCGCCGTGGAATTGTTTGGTGAGCGGGGCATTGAGGTCATAAGCGGTGTTGCTGGCCCGGTAGAGGCGGCAGTGAATGCTTACCTGAGCGGTAATCTCAAGAGTAGCGGCAGTACCTGCAGCCATGACCATGGCGGCCACGAAGGCTGCGAACATTAAAATAAACGGAGGAGTTTAACATGGCAGCTAGGGTTGACGAGGAAAAGTGTACCGGTTGTGGTAGCTGCGTCGAGGTTTGCCCGGTAGAAGCCATTACCGTGGAAGAAGTAGCTGTTATTAATGCCGATGAGTGCCTGGAGTGCAGCGCCTGCGTTGAGGAGTGCCCTAATGAAGCAATCAGTCTTGATTAAAGCGTGGTGAAGGGGATGCTTGTCACGGTGGCCAGCGGCAAGGGGGGCACGGGGAAAACGACCATTGTGACCAACCTGGCCCTGGCCCTGGCCAGGAAAATGCCGGTCCAGGTCCTGGACTGCGATGTAGAAGAGCCCAATGCCCATCTCTTCCTGGAGCCGGTATTCCAGGAAGAAGAGGAAGTGACTCTGCCGGTCCCGGAAGTGGACAATACTAAATGCAACGGCTGTGGCAAGTGCAGCGAAGTTTGCGCCTTTCACGCCCTGGCCGTAGCCGGGGGTAAGGTCATTACTTTTCCGGAAATGTGCCACGGCTGCGGCGGCTGCGCTATTGCATGCCCAACGGGGGCAATTAGCGAAAAGCCGCACCGCATCGGGATAGTGGCCCGGGGGCAGGCCGGCAGGATTGATTTTGCTCACGGCAAGATCGATGTGGGCGTACCCCTGGCACCCCCGGTGATCAGGGCCGTGAAAAGGCTTGCCCGCAAAGAAGGGCTCACCCTTATCGACGCGCCGCCGGGCACTTCCTGCCCGGTGGTAGCCGCCGTGAAGGACAGCGATTTCTGCCTGCTGGTAACGGAGCCCACCCCTTTCGGCCTTAACGATCTGAAGCTCGCCGTCGGCATGGTCCGGGAAGTGGGTGTTCCTTTTGCGGTGGTCATCAATCGTTCCACCCTGGGGGACCTGCGGGTGGAGCGTTATTGCCGCCAGGAGAGAATCCCCATCCTGCTGAAAATCCCCTTTGACAAAAGATATGCCGCCACCTATGCCAGGGGCAAGTGCCTGGTGGAAGAGTATCCCGACTGGGTGCCGCCTTTTATCGGCCTCTGGCAGGAGATAGAGAGGCTGGTGTCACAGCGTGCAAGAGCTACTGGTAATTAGTGGTAAGGGCGGGACGGGGAAAACTTCTATCGTCGCTGCCCTGGCAGCCCTGGCGGAGGATAAAGTCCTGGCCGACTGCGACGTTGACGCCGCCGACCTGCACCTGCTGCTGCGGCCGGAGGTGGAGAGCGTTAATGAATTTTACGGCTCCAGCAAAGCAGTTATCGAGGCCGGGCGCTGCACCGGTTGCGGCCGCTGTATTGAAGTTTGCCGGTTTGGCGCTATCACGAAGGCAGCGCCGGTAGCAGGGGGAGAAAACAGCGCCTCCGGGTCCAGGGGCTCCATTGTTCAGGTGGATTCTCTATCATGTGAAGGGTGCGGGGTCTGCACCATGATGTGCCCGGCCGGGGCCATTACCATGAAACCCAACCTGGCCGGGTACTGGTATATTTCGGAAACACCTTACGGCCCCCTGGTGCACGCCCAGCTGGGCCTGGCCGAGGATAATTCCGGCAAGCTGGTGACGAAGGTACGCCAGGAAGCGCGGCGGCTGGCGGAGGAAAATAAGGCGCGGCTGATCATTACCGACGGCCCGCCGGGCATCGGCTGCCCGGTCATATCCTCCCTGACGGGGGTTACCCTGGCCCTGGTGGTGACGGAACCGACGGTGGCCGGCTGGCACGACCTGGAGCGGGTGGTGAAGCTGGCCGGCCACTTCAAAGTGCCGGTTACCGTTTGTATTAACAAATATGATCTGGCCCCGGAGAAAAGCCGGGAGATCGAGGCTTACTGTTATGATGAGGGCCTTACCATAGCCGGTAAAATACCCTTTGATGCCGACGTGGCCAGGGCCCTGGTCAATGCCGTGCCGCTTACGGCCTGTTCCCGCGGGGCGGCAGCCAATGCCGTCAAGGCCATGTGGGATAGCCTGCTGGTACGAATGGAAAAAATAAAAATGCAGTAAGGCGGGCGCGATTTGCAAAAAAATAAACTCCAAGATGCAATTTAAAAAAACATTGGCCGGGAGGATTCCGGCTTTATTTGTAGAATGATGTTAACTATTAAGGAATTTAAATATCCACGCAGGCATCAAGGGAAGCCGGTACAAAGCCGGCGCGGTCGCGCCACTGTAAGGGGGAGTGACCCCGCATCAGGCCACTGGTCCGGCCCTCAGCAGGTTTTAACCGCCTAACGGGTTAACTTTTTTAAAAAGTGTCCCGGACGGGGCAGTTAACGGGGCTGAGGGCAGGCTGGGAAGGCGTGGGGGAACGGTGAACCCGAGCCAGGAAACCTGGTGCTTGCCGGAATTGCTGGTGCTCCCTACGCAAGATGGGGAAACGGCATGTCCCCTGTTCTAGTTGGAGCAGGGGTTTTATTTTTAGCAGGGTAGGCGCCTGGCCCCGAGGGGCCGGCTTAAATGCTGCCAGCCGGTTCGGCAAGGAACTTCCAAAAAGGGAATACTGGAAGTTTACGATGCGCCCGGACTGTTATGGACGGCCTATTCTAACCCACCCGGGGAGTTCGCAGGGAGGTGTTAGTTGAGGCCGTTTATTCGTTTTTGGTGGCCGCAGGGCGATGATTGAAGGCAGCGGTGATGTTTGATGGCGCCGTTGTCCAGGGGTGGTGCTCGTTAAACCGTTAAATTTAAGGGGCTAAATTTTCGGAAAGGCAGGGAACAGCGTGTTTTATAAAAGGTGTAACAGGCGCTTTCTAGCCCTGGCAGTAACGATATGCTTTCTTTTTAGCTTTCTGGTCCCCCTCTTGGTCCCGGGCAAGGCTATGGCCGCCGATGCGGCTACGATCTATAGTGCCCAGGATCTGGCCACTAAGGCCGTAAAATTTATATCCGACCGCTACCAGGCCGGAGAAAAGATTGACGGCTATGCGGCTTACGTTCTTACCCGGGCGGGCGAAAATCTGGGCGATGAGCAGAAATGGACAGGCGGCAAGCAATGGACCAAGGATGATAAAACCCTAAAGGGTAGCCTCGAAAAATTGGCCGACATGCTGGGTAATAATAATTTACTTACCTACATCTTGGCCACCCAGAATGCCGATGGCAGCTTTGGCCCTTTGGGCAATGATTATGGCACCAAGGCGCCGCTGCAGGCCCTGGCCCTGGTAAAACCGGATTTGCCCGTTAATGATGCTATTTATAGCCAGGTTCAAGACAGCATCAGCAGGGCGGTTTATTTTTTCCAGAACCGTTACCAGAACGGCAGCTTGCCCTATGAAGTTAACGGCTGGAACTTTGATTACCGCTGCGTCGAAGCTCTGGTCAACGCCGGTGAAAACCTTTCGGTAGGCGGCTGGGTTTATAATGGTAAATCTTTGAAGGATGCCATTATTAACTCGGCCCGGGCTGCTGCCAGCAATCCTTCAGGACTGGACGCTGTTTACCTGGCGAAGGAACTAACAGCCCTTCATGCTGTAGATTCGGATTCAAGTTACATTGACACCCTTACAACCCTTGCAAACGCTATTATTAGCAAGCAAAATACAAGCAGCAACGGCGCAATCTACTTTGGTAACAGCATCTATGACGATGTCATGGTTCTAACCGCCCTGGGTAAAGCGGGCAAGCTCAATGGAATTAACCAGGCATCGGCTTTAAACTACCTTAATGGTTTTAAACATGAACATAAAAACGCCTGGGGGCAGGCAGCCGGGGCGGCCTGGGGTGGTTATTACCCGGAAGAGCCGGATTTAACGGCCCAGGTGCTTACGGCTCTAAGCTACTTCGACGGGGCGAAGATAGAAGGTAGCGAAGTTTATAAAGCCATCCAGGAGGGCCTGGCTTACCTCGAAGATATCCAGGACGTAGATACCGGAGCCATCCCGGCCCGGTGGGACAGCACCTTTGCTACGGCCGAAACCCTGATTGCCCTGAAATCTTTAGGTAAAACGTATGCCGACTATGCCGGCGGCGGCTCTCCCTGGGTGAAAAGCTCCCGGACGAAAACCATAGCCCAGTGCCTGCTGGCCCTAAATAGCTGGAATGATACAAGCCGAGCAAGTAAGCTGGTAAATCTTTTAAAGGACCGGCACTCGCCTCGCGGTTTTGACAACAGCGTTTACAGCGACATGTGGGCCTATATCGCCCTGGGCGAAGCGGGGCAGATTAGCGTAATCAATGAGGTTTATGCCCGCGATTACATCCTGGGCAAGCAAAGCGTGGCCGAGGCCACTTACGGCGCCTGGGGGGAAAGCTGGGGTCCCGACTTCATGTCTACCGCCCAGGCCATCCGGGCCTTGACTTACCTGCCAGGCTATCAACAAAAAGACCCGCAAATCCTGGGCGCCATCGATAAGGGCCTGGCCTATCTAAAGAAGTGGCTGCAACCTGACGGTAGCGTTTGTTATACTACTGATTTTTGGGCCGACGATCCGGTAGTGGATAGCGCCGAAGCGATCATCACTCTCAAAAGACTGGGACAGGATCCTCTGAGCTGGCGCAGCACCGCGGGGTTATCGCCGGTGTCCTATATGATTCTCAAGGCCTTGAACGAAGACGGCAGCTTTGGCGCCTATAGAAATGTTTTAGACGCCAGCGAAGCCCTTTATACCTATCTTATCCTGGCTGGAACAATCGACCCCGGGACTTCCCTGGGCCTCCTCGTCCGGCCGGCTGCTGCCAGCCTCAACCCTGGCGGCCAGCAGCAGTTTAAGGCGGTGCAGGTTTATTTTAACGGCGCCGGCAGCGACGTGACCAACGATGCCGCCTGGTCGGTGGTCGATGCCGGTATCGCCAGTGTTTCTGGCAGCGTCTACGGCCTGGTCACCGCCCTTCAGGCCGGGCAGACGGTAGTCACGGCCACTTACAACGGCCTGACGGCGACGGCCACGCTCAATGTTGCTGCACCTGCAACTTCGGCGCCGGAGCGCAACTACTGTACCGTCAATATTGCCGTGGTGGGCATGAACGGCGAGCTCCTCTACGGGCCCGGTTCTGTTATGGTGAGCAAAAACAACAGGTGGGGCCTGACGGCCCTGGGGGCCCTGGACGCCACCGGCCTCCCTTATGTCGATGATAACGGCTTTGTCAAAAGCATCGCCGGCCAGGCCAACAGCGGCTTGAACGGCTGGATGTACAAGGTAAACGGCAGCGTGCCCATGGTGGGTGCTTCCCAGAAAACCATCCAGGACGGCGACGAGATTATCTGGTGGTACAGCACGGATTGGAGCTCCCCTGGACCGACCTGGGAGAGCCTGGTTAAAGGCAGTACGTCCGTTACGCCGGCAGAGGCTACACCGGCCAGCCTCCAGGAGCAGAATAAAAGACTGCCCGGTACTTTGCAGGCCTCTGACGCCGCCCTGGAGGCCCTGGAAAAGATCGACCGGCTGCTGGAGCTGAAAGAAAGTGCAGCTCAAGTGGGGCCCTTAGGGGAAGTTGCAAAGGCAGTGGTAGTAGTCGGCAGCGATAAGGCCATGAACCGGGCTGAAATGGCTAAACTGAAAAAGGAACTGGCGCAAAACACAATTGACCTGGCCCGCAAGGTCGCGGCTGCAGCGGGAGCTACCATAACGGATAGCCAGGAGGAAATAGCCCTGGCTATACCGGCTGGAGCGTTGACGAAGGATGTAGAAATAACCGTTAAGAAGGCTGCCTTTAGCGAAACTCCCGGCAGCAACGGCGGTAGCAATGCCCCAGCCCCGCCGCCGGCAGGATACCGGCCGATCACGGCAGTTTACAATTTCGGCCCCGAGGGCACGACCTTTGCTGTCCCGGTGACCATAACCCTGAAGTTTGCCCTTCCGCCCCTGGCCAGGGCGGAAAACCTGGCCCTGGCCTGGTATGATAAGGTCAAAGGCGAGTGGGTGGCTATCCCGGCGGTGGTCGATGTCTCCAAGGGCCTGATTGTGGCCCGGGTAAACCACTTCTCCGACTTTGCCGTATTTGTCAGGGAAGCCCGGAAGTCCTTTGCCGATGTGACCCCTGCCAGCTACGGCTGGGCGAAAGATACCATTGAAGAGCTGGCCGGCGCCGGCGTCGTGGCCGGGGTAGACGGCAGCCACTTCGAGCCGGGCCGGGCGGTGACCAGGGCGGAATTTGCCAGCCTTCTGGTCAAGGCTCTGGGCCTGGAGGCGCAGGAAGATAATAAGAACCCATTTAAGGACATCAAAGGTGACGCCTGGTACGCAGGGGCGGTAACTGCCGCCGCCGCCAACGGCCTGGTCAAAGGTTATGAAGACGGCACCTTCCGCCCCGATAGAACCATAACCCGCGAGGAAGTGGCGGCCATGCTGGTCCGGGCCATGAACCTGCCCACCGGCGAAGTAAAGCCGGCCTTTAAGGATAAAGATAAAATTTCTGCCTGGGCAAGAAACAGCGTGGCTGCCGCCGCCGCCAGCGGGTTAGTGAAAGGCTTCGAAGACGGCACCTTCCGGCCGGGAGCTGCGGCCAGCCGGGCGGAATGCGCGGTGATGGTCTACCGGATGCTGGTGACTGAGTAAAGGAAATGAGGTAGGCTTAAAACGGTGAGGAGCGCCGGTGTGCCTTGCGGTACTCCTCACCGCTGCTGTAGTTCATGCCGGCCGGAGGTACTTAAAGGACCTGAGATTACCGGCAAAGCGAGGAATTGTTAGGTGCAGAAGAAATTTCTTTACCCCCTGGCGGTCCTGGTAATCCTGCTGGCTTTAATCGGGCCGCTGGTCTACCAGCAGCAAACCGCCAACACCGGGCCACGCGAGGGTGGCGCTGCCCCCACACCCGCCGGGGTCTCTTTACCGGCGGGCAGGGCTGCTGCCGCCGGCGTTCCAGATGGTGCCGGAAACCCCCAGGGAACTGCAACCCCTGATAGGATAGAAAAAACGGCGGGGGGAAAGGCGGGTACCGGCACTATAAGCGGCGGTGTGAAAGCCGCCGCGCCTGGCGGCGTTCCCCGCCCGGCACCGCCCGCAAAGGAGGCGGGCGGCCAGAATGATGCCGGCAAGGGCGCTGCTCTCCAGGCGGCAGTTAGTAAAAGCAGCAGCAGTGGGGAAGGGGCCTGTCCTGCCGCCGGGGGCTGCCTGGTGGAGATAGCAATAGTGGGCATGAAAGGCCAGATCCTGTATGGTCCTGCCCCGGTGACGGTTGATAAAGACAACAAATGGGGGTTAACAGCCCTGGGTGCCCTGGACGCCACCGGCGTGCAATACAGCCTGAGCCCCGTGTACGGCAATTTGGTCCAGAGCATAGCCGGCCAGGCCAACAAAGGCATGCGCGGCTGGATGTATAAAGTAAACGGCGAAACCCCTATGGTGGCAGCCAGCGAGAAGGTCGTTAACCCTGGCGACAAGATTATCTGGTGGTACAGCGAAAGCATAGATAACCCCGGGCCTGCCTGGCAGGACTTAAAGGCGGTTTCACCCTAATTTACCTGGAAAGGTTGGGAAGGCATGGACAAGGGCAGGATATCCCCCCTGGCAGCGGCGCTTCTGCTTTTCTTTTTGCTTATGGCCGGCGCTGCCAAGCCCGCCGCAGCCCTCAGAGCTAAAGAGAGGGCCGGCACGCCGTTGAACAGGGCTGCCGATTACTTGTTAAACAGGGAGAAAAGCAGGGGGATGCTGCAGCCCTGGAGCTATATAGCCCTGGCAGCTGCGGGAAGGGATTTAAAGGGCACCCGGGCCGGGCTGGCCGGTGAAAAAGTGCTGGCCCAGGCTGTCCAGTCGGGGGAAATGAATGATTATGCCACCCTGGTCCTGGCCGTCCTGGCTGCCGGGGGGAACCCTTATAATTATCACGGGCAGGATCTGATAAAAAAGATCCAGGAGGCCCAGCTGCCCAGCGGTAAGTTTGCCGACAATCTAAGCCAGGGTGGTGAGGTTTTACTTAACACCCACATCTGGGCCATTCTGGCCTTGCACGCCGCCGGCGCCGATATTCCCGATAAAAATAAGGCCCTCAACTGGTTAGCGGCCAGGCAGCACGCCGACGGCTCCTTTTACTGGGACGTGAGGGACCAGGAAACTGCCGATGTGGACTCTACCGGCATGGCATTAATGGCCCTGGGGGCTCTGGGCGAAAAAAGCGACAGCCCGGTTGTCCAGCGGGCAGTGGCTTACCTGGCAAAGGCCCAAAAAGCAAATGGCAGTTTTGAGTCCTGGGGGGCGGAAAACCCGGAGAGCTGCCACATGGTCATTGAAGGATTGACAGCGGTTGGCCTCGACCCACTTCAAGGCGATTTTAACAGAGCCGGGGGAGATGTTTTAACAGCCCTGCTCCGCTTCCAGTTGCCTGACGGCTCCTTTGAACACCTTGCCGGGGCGGGCAGCAATGAAATGGCAACCAACCAGGCCTTAATGGCCCTGGCCGGCATTTATTTTGGCCAGCCCTTTTTCGAACGATTAAAAGAGGAAAAGGGGACGGCCCTGGCCTCCCCGCGGCCTGCCCCAGCCCGGTATGAAGCGCGCTTTATTGTTGGCGACAGGAGCTACCTGGTTGTGGCCGGCGGGAAAAAAGACGTCAGGGCCATGGAAGCGCCGCCTTTTATTGAAGAAGGCCGGACCTATGTCCCGGTGCGTTATTTGGCCTATGCCCTGGGGGTGGGGGAGGACGGCATCAGATGGGATGAGAAGACCAGGACTGTTACCCTGAGCAAAGATGGCGTTACGGTAACCCTGGTTATTGGCGAGGATACCGGCTTCGTCAATGGCCGGGCCAGGAGCCTCGGCGTCGCCCCCCTGCTGAGGGAGGGCCGCACCTATCTGCCGGCCCGGTTTGTGGCGGAAGCCTTTGGTTACCAGGTAGACTGGGAGGCAGCTTCCCAGGCGGTGAGCATAAAAAATGCAAACTAAGGAGTGCATTTTGGAGGGCTGCCCGGAAGATGTTTGAGCAATTTTTTTACCAGGACAAAGGCCTCTTTTTACAGCGCCTGCACCCGGCGGCAGCCCTGACTTACCTGGGCCTTTTACTTGTGCTGGCCCTGCTGTTTACCAACCCCCTTTACCTCCTGGGGCTGCTCTTAGTCGTTATCCTGGCCATTGGCGCCGCCCAGGGCCTGGCTGCCTGGGAGATTTATTTAAGGATCAGCCTGGGTATGGCGGTACTGGTGATCATTCTCAACTCCCTGGTGGCCCGCGCCGGTGAAACTATTATCTGGTGGGGGCCGCGCCTGCCGGTTATCGGCCGTTTAACCGTCTCCCTGGAGGCCGTTTGCTACGGCGCGGCCATGGGCGTGCGCCTGTTGACCATCATGAGCGTTTTTTGCCTTTATAATCTTATCGTTCACCCCGATAAGGTTTTAGGCTTGCTGGCGCGTTTTGCTTCGCGGTCGGCGCTGGTGCTCTCCCTGGCCACCCGGATGTTCCCGGCCATGGTGCGGCAGCTTGATAACATCCGGGAAGTACAGATTCTGAGGGGCGTCGACTTTCACGCCGGAACGTTAACCGAAAGGTTCTCTCGCTATGCGGCCCTGATGAATATCCTCCTCCTGTCCTCCCTGGAAGATTCCCTGGAAATAGCCGAAGCCATGCAGGCGCGGGCCTTCGGCAGCGGCCGGCGTTCCTCCTACCGGCAGGATGCCTGGCGGCCCCGGGACAGCCTTTGCCTGGGCAGCACCCTCCTGGCCCTGGCAGCGGCAGTTTACGGCCAGGTCCGGGGGTGCAGCACTTTTAGTTTTTACCCGCAGCTGGACTACTTAATCAAGGGCCCCATGACCGTTATCCTTTTACTTATTATCCTTCTTGCTTTATCCGTGCCGGTGGTATTGAGCTGGGGGTGGCAGCGGTGCCCTTATTTCAAAGCGAAAATTTGACCTACTATTACCCGGACAGGGAACGCCCGGCCCTGCAAAGGATGAATTTGAGCATCGAAGAAGGGGAGTTTTTGCTGGTAACCGGCGGTTCGGGATCGGGCAAATCCACGCTGGCGCGGGCCCTGGCCGGGTTGATCCCGGATTTTTACGGCGGCAGGATTGGCGGTAAGGTTTATTTTCAAGGGCGGGATATGGGCCAGATGGCCCGGCGCCAACTGGCCCGGGAAGTGGGCATGGTCTTCCAGGACCCGGAAAAGCAGCTGGTTATGACCAGCGTCGAAGCCGAGGTCGCCTTCGGCCTGGAAAACCTGGGCCTGCCCCAGGCGGAGATGTCCCGGCGGGTGGCTGAGGTTTTGAGTTTCCTGGACCTGGCGGAAGCGCGAGGGGAATTTACGAACCACCTTTCCGGGGGACAGAAGCAGAAGCTGGCCCTGGCGGCCGTCCTGGCCATGCAGCCGCAGGTGCTGGTTTTAGACGAGCCTACCTCCCAGCTGGACCCAGTGGCGGCCGAGGAATTTCTTAATCTCATAAAGCGGTTAAATGAGGAAATGGGCCTGACCATCATTTTAATTGAGCAGCGGCTGGAAAGGTGTTTCCACCTGGCTGACCGGGTAGTGTTCATGGAAGACGGCCAGATCAAATATGAAGGTGCGCCGGAAGAACTGGCCCGCTGGGCGGTGCAGCGGGATATCCCCTTTGTCCCCCCGGTGGCCCGTTTTTTCGCCCGGGCAGGGAGCCCGTCGATACCGATTACCGTCAAGGAAGGGCGCCGGTTGCTGCGCAGCAGCTTTAAGGTGAGAACTCCTGTTCCCCTCCAGCCGGTGGCCGGCGAAAATCCGGGAGGGCCGCTTTTGACCATGGATAAGGTATGGTTTACCTATCCCAACGGTAGAGAAGCCTTGCAGGACATCAGCTGGCAGGTTAATGCCGGTGAAGTGGTGGCTGTCCTGGGCAATAACGGCGCCGGGAAATCCACCCTCCTGAAGACCATGGCCGGCCTGTTAAAGCCGGGGCGGGGACGGGTGCAGCTAATGGGCCGCGACCTCAGCGGCAGGGGCCGGCCGGCGGCCGGCAGGGTGGCCTATCTCTCCCAGAATCCCAACGATTATCTCTTCCAGGATACCGTGGAAGAGGAATTATTATTCACCCTGAAAAATTGCGGTCTTCCCGATGACGGCGTAGTAGACGACCTGCTGGAAAAACTGGCTCTCCAGCGCTGCCGGCGAGTAAATCCCCGCGATTTGAGCAGCGGCGAACGCCAGCGGGTAGCCCTGGCTTCCGTTTTGGTAACCCGGCCCCGCCTGCTGGTCCTGGACGAGCCGACCCGGGGCATGGACTACTGGTTGAAGGACGAACTGGGAGAGATGCTGACAGGTTTAAGCAGGGAAGGCGTTAGTGTGGTGCTGGTCACCCACGATGTAGAATTTGCTGCCGCCTACGCCACGCGGGTGCTGCTGCTGTTTGCCGGGCGCGTCGTTGCCGATGGCCCCAAGCACCAGGTCCTGGGCCAGTCGGTTTTTTACTCCACCCAGATGGGGAAAATGTGCCGCGGCTATGTTGACGGCGTTCTGACCGTGCCGGACGCCCTGGAGCGGCTGGTGCCGGCTTGGTTTGGACCGGGTTGCAGTTCCCTGAGCCCGCCGGCTGACGCACCCGGAAGGCCCGCCGCCCGGACCGTACCGGCGGGCTAGCCGGCGGGCCCTGCTTTCCTGGTGGATGGCGTGGGTCCGGGCGGGAGATGGGAGGCTTTGGTGGTGGTTTATGGGCGTAAAATACTGTTTCCCCTTGCCTGGCTGGCAATCCTGGCCTTGTTGCTGGCCAGCATCAAGCTCAAAGTCCTCCTGCTGGGCCAGGGGTGGGGACTGCTGGCATCGGCTATAATCATCCTGGCCCTGCTCCTCCTGTACTGGGGCTTTGAGCAAGGGCGGGTTTCTTCCCGGGAGGTGGCCGTAGTCGCCATGCTGGGTACCCTTGCCGCCGTGGGCCGGGTTCCTTTTGCTGCTTTGCCCAGTATTCAACCGGTTACCTTTTTGGTAATTAATTCCGGATTTGTCTTCGGGCCCGGCGCCGGATTTATGGTCGGTTCTACGGCGGCCCTGGTGTCCAACTTTTTCCTGGGGCAGGGACCCTGGACGCCCTGGCAGATGTTTGCCTGGGGGCTGGCCGGCAGCTCGGCAGGGGTCGTTAAAATCCTTTTTCCCCGGGCCGGGAAAAAGTTTATGACTGTCTTTAGTTTTCTCTGGGGTTATTTTTTTGGCTGGATAATGAACCTGTGGTTTTGGACGGCCTTTGTTCACCCCTTGAACTGGCAGTCCTTTGCAGCCGCCTATGCAGCCAGCTTCTGGTTTGACACCTTTCATGCCCTGGGCAACGCTGCCTTTTATTTACTTTTTGGCCCCGGCTTCGTAAAAATCCTGGAGCGTTTTCGCCGTAAACTGGAAGTGACTTTACTACCGCTAGTAGAAGGAGAAGAGGATGCTAATTTGTGAGTTAAACAGCGGGGAAAAAATCCACCGGCGGGAGGAGACCCTTATCGTCTACTTCCCCGGGCCGCGGCGGGTGGTAAGCACGGCCTGGGTCAACGGCGGCTGCCGGGAAGACCTGCAGGCGGTATTTAACCATCACCTGGCGCCCCATCAGCACGATCCCGCCAGCCTCCCGGGAGGCAGTGCGGAAGGCTACCTGGAGTATCTGGCCGGCAAGCTCGGCCTGCCCTACCGTCACACCGCCGGGTTGCTTACCGCCGCCAGGATGGAAAACGCCGCTATAAAAACGAATGGTTTCCGGGAACTAACAGTGACGGCTATCGTCACCGGCGGGATCGACGTTAACGGCGGGCGGGCCGGGGACAGGGCCGATTATTACGAGAGGGACGGGCAATGGGTCCTTGTCCCCGGCACTATTAATATTATCCTTCTGATAAACGGGAACTTGCCTCCCCACGCCCTGGTGCGCTCCATAGTTACGGCTACGGAAGCCAAAGCTGCCGCCCTGCAGGAGCTCATGGCGCCCAGCCGTTATTCCCGGGGAATTGCCACCGGTTCGGGGACCGACCAGATCATTACCGTTGCCAATACCCAGAGCCACCATTATTTTACTGATGCCGGCAAGCACGCAAAACTGGGGGAATTAATCGGTGTGACAGTGAAGGAAGCAGTAAAAGTAGCTTTAGAAAAGCAGACCGGCCTGAATGCCCGGCGCCAGTGCAGTTTCCTGGCACGCCTGGAGAGGTACGGCGTCAGTGCGGAAGACTTCTGGCGTCAGGCCGGGGAGGAAGGCCTGGGACTGGACCGGGACAGCTATCTAGCGCGACTGCAACACATCCAGGGCGAGCCGGGCCTGGTGGCCCTGGCCGCCAGCCTCATCCACCTGTGGGACGAATATGAATGGGGATTGCTCCCGGGTGAAGCAGTTATCGCGGCCGGGCTAAGGTTGCTGCAGGGATATAACGAAGGAGAAATCTGCCTTGCTGCGGCGACCGGAGAGGACCCGGTGCGTAGCTTGAGCAGGTTGTTTATCCGGCTGATAAACCGGGTTATAGCTGACAGGGTGTATGATGGTCCGGAGTCTGGCCTTTGCAGGTAGACATGCGGATACAGGCGCTGGGAAAAGCCCATTCCAGTGCCAGGTTGGTCGGCAGCATGCTCAGGATGGCATAAGTCAGCTCCCTCCCCCTGATCCTCACTGTCTGTACGGCGTCAGGCCCAGTGAACGCCTAGCTAAAAAGCCGCTGCCTGCAGACATATATCGCTTCCCTGTACGGGTCCTACAGGAATCACATAGGGGCCAAAGCTGCTCTCCATAATTAATGCTTCCACCCCGTAAACTGCACCGATATTCTCCCGCGTGACTACTGCCCGCGGTTTCCCTGCCGCATAGATCCGACCATCTTTCAGCATCACTATATGATCCGAAAACCTGGCGGCCAGGTTTAAATCGTGAAGCACCATGATCACTACGTAACTTTGCCGGCGCGCTAAAGCTTTTACCACTTCCAGGACCTCCAACTGATGCTTGATGTCCAGGCTGCTGGTGGGCTCGTCAAGGAGAAACACTTGTGGTTCCTGAGCCAGCGCCCGGGCAATAAAAACTTTTTGCTTTTGGCCGCCGCTTAATTCTGCCAGTGATCGCTGGGCCATCTCTCCAATGCCCATAAATTTCAACACATTAGCAACTACTTCTAGATCATGCCGGGTAACTCCCCAGGTAAGATGAGGTTTGCGTCCCATAAGTACTATTTCCAGGACTGTAAAAGGGAAAATTTCCCCGCCGTTTTGGGGGACATAACCTGCCAGCCGGGCCAGCTCCCGGGACCCGAGGCGTGATATTTCCCTGCCGTCTAAATAAACGACCCCGCTTTTAGGGATAAGCACCCGGGCTAAGCACTTGAGCAAGGTGCTTTTCCCGGAACCGTTAGGTCCGGCGATACATACCACTTGTCCGGGAGATATCTCCATATTCACACCCTGCAGTACGTCATGGCTGCCGTAAGAAAAATTTATGTCTTGAATAAGTATTTTCATTAAAATCACCTCATGTTTAGGGCGGCGACAGGTTCACTTAATGGGAACCTGTCGCCGCCGGTATCTTTATTTTTCAGGGTAAACCCAGGTACCACGCAACTCTTCGTTACAGAACTTTTTAAGTATCTCCCGGTGGATTGCTTCCGGGTTGATATCTTTAAAAAGGTCGGGGTGTAGCCACCTGGCTAGATACCAAATCCCAGCTGCATTTCTCGGCGTGGTCATAAAGTTTCCCATGATATATACCCGGTTATTTTTTACTGCCTTGGTATCTTTAAGCCCGGGACGCGAGCAGATTTCTTCATAAATGGCCTTTAAGCTAGCCGTATTGGTGACATCGAAGCCCATCTGGTCGCTTTTCCAGACAAACTTGATAATAACATCGGGATTTTCTTTTAAAACCCATTCGGAATTGATTACCGGGTGGCCGGACGTGTTTTCTTTGATTATACTGGTGCCACCTGCCATTTCAATCAACCTGGTTTCTTCCCTATCTTGACCATAGGTCATCCATTCACCCGGACCTTCCAGGTATACCTTTGGCTTTTGTCCCGGCGACAACCCTTTTATTCGCTCGTTTACCGCCTGGTATTGCTTCTCAATATACCCGAGGAGTTCATTCGCCCGTTTTTCCTGATTGAAGATCTGGCCGAGGCTAGTTATTGAGGGCAGCAATTTCTTAGCTCCCATCCCATAACCCAAAACTACAGGAATATCCGCTTGCTCAAACTTGGTTAACACTTCTGGCTTAAAATCCCACGCAATTATTAGATCTGGTTTAAGCGAAATGATTTTTTCCAGGTCAGGTGTACCGGTTTCTCCTACGGAAGGGACCGATAATACATATGAAGGCCATTTCGTTTCGGTTTTTGTCTTATCATTAACACCAACAACGGTTTTTTCTACACCTAAAGCTTTGATTATTTCTGTAAGCACACCGTTAGAAGTTTGCAGGACTATCACCCTTTCCGGGGGGGCCTTTACCTCAACCTGGCGTCCTTTTAAATCGTTAACTGTAATTATCTTTTTCGCCGGCGTCTTCTCTGGTGTCGCAACCTGGTTATTCTTTTGCCCACAGCCGGCAAGTATTGATAATAGCATTACTGTGGCGATTAAGATGACTAAGATACAGATACTTCTCTTCATTAAAAAATCCCCTTTCTGTTTTTTTTACTTTTTACCTAATTTAGCGCGAACTGGAAGTCCACCACCCCCTTTTTCTCTTTACCAGCAGGTACATAAAAAAGGGAGCGCCAATTAATGAGGTAATAATCCCTACCGGGATTTCTATAGGGGCCATGATGGTACGAGCCAGAGTATCAGCAACTAGAAGTAGTACTGCCCCCAGTAAACAGGAAGAGGGAATTAAAAAGCGGTGGTCGTTGCCGATGAGCATACGGCAGATATGCGGCGCTACCAGGCCGATAAAACCAATAATTCCGGTAAAAGCCACGGTGGCCGATGCTGCCAGGGTGGATGCCGTCAGACAGATCAAGCGTAAACGGTTTACCTTTACTCCCAGGCTGACGGCTATCTCTTCCCCGGCGACAAGGGTATTTATATCCCAGGAGTAACGCAATAAAACAGCCAAACATAGCAGTACCAGGGGAAATAGCAACCTCACCTGGTCCCAACTGGCCCCCCACATACCACCCATTAGCCAGACTACCAGATCTTTTAAAACCTCAGGCGCGGCCAGGTATTTTAAAGCAGAAACCCCAGCCGCAAAAAGATAACCCAGGGCTACCCCTCCCAGAACTAGCGTTTCGGGGGCTATCCCTTTTATCTGGGCGATACCATATACGAGAATCATGGTGATCGTGCCAAAAATAAAAGCATTAGCAGCGATTACATACTTTCCTGCAACACTAAAAGCCGGGCCTAAAATACTCGTCCCCAGGACGATAGCCAGAGCTGCACCAAAGGCAGCGCCGCCGGATAGCCCTAGAGTATAGGGGTCAACCAGGGGATTACGTAAAATGCCTTGCATCACCGCTCCCGCGCCAGCAAGGCTTATCCCGGTAACTATGGCCAGTAAAATGCGTGGTAGCCTTAACTGCATGACTACTGTATCCGCTAAACTATTAAATGAAGCAGGTGAGGACAGAATTAGTTTGTTGGCAATAACCTGCCCTACCTCGCCAATTGTTAAAAAAGCCGTCCCGACACAAACGGAAACTAATATCATTGCCACCAAAAGAAAGGCCAGGCAACCCAGGAAGGTTATCTTTTTTATAACATGCTGGGTGTATATCTTTTGTATGTCTAAAAAGTTATCCGCTACGCCAGCGGTATTGGTTTTTATATCCGATAAAAGCATTTGATTTGTTACCTCTAAGTTTTTAGAGTAAAAATGGCGGTCAGGTAGCGTTCATTATACTGGCCGGGTACACCCTTTTGCGGATTGGCATAATTGGTCAGGATCATCCAGCTACCCTTTGTAAATGGGAAACGCGCCATACCTTGTGCGCCTGTACAGGTCGTATAGGGAGAGGGATCACCGGTACGGAAGGCCTGCACTGATATGCCTTTTAAGGGTCGGCCTTCGTAAAGCACCGCTACCTCTAATTGCCCACGGGCCGGGGGTTGAGGTACAATTTCTAGCTCCAAGCCCAACGGACCCGGCCAGGGGTAATCTGTTTCAACGTTTATAAAGGTCTTGGCAAACTGGTAAGCATAAAACGATCTTGTAATGTCTATGCCCGGGTGGTCAGTGTGTGGGCCGCGCAGGTGGCGGCCATCCCGGCCAATGCTCCATATTTTTCCGTCATACTCACATAAAAGGGTATATACACCCCCTTCGCCGGGTACAAAGGCGACAGTAAGCTCTTTTTCGCCTGCATCTACAGCCAGGGGAACTTTTTTGCCTCCAGGGGTAAACAGCCAGGCACCCGTTCGCAACGGATCGGCCTTCCCCTGGACAATAAAGTTATGGCCAAACCCAATCCGGGCAGTTAACTCCTCACCGGCCCTTGCCCGGTGCGGGCATTCGATCCAGATGTTATGCGGAGCCATGTCCACACCCCCCGCGCTTAAAACCGCTAATTAGGTAGGTTACTGCATTGCTGTCGGGATGGAGAGGGAGGGCTTCAGCCTGAACATTAGTAAACCCGGCATCCTCAAAAAGCGCAACCACCTCTGCCGGATGAAGCGCCTTGTTCAGCGGCAACTTTTTTTCAATTTCAAGGGGATAGTGGTGGCCCGCCGTGCCGCTTCGGCGGGGAGAGAAATCGGCGAGAACCCTTCCATGTGGCTTCAGTACCCGGTACCACTCAGTAAGGGTCTGGCGGGGATCCGTTAGGGTCCAGAGCACGTGCCGGGCTACCACCGCATCAAAGCACGCGGCGGCAAAAGGAAGCGATTCTGTTTCTGCTTCGATAAAAGCAATCTCCAGCCCTGCCTCACGGGCCTTCATTCTGGCTTGGTCAAGCATGGTGGTCGACCAGTCAATCCCCGTTACGCGATGGCCAATTTCTGCCAGGAGCAACGCTACAAATCCTGTGCCGGTACCTACGTCCAGCACGGCCAGCGGTCCGGGTCCCAGTTGTTCAAGGATTTTCGTCCATCGTTCCTTTTCAGCGGGACTTTTGGTACCGTGATTGCCCCTATGGTCATAATGATAACCTTTTGTATTCCATCGTTCCCGCATCGCTTGCCGTAAATTGTTCATTCTCTTACCCCCCAAATTTTAGCATCCCTTGATAGAAGTTTTGCTTCTAACCTGGCACCTTAACACCCCCGGAAAAAATAAGGAGGTCGGCTTGCTTCTTGCAAGCTAGACCTCCTTGGTCCTATCCGTTGATTTAAGATTTTTACAGTGTGGGGGTTCCAAACTTAACTGGAGTTAACTAAAATAAATGCCTCCGTGGTAACTATGTCATATCATAATCTATTCGCTTTTATTTTTGAAAATCCTGCAGACGTGTTGGCAAAAAAATCTTATCAAAACCAGTGCTGACGCATCAACAAAGAAGGCTTTGCGACGCCTGAATAAATAACAGGTTTCGAAAAAAATTTATCGCAAATAGGACTGGACAGGCACGAGCCGATCTGAGATAATAGCCTTGGGAAAGTAGCGAGGTGAAATTTCAGATGGACGTGCCTTTTTCGATTGGCGACCGAGAGTTTACCCAGGCGGATATCAACTTAATACGTATTACAGTAAAGGAATTTTTCCATGTAAGCCGTGAAGAGATCGCGGCGACCATATGCGAGAATTTGCCTTGGAAGGCCCCGAACGGACGATTAAAGATGGAAGCCTGCAGAAAGCTGCTGCTGGAATTAGAACAAAAAGGGGTCATTACCTTACCACCGCTGCAAAAGAATAAGGTACGCCAAGTCGGCGGGGAGCGACTGGGAACTGTGATACAGACCCGGCTTAAGGCTAAACTTCAAGAAGTGGCGCCGGTTACCATAGATCCGGTCACCCCTTTAGAGAGGGCGGACTGGAACGCCACCATGGCGGCTTACCATCCTTTAGGGTATCTGCGGGCCATCGGGGCGCAACAGCGGTATTGGATTAGGGTAAAGGGAGTGAGAGGCCGGGAGATAGTAGGGGCGATGTTGTTTGGAGCTGCTGCCAAGGCGGTGGCGGCGCGGGATAAGTGGATTGGCTGGACAGCTGAGGAACGCCGGCGCTATCGCCCGCGTATAGTCAACAACAACCGCTTTTTGATTCTGCCGGAGGTGCACATTCCCCATCTAGCCAGCCACTCCCTTTCCCTGGTAGCGCGGCGCATTCGGGCGGACTGGCGGGAACGCTATGGTTATGAACCGGTTTTATTAGAAACCTTTGTTGAACCCGAGTATCAGGGCACCTGTTACCGGGCGGCCAACTGGATTAAAATTGGCGAAACCGCAGGTCGAGGCCGCCAGGACGCCTTTAAGCAATATGCCGTCACGGTTAAAACAATCTGGGTATATCCCCTGGTACGGGACTGGCGCCGGCGGCTGGTGGAACCCTTCCCGGAGCCTGTTGAAGAAACCCTGGACGAGGGAGGGGAATAAGCATGGCCTTACGGCATCCCGGGTCCATCCACCCGTCTACCCTGCCCACTTGTAAAAGCGCCTATGCCACCAGCCAAGAAGAGAAAGACGACCGGCAAGGGGCTTTAGCAGCGCAGCTACCAGTATGGCGGGCGTATCTACCAGTATTGCTCGAGAAATTCGCGCGCATACCCGACCCCCGCCGTCCCCAGAGTATTAAGCATAAACTGACTGTCCTGTTGACCTTTGGGCTATTTCTCTTCGTCTTCGCCTATAACTCCAGGAGGGAAGCCAACCGGGAACTGACCCGGCCCGTCTTTTGGGAGCTATTGCGGGAGGTTTTTCCGGAGATTGACACTATCCCTCATATGGACACCGTTAATCGTCTGCTGGCAAAGATCAATCCGGAGCAGTTAGAAGAAGTGCTGATACAAACTATCAAACGACTGCTGCGCAACCGCCGGCTGCAGGCCTTACTGGTAGAAAAGCATTATATCATAGCCGTTGATGGGACCCAGAAGTTGGTGCGCAGTTTGTACGTGTCAAGATGTAGTAGGCAAAAAGAGACCTCACATAAAAATCCCATATATATCCAACACCTTTTCCGGCTCCGGAGTATTGTGCAGTAATTCTCTGCGCCTGTCAAGGTTAAAGCCTGCGGCCGCCTACGGCGACCTTGACAGGCTTCGCGAATTACTGCCTGCTCTAATTAAGCCGGAAAAGGGGTTAGAATATAGCTCCACTAATTCTTGTTAGTTGCCTCAAGGTATATTTAACCCAATCTGTTCCCGCCTCAGGGCCAACAAGGGCTGGTACTCTCTTCCTTAACCATGCTTCTACGTCTTCTTTAACTATCTTCTTTTCTTTTATTACTTTAACGGGATTCTTTTCTACTTGTGGCATCTTCTTTTCTAGCCATGCGGCTAATTCTCCATTGGCTTTGAGCATAAGTAATGCTACCATGGCCGTTGCTCCTGCTTCGCTCCAGCTCATTCCCCTCTTTTTCATGCGAATGGCTATTTTTTTGTCTACTGTTGTTTCGGCTACGCCCATCCCGTATAACTTTAGCCCTTCCAGTTGTCGTGGTAACCGCAAGCGGTAATCTAACAGGTTATCGCGATATCTTTGACAGTAGTCATATACTTTTTGGCGTTGTTGCTTGTTTTTGCGGTTCGGTGCTTCTTCTATGAGTGCTTCCATGGTGTCCAAAAAGACCTGCTCTTGACCTTTGGCTAAAATCTCCATTAATCCTCGCGCTGTTTCGTTCCCATAAGCCTGCCTTATATCCCGGTGGAGGTGGTAGCGGTCCAATTGTACAATGGCTCCTGGTAACTGTTCTTTGGCTGTCTTCTGGATCCAGCTGGCTCCGTCGCCATTGACCACATATATTGTTTTTTCGTCTATCTCGTAGTACCTGGCTATTTCCGTGGTGAGGGCTTCCCAAAATTGTTCTCCATCTTCATAGATGCCCATTACTACCCGCGGGTTCTTGAGATGCCGGGCATTCCCTTTTTCTATCCACCCTTCGTATACTATTCCTACTTTTACTTCTATCCGCTCTTGCTTGCTCCTTTGCAGGGGAATCATTATGCCATCGGCTTCGATAAATAGTGCCGGTACTTTTTTCTTTTTGCCTTGGGGCTCTTCCCCGCTCACGAATAGCTTGTTGCGCAGGGCTTCTTGCAGTCCTTTTTGTTCCAGTCCATTTCGTTTTACTTCGCTATGGATGGTCATATGGCTTAATTGGCCCATCCCTGCTTCGGCCATTATTTCCGCTGCCTGCCTGAAGGGTAACCGGGTTGCCAGCGATACGGCTAATTTGAGCAGTCTTCCTGTCAGGCGCTTTCCTTGGCGTAAGTTCAGGGCTTCGTCTAACAGAAACCTTCCCTCGCCTCTTTTCTTTTTGCGCGTCGCTTTGACATATAGTCGGCGCTTAAAGGTTATATCCCCGTACAGGCAGGTGATTGTGCGGTAGCGGAAGCCAGCTATCCTATATCTCTTGGGTTTTGCTGGCATAAGGGCATCATCCAGGGCTTCCAGTACGGCTACCAATAATCGCCTGGCTATTTGCAGGATAACTTCTTCTAGAGTGTTGAAATTCTCGATACCATCTAATAAACTAAAGATGGTAGCGGTACTGGTATTACCGTTTACCATAAAGAGACCTCACTCCTTTTACGGTGTTTTTCTTCTTGTGAGGTCTCTTTTCTCTTTTTTGCTCCTTTTTCCTCCTGCCTACTGTAATTTTACACTAACGCGCAGTTTACCTTTTGCTGAAGAAGCCCTCCACCGGCAACATGGGGAAGAGGTATCATATATTGCCTATACGGTAGAAGCAGTTCTGGTCGGTCCCCAGGGGGTAACCATCCCCCTGCTCACCGAGTTCTGCGAGAACCCTATAGGGGAAAAAGAGGCCTTCACCAAGCAGGATTGCGAACTAAAAGCCGGCAAAAGGCTGCTGACACGCCTGCGCAAAGCCTTTCCCAAGCTACGTATCATGGTAGTAGCCGATGGCCTGTACGCCAATGGACCCATGATGGCCCTGTGCCGCCAATTACATCTGGACTTTATGTTTATCCTACCCCAGGACCGCCTGAAAAGTGTCTGGGAAGAGGCGGGAGGCCTTAGAAAACTGGAAAAGGACCAGAAACTCAAGTATCATTGGGGGAACAGAGAGCAAAACTTCTGGTGGGCCAACGATATCGACTATGAGTTCCAGGAGGCTTCCGGAGCCTGGCGGCGGTTCAAAATTCATGTAGCGGGATGTACAGAGACGTGGGAAGAGAAAGGCGAAAAAAAGGAAGCCCATTGGGCCTGGGTATCCTCGCGACCTTTCACCAAAAAGAATATCATCGCCCGCTGCAATCATGGGGCCCGCCACCGCTGGAACATTGAAGAAAATATCCTGGTAGAAAAACATCAAGGTTATCAGTATGAACATGCTTTCTCTCTGAACTGGACGGCAATGAAAAACTGGCATTTGCTTATGCACCTGGGACATCTGTTAAATATCTTGACACTACATACGGAAGCCCTGGTGGAGAAAGTTCGACAATTGGGCTTCAGGGGAACCCTTAAGTTCCTCCGGGAGACTTGGAGCAACCCCTGGATTGATCGCGACCAATTGTTGGCTCTCTGCACTAAGCCGCCCAGAATACGCTTGGCCTTTTGAAACTTTAATCTCTGCGTCAGCGACAACTTAATTCTTTACCTTCAAGTAGCTTATAGCCGCTTACATAAAGATGGCTTGCTTTGCTGTACTCAATTTTACCCCTCTTTTTTCCTGTTCGGAGCTTTTTTATCGTTTATAGAGGGTACCTACCTCCCCTTTTTGAGTTCTCACTGTTCGTTCGCCTGATTTTGGTCCCTGAACTTTGTCTTTATATATTTTCATGCGTCAGCACTGTATCAAAACGTTAGTGTAAAATTACAGTAGGCAGGAGGAAAAAGGAGCAAAAAAGAGAAAAGAGACCTCACAAGAAGAAAAACACCGTAAAAGGAGTGAGGTCTCTTTATGGTAAACGGTAATACCAGTACCGCTACCATCTTTAGTTTATTAGATGGTATCGAGAATTTCAACACTCTAGAAGAAGTTATCCTGCAAATAGCCAGGCGATTATTGGTAGCCGTACTGGAAGCCCTGGATGATGCCCTTATGCCAGCAAAACCCAAGAGATATAGGATAGCTGGCTTCCGCTACCGCACAATCACCTGCCTGTACGGGGATATAACCTTTAAGCGCCGACTATATGTCAAAGCGACGCGCAAAAAGAAAAGAGGCGAGGGAAGGTTTCTGTTAGACGAAGCCCTGAACTTACGCCAAGGAAAGCGCCTGACAGGAAGACTGCTCAAATTAGCCGTATCGCTGGCAACCCGGTTACCCTTCAGGCAGGCAGCGGAAATAATGGCCGAAGCAGGGATGGGCCAATTAAGCCATATGACCATCCATAGCGAAGTAAAACGAAATGGACTGGAACAAAAAGGACTGCAAGAAGCCCTGCGCAACAAGCTATTCGTGAGCGGGGAAGAGCCCCAAGGCAAAAAGAAAAAAGTACCGGCACTATTTATCGAAGCCGATGGCATAATGATTCCCCTGCAAAGGAGCAAGCAAGAGCGGATAGAAGTAAAAGTAGGAATAGTATACGAAGGGTGGATAGAAAAAGGGAATGCCCGGCATCTCAAGAACCCGCGGGTAGTAATGGGCATCTATGAAGATGGAGAACAATTTTGGGAAGCCCTCACCACGGAAATAGCCAGGTACTACGAGATAGACGAAAAAACAATATATGTGGTCAATGGCGACGGAGCCAGCTGGATCCAGAAGACAGCCAAAGAACAGTTACCAGGAGCCATTGTACAATTGGACCGCTACCACCTCCACCGGGATATAAGGCAGGCTTATGGGAACGAAACAGCGCGAGGATTAATGGAGATTTTAGCCAAAGGTCAAGAGCAGGTCTTTTTGGACACCATGGAAGCACTCATAGAAGAAGCACCGAACCGCAAAAACAAGCAACAACGCCAAAAAGTATATGACTACTGTCAAAGATATCGCGATAACCTGTTAGATTACCGCTTGCGGTTACCACGACAACTGGAAGGGCTAAAGTTATACGGGATGGGCGTAGCCGAAACAACAGTAGACAAAAAAATAGCCATTCGCATGAAAAAGAGGGGAATGAGCTGGAGCGAAGCAGGAGCAACGGCCATGGTAGCATTACTTATGCTCAAAGCCAATGGAGAATTAGCCGCATGGCTAGAAAAGAAGATGCCACAAGTAGAAAAGAATCCCGTTAAAGTAATAAAAGAAAAGAAGATAGTTAAAGAAGACGTAGAAGCATGGTTAAGGAAGAGAGTACCAGCCCTTGTTGGCCCTGAGGCGGGAACAGATTGGGTTAAATATACCTTGAGGCAACTAACAAGAATTAGTGGAGCTATATTCTAACCCCTTTTCCGGCTTAATTAGAGCAGGCAGTAATTCGCGAAGCCTGTCAAGGTCGCCGTAGGCGGCCGCAGGCTTTAACCTTGACAGGCGCAGAGAATTACTGCACAATACTCCGGAGCCGGAAAAGGTGTTGGATATATATGGGATTTTTATGTGAGGTCTCTTTTTGCCTACTACATCTTGACACGTACTATCAAAACCCTGACCGTAGACAAACGTCATCAATCATGCTAAACTTAATATTAAATTTATTAAATTTATGTATATCAGCTGAGGAACGGGTGCTTTTACCTCGAGGGGTAAAAGTTAAAAGGGAAGCCGGTGCGAATCCGGCGCGGTCCCGCCACTGTAAAGGTGAGGAGCCCCACCCATGGGTCACTGGGCTTTTATAGCCTGGGAAGACGTGGGGTGCCAATGAACCTGAGCCAGGAAACCTGCCTGTTGCCCTTTGCCTGACCAACCTGCGCGGATAGGGAGGTGAGTTTTTATTTTGCATTTTTGCCGGCAGGAAAACATGGATTTTATGTTGCTTTAAAGAACCTTAAAAAGGAGGATTGCTATTTATGCATAAGTGGTCTAAATCAATTTTTTATAGACCTGCTAAAAGCAGTAGTTTAGTTGTATTGATGATTCTTTTTTTAATTATAAGCCTTCCCTTGTTTATCTCTGGTTGTACACGGGAAAGCAAAGAAGTTACTGCAGAAGTTGTTCTGGCCGCTCCACGTGACCTTGCGCCCGGAGCTAAAGACCCTTATTATACTAGCTCTATTCTTCATGTTTGGGAGCCACTTATTACCTTGGATAATCACGGGCAACCGGCGCCGTGCCTGGCCGAGGCCTGGGAGATGTCCCGCGATGGCCGGGAATGGACGTTTAAGCTCCGCCAGGGCGTAAAGTTCCATGATGGCGTTGCTTTTGATGCCGATGCCGTTATTGCTAATTTTAATCGTTACCAGAAGATCAGCCCGCGGACATCGCCCTTTTATTCATTTAACATCAAAGAAGCTTATCCGGGGTTGAAGCAGGTTGTTAAAATTGATACTTACACCGTGCGCCTCACTTTCGAAAAACCCCAGCCCACTTTGCCTTTCAGGATGGTTAACTTTTATAGTGCCATTTTCAGCCCACGTAATTTTAATGATAACGGCGACTTTAATAGCCTGCCGATGGGTACAGGTCCGTTTAAACTGGTAGAACATAAAAAAGACCAGTATGCTTTGCTGGAAGCATATGAGAATTACTGGGGCAAGGCGGCCAAGACAAAACGCATCCGGGTGAGAGTGATACCGGAACCCGAAACGCGGCTGGCGGCGCTTAGAGCGGAAGAAATTATGGGGGTAATGGATCTGGGAGCCATCCAGCCTGCCCAGGCCAGGGATTTGCTCAAGGACAACCGTTTTGCCGTGTCTTCCGCCCCTTCAACTATTACCCATTATATAATGACCAACGGCACCAAGCCGCCTTTTAACGATGTCCGTATGCGCAAGGCTTTAAGCCTGCTGGTTGACCGGGACTTTATTGTAAAAGAGTTATATTATGGTTACGGCACGCCGGCAGGCAGCATGCTCAGCAACGCTTCTCCTTTCCATTCGGACCTTAAACCCGAGTACAACCCGGAAGAAGCGAAGCGGCTCGCCCGGGAAACCCTGGGGAATAAGAAAGAGAAAGTAGTAGTGATAATTCCCACCTATGCCCTGGACCGGTATCCTTATAAAGCCCAGGCAGAGCTAGTCCAATCTTACTTAAAACAGCTTGGCCTGGATGCCGAAATCCGGGTGCTGGATGGGGCAGCCTTTAACGAAGCTATGAAAAAGGGAGATTATCATATTGCCTTACGTATTCAAGGGCTCCCCAATGGTGAACCTGATACCCTTTTCCGCTGGTTTGCGACGAGCAAAGGGGCTTCCAACGTAAACTATAGCTTGGGATATAACAATCCCGAGGTTGACAATTTGATAGCAAAGGCTGAACAGGAACTGGATATTAAACGACGTAAAGAGATTTATAATCGTATCCAGGAAATAACAGCCAGGGAACTACCGATTATACCCCTTTTCTATGATGTTAACCTGATCGCTTACAATAAGCGCTTGCGCGGCTATGAAGCCGCTATTTACGGCACTACCTTGCCGGAAATGGAGCTGGCATCAAGGTGATGTATATTTTGCGACGCCTGGGGGCCGGTATCCCAACCCTTCTAGGAATAACACTTATTGCTTTTCTGCTGGGGGTAATCGCCCCCGGGGACCCGGCGGCAGAAGTCCTGCGGCTGGGCGGGATGACTGAACCTACCCAGGAGGAGATCCAGGCCATGCGGCAGCAAATGGGCCTGGATAAACCCTTGCCGGTACAGTATATGAATTGGGTAGGCAGGGCTTTGCAGGGAGATCTGGGAACTTCATATATGACCGGAAGGCCGGTGGCTGGCGAGCTTTTGAGCCGGCTGCCGGCTACTGCTTTGCTTGCCCTTGCCGCAGTTACTTTTGCCGTTTTGTTTGGCATCCCGCTGGGTGTCTTGATGGCGATTAAGAGCGACACCTTCATGGACCATCTGGGAAGGGCGGGCGCCCTTACGCTAACTTCTATGCCAGGTTTCTGGCTCGCTATTTTATTGATTGGCTTGACGGCCGAACGACTGCATCTACTCCCTACCAGCGGTTTCGGCACCTGGCAGCACTTACTTTTACCCGCTATAGTCCTCGGTGCCGGCACCAGCGCAACTTTAATGCGCTTGACCCGGGCTACTTTGCTGGACGTGTTGGGGCAGGACTATATCAGGGCCGCGAGGGCAAAGGGTTTATCATCAGGTGTTGTAGTTCTAAGGCACGCTCTTCCCAACGCGTTTATTCCTCTATTGACAGTAATTGGTTTAAACCTCGGCCATATCCTGGGGGGTTCGGTGGTGGTTGAGGTAATCTTTGCCTGGCCCGGTATTGGCCGCCTGGCTGTCGATGCCATCTTTCGCCGCGATTATCCAGTAATCCAGGGTTATGTTGTGTTTACGGGGCTAGTTTTTCTTTCACTCAATTTGATAGTAGATCTCTTGTATCGCCTGCTTAATCCTCAGGTCCGCCTGGGAGAGAGCGCTGAATGAAACGCAATCCTGCGGCTTTACTGGGTGCGGGGCTTTTGCTAACAATGATACTCGTCTCTTTGCTGGCGCCCTTGCTGGCCCCCTATGATCCAGTAGCCATAGACCCTGCTCACCGCCTCGCACCAGTGAGCAGGGAACATCTCCTGGGAACCGATACTCTGGGGCGTGATGTCTTGAGTCGCCTGCTTTATGGTGGACGTATTGCCCTGATCATGTCATTGGTGGCAGTCACCTGCACTATGCTGATAGGGATGAGCGTGGGCCTGGTGACCGGTTATTATGGGGGCATAATTGACGATATATTGACTGTAGTTATTAATATTCTGCTGGCTCTCCCAGGGTTGAGTTTGATGCTCGCAATTGCTGGCGTACTTGGCCCGGGCATAAACAGTTTGTTCATTGCCATGGTTACAACCTCATGGGCCGGTTTTGCCAGGGTTGTCCGCGGCGAGGTCTTACGCGTGCGTGAAGAAGGATATGTAGAAGCGGCCCGGGCTCTTGGAGCAAGCAGCACGCACATCATTCTTCGTCATATTTTACCAAACATTTTAGGCCCGGTGGTGGTCCTGGCCACCCTGCGCGTTGGCGGGTTCCTGCTGGCCGTAGCCTCATTGAGTTTTCTCGGATTAGGCATCCAGCCCCCCGCGCCCGATTGGGCGGTTATGTTAAACGACGGGCGGGCTTACTGCCGTAGCCGTCCTCTCCTTGTGATTGCCCCTGGCATGTGCATAGTGGCGGCGGCCCTTGGCGCCAATCTTTTAGGTGACGCCTTACGAGATTTGCTGGATGCCAGAAATGAACAGCATGGTAACTGGAGGAGCTTGGGATAAGGGAGGACGAGCATTGGGCTGCATCCTCAGCATACAGGACCTGAAAACAAGTTTTTATACGCGGAATGGAGTTGTCAAGGCCGTCGAGGGCGTAGATTTACATTTAGAAGAAGGTAAGACCTTTGGCCTCATCGGGGAAACGGGTTGTGGCAAGTCGGTTCTCGGCCTTTCCGTTATGCGCCTCCTGCCCCGGAATGCCCGGGTTGAGGGGAAGATTTTTTACCGCGGGCAGGATTTGCTGCAGTTCTCAGAAGGTCAAATGCAACGTTTAAGGGGAAAGAAAATCGCCCTGATTCCCCAAAATCCTGGATCTTCCCTTAACCCTGTTCTAAAGATAGGCATCCAGATCGCAGAGGCCCTCCAATTACACCACCGTTTGCCGCGAGAACAGGCTTGGGCGAAGGGAAGAGAAATTCTATCCTGGCTTAAACTTCCAGCCCCTGAAAATACTATGAGGGTTTACCCGCACCAGCTGAGCGGGGGGATGAAACAAAGAGTCCTGGCTGCCATCGGCATGACCGGAGCACCCGATTTGCTTATAGCCGATGAACCTACCAAGGGTCTGGACGCTGTGATACGCTCTCAAGTGGTGGCTGTTTTAAGCCAAATGGTTTCCCAGACAAAGGCGACCTTATTAGTTATTACCCATGATTTGAAAGTGGCTACCCGTTTATGCCAGCAAGTGGCAGTCATGTACGCCGGAGAAATAGTTGAACTGGGAACTGCGGAACAAATCTTTAATTCACCCCGGCATCCATACACCCGGGCTCTTCTAGCGGCTCAGCCTGTCAATGGCTTAAAACCTCTGGACGGTTTTAGTCCCAGCTTGATTAATTTACCTCCGGGTTGCAAATTTCATCCGCGGTGTGGTTATGCCAGAGAAGTATGCAGGCAGGAACATCCCCCTTTAATGGAAACCATAGCAGGAAATCTGGTGAGGTGTATGTTTTTTGATCAGGGTTGAGAACCTGACTAGAACTTATTGGGTAGGGACCTTTAAAAAGAAGCCATTGCAGGCAGTGGACAATGTTACTTTTTTTATTCGCCCGGGTGAGACTTTGGGCTTAGTGGGAGAAAGCGGTTGCGGCAAATCTACATTGGCACGATTAATATTAGGGTTAATCCCGCCTACCTCAGGCAAGGTGTTTTTTGATGACCTGGATCTCACTGCAATTGGACCCAGAGAGATACTGGCAATAAGGAAAAAAATGCAGATTATTTTCCAACATCCGGAATCAGCTCTTAATCCCCGTATGCGTATTTTTGATTGTCTGGCGGAACCTTTGCGCCTTCACCGTATTGTTATTAAAGGCTCGCTAGAAGAAAAGGAGCGGGTGGCAGAGCTGGTGGAACTGGTGGGGCTAAGCAAAGAACACCTTAACCGATTTCCCCATGAACTGAGCGGGGGACAGCTTCAAAGAGTCGTATTGGCCCGGGCTCTATCATTGCATCCCAGTTTTATCGTTGCTGATGAACCTACCTCTATGCTAGATGTTTCGGTCCAGGCCCAGGTGCTTAATTTGCTAAAACATGTTCAGGGCCTTTATAATCTGACCTATTTATTTATCTCCCATGACATTGAGGTGGTCCATTGCATGAGTAATAGGATAGCCGTCATGTATGGTGGAAAGATCGTGGAAATCGGTCCTGCGGACAGCGTATATAAAAACCCGCTCCATCCTTATACACAGCTACTGATCCGGGCTTTTTCTGATATAGGTGCAAGCATTTTGGAGCCTGGCACCAGACGATTTATTAAAACTTTTTTCGGTGGCTGCAGGTTTTATCCTTCCTGTCCGCAAGCCGGAAATATTTGCAAGAATCCACCTGAATTGAAAGAAGTTGCACCTGGTCATTCAGTAGCCTGCTTGCAAATATGATCCTTTTAAAGCAGAAGGTATAAAATTAACGAGGTCAGGGAGGATTTTGGATTATTTTTGTAGAATGTATTATAAAAAATGGTGTCTCTGGCTAGCATCAAGGGAAGCCGGTGCAAAGCCGGCGCGGTCGCGCCACTGTAAGGGGGAGTGACCCCACATCAGGCCACTGGGTTTTGACCTGGGAAGGCGTGGGGGAACGGTGAATCCGAGCCAGGAGACCTGGTGCTTGCCGTAGCAGCTGGTGCTCCCTACGCAGGATGGGGAAACGGCATGTCCCCTGTTTTCTTTGGAGCAGGGGTTTTAATTTTATAAGGGTAGGTGTCTGGCCCCGAGGGGCCAGCTTAAATGCAGCCAGCCGGTCCGGCAAGGAACTTCCAATAAGGGAAAACGACTGGGGGTTCACGATGCGCCGGGAGCGGTAGAAGGACGGCCTATTCTAACCCACCCGGGGAGTTCGCAGGGAGGTGTTAGTTCAGGCCGTTTTTTGATGGTGGTAATAATGTGGTGCCGGTGAACCTGAGCCAGGAGTCCTGCTCGTTGAACTGGACTAATAAAGATTTTTTTGACCATAAAAAACTCAAGGAGGAGGCTATCAAAAAGTGTTGAGCAAAAAATATGGTTTTGCCGTCAGGGTAATATGCCTGCTAATGCTGGTAATGATCTTTGTAACCGGGTGTAGTAGCGAAAAAACTGGCACTCAAAATAGTAATACCAGGAAAACAGTCAAAACGTTTGTTGACGGCACCGGCAAAGAAGTAAAAATTTCCTGCCCGGTGGATAAAATCGTTTGTATTACTTCGGGTGTATCAGAAATCCTTTATGCTTTAGGCAGCGCTGATAAGATCATCGGACGTGATAGTTACTCCATTTTCCCGGCAGACCTGGAGAAAATCCCGGTGATGGCTAAATCTTCTTTTGCTCCCAACCTGGAAGCCATCATCCAGAGCGCGCCGGATGTAGTCATTGCCGATACCATGTTAAAGGACGACCTGCGGGCCAAACTGGAAGAAGCCGGCCTGCCGGTTCTGGTCTATACGACTTCTTATCCCCACGAAACTGCCTTAGTAACTAAGCAAATGGGTGAACTGACGGGGAAGGAGGAAACAGCGGCCAAGTTAATTGCCTTTAGCGATAAATACTACCAGCTTATTAAGGACAGGGTAGCCAGGTTGCCAGAAGACAAAAAGCCCCGGGTTTACTACGAGTGGCAAAAACCCTACTACAGTGCCGGTGATAAAACCCCTGCTGCCGATCGTATTGCCTTATCCGGAGGGAAGAATATTGCCGCCGGCCAGAAGGTTAAATATCCCGAGCTGACTCCTGAATGGCTGGCCGGGCAAGACCCCCAGATCATTATCTGCATGGCCAGCCGGGACGCCGCGGATAAAATGAAAGCCCTCTACGAGGAAATCCTGGCCAGGCCGGCACTGCAGCAGACAACCGCGGTCAGCCAGAAAAAGGTCTATATCATGAGCTGGGGCCTGGGCACCGGGATCCGCTCGGTAATCGGTTCTCTATACTGGGCCAAGTGGTTCCACCCCGACATATTTGCCGATGTCAACCCCGAAGCTGTTCACCGCCAGTTACTGCAGGAGTTCTACCGCATGGAATTAAAGGGTACCTGGGTTTACCCGGCGGCTAAATAAGCTAACCTGCCAATCCCTTTTTTATCCTTTGGAAGACGCGGGGGTTAAGTCCGGGTATAAGTGTCTACCCACTTAAGGGGGCATTAATGATGCGTAGTAATATGGTCGGGGAAAAAGCTACCGGTGATGCCAGGGGAGATTTTTATGCCCGGCTGGCTAGCCATAAAATATTGACAATCATTCTTTTAAGCCTCGCTTTGCTGGCTGCGTTGGTAATTTCCCTCGGCCTGGGCAGCGCCAATATCAGCCTGCAGGAGCTCTGGCTGGTTATCAAGGAGGCGGTTACCACCGCCCCCGCCGGCTTGGAGATAGGAAACAAGCTGGCTCGGACAGTTATTTTGAATCTCCGCCTGCCCCGGGTGCTGCTGGCCACCCTGGCTGGCTGCAGCCTGGCCGGGGCAGGGGTGGTGATGCAGGGGATTTTGCGCAATCCCCTGGCCGATCCTTATATCCTGGGCATCTCCGCCGGCGCTTCCTTCGGGGCGGCCCTGGCGGTGGTCCTGGGCCTGGGGAAGCTCGCCGGTTTCACCCTGGCGAAAGGTTATATCATCGTGGCCAGTGCTTTTACCTTTGGCCTGTTAACGACGTTTGTCATCTACGGGGTAGCCAGTCTCCGGGGCCTGGCCCCGGAGACCCTCATCCTGGCCGGCGTGGCCCTGGGTTATCTCTTTTCCGCTGGCGTTTCTTTACTGAAGTACCTGTCGTCCCATGAAGAACTGCGTGAACTCACTCTCTGGCTCATGGGAGGACTGGCCGGGGCTAAATGGCAACCTTTAATTTTGCTTTTTCCTGTTTGCCTTGCTGCCCTGGGTTTTCTCTGGCGCTCTTCCTGGGACCTCAATGCCCTGGGAGCCGGGGAGGAAGTGGCCGCCAACCTGGGCGTCAATCTTGACCGGCTGCGGCGTAAGGGTGCTGTCGGCGCCTCAATGCTGGCCAGCGCTACGGTGGCCTTTACCGGGATTATTGGTTTCATTGGCCTGGTGGCCCCCCACCTGGGCCGCTTCCTGGTCGGCAGCGACTATCGTTACCTGATCCCGGCTTCCTGTTTGCTGGGGGCTCTCCTTTTGCTGGCGGCCGACACCCTGGCCCGGACGGTGGCCAGCCCCATCGAAATCCCCGTGGGAGTGATTACTTCGCTAATCGGGGTACCCTTTTTCCTCTCTCTTCTCTTCCGGGAAAGGAGGCGCTGGTGGTCATGAAACTGGCCGTGGATGGTTTGTCATTTAATTACGATAGTCAACCAGTCCTCAACGAGGTAACGCTGACCATAGATCCGGGGGAAATAGTTACCATTATAGGACCAAACGGTTCAGGAAAAAGCACCTTCCTGCGGTGCCTGGCCAGGATATTGCTGCCGGCCCGGGGCGTAATCTACCTGGATGGCCGCAATATAACCAACCTGTCGGGCCGGGCCCTGGCTATGCTTCTGGGCTATGTTCCCCAGGAAGGGACGAAGGTATTTCCCCTAACTGTGTATGAAGCTGTGTTACTGGGTCGCAGGCCTTATATAACCTGGGCTGTTGGGCAAAGAGACCGGCAGGTGGTAGAAGAAATTCTGCGGTTCCTCCAACTGGAACCCCTGGCTGGCAAAACCCTGGGCAATTTAAGCGGGGGCGAAAAACAGAGAGTAATGATCGCCCGCGCCCTGGCCCAGGAGCCCAGGGTTATCTTGCTGGATGAACCTACCTCCAACCTGGATATTCGCCACCAGTTGGAGGTGCTGGGCATCCTTGAATTTCTGGCCTGGAAAAAGAGAATGACCGTACTCATGGTACTGCATGATTTAAACCTGGCGGCCCGTTTTTCCCAAAAGCTGGTGCTCTTGCATCAGGGGCGCATCTTTGCTTCCGGCAGCCCGCAGGCGGTGCTCACCCCGGAAAATATCCGCGCTGTCTATGATGTCGAAGCCCGGGTGCGCGAAGACGACCTGGGCGTCCAGGTTTTGCCCATTTGTCCGGCTAACGGGAGAGCAAAGCTTTAAGCTGGAGGGGAGAGGGTTATGGCTTTAAAAATTTGCTTTTATACGGCCATTGAAGGTGAGCTGGGTAGTTTAAGCCGGGCTGCCCGGAGGGTGCAGGAGGATTATGGCCGGCTGGTTGAAGTTGCGGCCTCCTCGAAGCGGGGAGAAGGCGGGCGAACGGCGGGAGAAATTTCTCAACTTGCCGGTGGCGCTGATCTGATTATCGTGCACCTCATGGGTGGGCCGGATTCCCTGCCGGGGCTCCAGGACCTGGTAGAGCTGGCCAGGAAAAAGAATATCCCCCTGGCTGTGTTGCCCTCGATGGGAGATGATAACCAGCAGCTTTTGTCCCTTAGCAATATGATGCCGCAAGATTACCACCGGCTGCGCCTGTACGTTGCCTATGGCGGCGAAGATAACCTGAAAAATCTTCTTCTCTGGGCTGCCGGTCGTTATGGTGGTATAGAGGTGGCGGCAGCCGAGCCCCGCCCGTTACCCTGGGAAGGTTTCTACCACCCGGACTGCCCGGCACCGGAAGCGGCGGCACTTTATTTACAGAAGAAGCTCAAAGAAAGTCGCCCGGTAGTGGGGATACTTTTCTACCAGAGTGCCTGGGTGGCAGGCAATACAGCGTTCATTGATGAACTTGTCCGGCAGATAGAAAAACAAGGCGGCATAGCCTTGCCGGTGTTCCTTTACGCCACCAGGAACGACGAACTGGGCAGCCGGGGTCTGGCCTGGGTGCTGGAAAATTATTTTAGCCGGGACGGCCGGCCGATGGTAGATGTGGTGGTTAATACCCTGATGTTCTCCCAGACCATGGCCACGCCCACCTTCAGCCGGGTGGAAGAAAAAGGGCTTTACCAGCGGCTGGGCGTACCCCTAATTAAAGCCATCGTGTCCCTGACTCCCTTTGACGAGTGGCAAAAAAGCCCCCAGGGTCTGGGACCCCTGGATGTAGTTATGAGTGTGGCCTTACCCGAATTTGACGGGGATCTAATCAGCGTACCTGTGGCCACCCGGGAAGAGACCGGGGAGGATCCATCGACCGGTGCTGTTTTAAGCCAGTATGTACCTATACCTGAACGGGTAAGCAAGGTTGCCTCCCTGGCCCTGCGCTGGGCCCGGCTAAGGCACAAACCCAACCAGGAGAAAAGGGTGGCCATTATCCTCCATAATTACCCGCCACGCAACGACCGCATCGGCTGTGCCTTCGGCCTGGATACCCCGGCCAGCGTCCACCGCCTGCTGGTGGCCATGCAGGCCGCCGGCTACCGGGTAGAGGATTTGCCGCCGGATGGGGCGGCTCTGATGGAGAGGATCCTGTCCGGGCTGACCAACGAGCGCGGCTGGCTCGACCCGCGGGAGCTGGATCGCCGGGCGGCCGCTCGGGTGGACGGGGATACCTACCGGGCCTGGTTTGAGGCCTTTCCTCCCCAGGCCCGGGAGCATTTAACATGCAATTGGGGTGAGCCGCCGGGAGAAGTATTTAATTACCAGGGCCAGCTCCTCATCCCGGGCATCTTCCTGGGAAACGTTTTTATCGGCATCCAGCCGCCCCGGGGCTTTCTTGAGGACCCGGCCACAATTTACCACAGCCCTGACCTGGCCCCGCCCCACCACTACCTCGCCTATTACCGCTGGCTGCGGGACGTTTTCCAGGCGGATATGGTTTTCCATATCGGCAAGCACGGTTCCCTGGAGTGGCTTCCGGGCAAGGGGGTAGGGTTGTCCGGGGCCTGCTTCCCGGACCTGGCCATTAATGACCTGCCCCACCTTTACCCTTACATCATTAACAATCCCGGGGAAGGTACCCAGGCCAAGAGGCGGACCCATGCCGGGATCATTGCCCACCTGCCTCCGGTTATGACCAGGGCCGATACTTATGATGAGCTGGCCGGGATAGAAGTCCTGGTCAAAGAGTACCACATGGCAAAGACCCTGGATGAGACGAAACTGCCGGCTTTGCGCGAGTTGATCTGGGAAAAAACAGCGGCCAGCCAGCTGGACCGTGACCTGGGCCTGGAGAAAGAGGAGGCTGAGCAAGACTGGGAAGGCTTCCTGGAACGGCTGCATTCTTACCTGTATGAGGTAAAAGATACCCTCATCCGGGATGGCCTCCACATCCTTGGCCAGGCACCTCGAGATGAAGCCCTGGTAGAAATGCTCCTGGCTTTAACCCGCCTGCCCAACAACGATTTCCCTGCCTTACGGGAACGACTGGCCCTGGTGAAGGGATACAATTACGACCAGTTGCTGGCTGAGCCGGGGTTCTTCGACCCGGTGCAGGGGCGTACTAACGCTGAAATCATGGACGAAATCGAACAATTAAGCAGGGAGTTTATCAAAGCCCTGGCGGCCTCTGGCTTCAGCGAGGAAGCCATACCCGTAGTTGCAGGAGAGATCCTGGGGTGCCGGGATGAAGAAATTATCCGGCTGGGTAAATATATTACCGGCAACCTGGTACCGGCCCTGGAAGCCACGGTAAAAGAAATCGAAAACTCTATTAAGGCCCTGACGGGTGGTTTCATTCCGCCCGGTCCTTCGGGTGCGCCTACCCGGGGTATGGCTGATATCCTGCCGACGGGCCGCAACTTCTATTCCCTTGACCCCCAGGCCGTGCCCACCCGCGCTGCCTGGGAAGTAGGGAAAAAGCTGACGGAGGCCCTCCTGGAGCGCTACCAGCAGGAAAAAGGTGACTACCCGGAAAACGTCGGCATGGTGATCTGGGCTACTACCAATATGCGTACCGGGGGCGAGGATATCGCCCAGGCCCTGTACCTGCTGGGAGTACGCCCGGTTTGGGAAGAAAAAAGCGGGCGCGTTAAAGGACTGGCGGTGATTCCCCTTGAGGAGCTGGGGCGGCCGCGGGTTGATGTAACTATCCGGGCTTCCGGGATGTTTCGCGATGCCTTCCTGAATGTCATCCACCTGCTTGACCGGGCGGTGGAAATGGTAGCCGGGCTGGACGAACCGGAGACAATGAATTTTGTGGCTGCCCATGTAAAAGCCGAAGTAGCTGCGCTGATAGCCGCCGGCGTAGAGGAGGAACAGGCCCGGGAGGAAGCCAGGTGGCGTATTTTTAGCGACCGGCCTGGTACCTACGGCGCCGGGGTAAGCAATTTAATCACGGCCAGGAACTGGCAGGATGCTAAGGACCTGGGGGAAGTCTACGTTACCTGGGGCGGCTATGCCTACAGCCGCCGTACTTATGGCCGGGAGGCCCAGGATACCTTCCGGCGCCGCCTCGCTACGGTGGCCGCAACGGTAAAGAACGAGGACAGCCGGGAAGTAGACATGTTTGACAGTGATGACTTTTACTCCTACCATGGCGGCATGGTGGCGGCCGTTAAGGCCATTAAAGGAGAACTACCCCTCTCCTTCAGCGGCGACAGCAGCGACCCCAGGCGGGTACGGGTACGTACCCTGGAGGAGGAGACCCGGCATATCTTCCGGGCGCGGGTGCTTAACCCCAGGTGGATTGAAAGCATGAAGCGCCATGGGTACAAGGGCGCAGGAGACCTGGCGGCTTTGGTGGAGCATTCTTTTGGCTGGGACGCTACGGCGGAAGTGCTGGAAGACTGGCTCTATGAAGCCCTGGCGCAAAAGTATGCTCTGGATCCGGGGATGCAGGAATGGTTTAAGGAGGTCAACCCCTGGGCATTGCAGACTATCACGGCCCAGCTTTTAGAAGCCATCGAAAGGGGAATGTGGCAGGCCCGGCCGGAAACTGCTGCTGCCTTAAAGGAACTGTACCTGGATATTGAAGGGGAATTAGAGGCCCGGACGGAGTGAAGGTTGTCTTAACATGACGGCACATAAAGAAAATTCTCTTAAATTGCTTGTTTTACGCATAACTGATGCCTGTAACCTTTATTGCCGTTACTGTTATGCCCGCGGTGGCGAAAGCAAGGGAGATATGCCCTGGGAGGTGGCCCGGCGGGCAGTGGACTATGTAGCCGCCCGCAGCGGCCATTTTAAAATCCAGTTCTCCGGCGGTGAACCGCTATTAAACCTACCCCTGATCAAAAAAGTAGTCGCCTATATGCAGGAACGTAACCTGGCTGCGACCTTCCAGTTGCAAACCAATGGTACTTTGCTTACTCCAGCTATGGTTCGGGAGATAAAAAAACTGGGCCTGGCCCTGGGTGTAAGTCTTGACGGTATGCCTGAAGTTAACGATGCCTTGCGTCCTTTTCCTGACGGCAAGGGATCGACCCTGGCGACTATCCAGGGATTACAAAACCTGGCGGCAGAGCGGGTCAAAGCAGGCCTGACGGTAGTTTTAACGGCCGCGAGTACAGAACAGCTTCCCAGGCTGGTTGAGCTGGCTGCTTATTTAGGTAGCGTTCACGGCCTGTCCCTGGACTTGTTTCGTCCCCTGGGCAGGGGTGCGGAAGGTGAGTGCACAGGTCCGGATCCGGACTTGCTCCGCCGTCAGGTCAGGGCGGCCCTGGAACGGGCGCGGGAAATAGCCCGCCAGGGTGGGCCGCTGATTAGATTCCGGGAGGTGGAGAGGCTGAAATACCTGTTGACCCATAGCGGGGAACGGCGGTATTACTGTTACGCCACCACCGGCCAGTCCCTGGCGGTGCTACCCGACGGCTCTGTTTACCCCTGTGCCTCCCTGGGGGGGGTGCCGGATTTTTATCTGGGTTCCATCCTGGACCCTGATTTTTCTCACCAGGAGGCCATGGTGAGGAGAGCGTGGTGGAGGCGCAATGTTGAGAAGATGCAGGGCTGCCGGGACTGCCCGGAGAGGCTCCTCTGCGGCGGGGGATGTCTAGCCCGTGCCTATGCTTATAGCGGCCGGGTGGATATAGCCTTTCCGGGGGACTGCGAGTTGAGAAAAATATTCATGTTATGGGTGAAGGAGGAGGGGTCCTTACCTCCTTTGTCTCCTCTTTAAGAAAACGCAAAGTAATTGAGGAGGTGTTTGAGTGCTTACTGATAAAAGATTTATATATCCCTTTACCGCCATTATCGGCCAGGAGAAAATGCAGAAAGGGTTAATCTTGAATGCCATTAACCCTCGCCTGGGCGGGATCCTCATCCGGGGAGAAAAGGGCACGGCCAAATCTACGGCCGTACGCGCTCTAGCGGCCCTGTTACCGGAAATAGAGGTTGTCGCCGGTTGTCCTTATAATTGTGATCCTGAAGATTATAACCGCCTATGTCTTAACTGCAGGGAAAGACTGGCCCGGGGAGAAAAGCTACCCCGGGTCAGGCGCAGGGTCCCGGTCATTGATCTGCCCATATCAGCCACCGAAGACCGCCTGGTAGGGAGCCTGGACTTCGAATATGCCATCAAACACGGACGTCCCCGTTTTGAACCTGGGATACTGGCCCGCGCCAACCGGGGCATCATCTATGTCGACGAAGTAAACCTGCTGGACGATCACCTGGTGGATGTCCTTCTAGATGCAGCCGCCATGGGGGTAAACATCGTCGAAAGGGAAGGAATTTCCTATATCCACCCGGCAGAATTCATCCTCGTCGGTACTATGAACCCGGAAGAAGGGGAGTTAAGGCCCCAGCTTTTAGACCGTTTTGGCCTCTGCGTGCAGATTGAAGGTGTACACGACCCCGGGCAGCGGGTAGAAATAATTAAACGCCGGGGAGCCTTTGAAGCCGACCCCTTAAGATTTCTCACCCAGTGGGCAGGAGAAGAAGAGCGTTTACGCGAAAAAATCCTTACCGCCCGGCAAATCTTACCCCGGGTAACTATCAGGGAAGAATTGTTGGCATTAATAGCCCGGTTATGCGTAGAATCCTGCACCGCCGGCCACCGGGCTGACATCATAATGACGGCAACAGCGCGCACCATCGCCGCCCTCGCAGGGCGGGAAGAAGTGACCGAGGCTGACGTACAGGAGGCAGCGGAACTGGTCCTGCCCCACCGGGTGCGGGAAGCCCCGGCGCCGCCTCCAGAACAATCCCAGCCGCCTGAAACCCGGGAGGAACCGCCACAGCAAGAAGAAAATCCCGAAGCAACGCCGGAGCAGGCGGAAGCCCCACCTGAACAGCCCCGGGAAAACGACGGCCAGGAATCAGGGGAAGAACCTCATGGTGAGGAACATAACGGGGAGCCTGAAGAAGGAGAGAATACTCCTGCGCCCCCTCAAGGCCAGGACGTGGTTTTCGCTGTGGGCCAGCCTTTTGCCGTCCGGCGTATTACCCACGGGCGGGACCGCATTTTGCGCAAAGGTTCCGGCCGTCGCTCGCGCACCAGGACGGCTACCAGGGCAGGCAGATATGTCCGGGCGACTGCCTGGCTACAAAATAACGACCTGGCCTTTGACGCTACCTTAAGGGCGGCGGCCCCTCATCAGGTTTACCGGGAAAAGAATGGTATGGCCATAGCCATCGAAAAAGGAGATTTTCGTTCCAAAGTACGGGAAAAACGCATCGGTAATTTCCTGCTTTTTGTGGTGGATGCCAGCGGTTCCATGGGGGTCCAGCAGCGGATGGTAGAGACTAAAGGGGCGATTCTTTCCCTCTTGCTGGATGCCTATCAGAAACGGGATAAAATCGGCCTGGTAGCCTTCAAAGGAAAGACAGCCGAAGTACTGCTGCCGCCTACCAACAGCGTGGAAATGGGATACAAACTGCTCCAGGAACTACCTACCGGCGGGCGGACCCCTCTGTCGGCAGGCTTACTTAAGGCATATGACATCATCAAAACTCATTTTTATAAAGATCCTAACCTTGATCCTCTTTTAATCCTTATTTCCGATGGCCGCGCCAATGTGAGCATGGGGGAGGATAAGCCCCTCCTGGAGGCACGACGGGTGGCGGAGATAATCCGTAACGATGCCAGAATCAAAACTCTGGTGGTAGATGTAGAAAAGGACGGCCTGCTTACCTTTGGCCTGGCCCGGGAACTGGCCGCTGCTTTAGGAGCAGAATATTACCGGATAGACGAGCTAAAAGCCGGCACCCTGGTCCAGGTAGTGCGGGAGATGCAAGGTTCCGGTGCTGTGGCAAAATTAAAAGAAATCTGCTAGCCAGGGGATCCTTAAACCAACATTTTTCATGATAGGAGATGAAGTGCGTGCAACCCGAAACTATTATTTACCCCTTTGCTGCCCTGGTAGGGCAGGAAGAAATGAAAAAAGGCTTGCTTTTAAACGCCGTCAACCCTAAACTTTCCGGGATTCTCATTCGCGGGGAAAAAGGAACGGCCAAGTCAACCGCCGTGCGGGCCCTGGCGGCTTTGCTACCGGAGATAGAGGTGGTGGCTGATTGTCCATTTAGCTGTGATCCTGCGGATATTACCACCATGTGTTCAAGTTGTCGCCAGCGGCTAGAGGCCGGTGAAGAACTACCGCGGACCCGGCGGAGAATGCGGGTAGTAGATTTGCCCGTTTCCGCCACCGAAGATCGGGTAGTTGGTACCCTGGACATTGAACGGGCCATAAAAAAAGGTGAAAAGCATTTTGAACCCGGTGTCCTAGCCCAGGCCAACCGGGGCATTCTTTATGTAGACGAAGTAAACCTTCTCGATGACCATGTGGTGGATGTGCTTCTGGATTCCGCAGCCATGGGTGTAAATACTGTCGAGCGGGAAGGCGTATCTTTCACCCACCCGGCCAATTTCATCCTGGTCGGTACCATGAACCCGGAGGAAGGGGAACTAAGACCTCAGCTTTTAGACCGCTTTGGCCTTTGCGTAAATATCACTGGCATCCTGGATCCCGGGGAAAGGGTAGAAATCATTAAACGCCGGGTTGCCTTTGAAGAAGATCCGGAAGGGTTTATTGCCCGGTGGGAAGAGGAGCAGGAAAAGCTACGCCGGCAAATTTTGACGGCTATAGAGATTTTACCGCAAGTAGAAATGCCGGAGGAAATCCTTTATCTCATTGCGAAGATCGCCATTGAAATGGGTGTAGACGGCCACCGGGCCGACCTGGTGATGATGAAGGCGGCCAGAACTATGGCTGCCCTGGACGGGCGTACCGAGGTAATACCCGACGATGTCTACGCCATAGTAAACCTCGCCCTGCTCCACCGCATGCGCCGCCAGCCGTTCCAGGAGATGCATGTCGACCAGGCAAAACTGCAGGAGGTACTTGCGCAGTGATTGAACTCCAGGGGCTTACCAAGCATTATGGTAATATTGTGGCCGTAGCCGGACTGAACCTCCAGATCAAAAGCGGAGAAATCTTTGCTTTACTTGGCCCAAATGGTGCCGGCAAAACTACCACTGTGAGGATGCTGACTATGCTAACCAGGCCCAGCAGCGGCAGGGCACTGATCAACGGCTACGATGTAACGCGGGATTTAGGTAAGGTGAAACAAGCAATTGGCGTAGTGCCCCAGCAGATGAACCTGGACCAGGAACTTACTGCCTGGGAAAATCTGGAACTGCATGGCCGCCTGCATAAGATGTCCACTAAAGAGCGGCAAGAAAGGATTAATGAACTCTTAGCTTATGTGGAACTGGAGGAGCGGGCCGATGACCTGGTGAGTAAATTTTCCGGCGGGATGAAGCGACGGCTGATGATCGCCCGGGCGCTGATGCACCGGCCGCGCGTCCTTTTCCTGGACGAGCCTACGGTGGGTCTGGACCCCCAGACCCGCCGGAAAATCTGGGATTTAATCCGGCGGATGAATACTGAGGGGATGACCGTACTCTTGACCACCCATTACATTGAAGAAGCCGAGATGCTCTGCCACCGGGTAGGCATTATGGACCGGGGGCAACTCATTGCCCTGGGTACGCCCGGCGAGCTGAAACAAAAAGTAGGGGAAGTGGCTGTAGAGTCCTTTGCGGGTACGGAAACAGGGTATAAACTCTTCTCCTGCCGGGAGGAGGCCCTGGATTATGCCCGCAAAGTAACAGGCAATGTTTTAATTCGCGCTACTAACCTGGAAGACGTTTTTATTGAGTTAACAGGGCGGAAGGTGAATGATTAACATGGAGTTTTATACGGTTTTCTGGCGGGAAATGATTGTCCTTAAGCGTACCTTCTATAAATTTTTTGCTTCGCGGTTGGTGAGTCCCTTCCTGTACCTGGTGGCTTTCGGCTGGGGCCTGGGCCGGGGCATTCGCATAGACGGGGGTAATTACCTGGAATTTGTCGTACCCGGCATTATCGCCCTTTCGGCTATGAACACCAGCTTTAACGCCGTAGGCATTTCCCTGAACATCAGCCGCTTATACTATAAAACCTTAGAAGAATACCTGATTGCTCCCTTAAGCGCCGGCTCCTTTGTTTTCGGTCAAGTCCTGGCGGGTACGGTGCGCGGCCTGATTGCTTCTTTGATTATCCTGGGCCTGGCTTTTTTATTCGGGGCAAAATTGGCCCTGAACGCCTGGTTTTTCATAATTATAATTTTGACCTGTTTTCTTTTTGCCGCCTTAGGCGTGGTGGCGGCCATGACCATCAACTCCCATGAGGACATGTCCAACTTTTCTACCTTTGTTATCTTGCCCATGTCTTTTTTGAGCGGCACCTTTTTCCTGCCGGACCGCCTGCCCCAGGGCGTGGCTTATCTCATTGAAGCCCTGCCCCTGACCCATACCAGTTATGCTTTGCGGGCCCTGGCCCAGGGCCAGGGCCTCCTGCCCGTCTCCCTGGCAGTGCTGGCTGGTTATGCAGCCCTATTGTTCATTGCTGCAGTGGTAGCCGTGCAGAAGGTACGATAAGGTTTTAATCGGCCGGCTTTTAAGCCGGGTAAACAAATGGTACAATACCACTAAAGGAAATGTCCCGGGAGGGATGAACATGGCCGTTAACGAGGTTAAATTTACTTACGAGGACTATTGCCAGCTACCGGAGGATAAAAGGTACGAGCTCATCGGGGGGAAGCTGTATATGGTACCGGCACCGAGTGTCATCCACCAGATGGTTTCCGGGAACCTGGAGTTTATTTTACGCCAACATGTGGAAGAACAAAAGATAGGAATAATTCTCCACTCCCCTATTGATGTTTATTTAACACCGGAAGACGTCGTCCAACCGGACATAATCTTTATAAGCAACGAAAGACGGGCCATCATCACTGAAGCCAATATCAAAGGCGGGCCGGACCTGGTAATTGAAATTCTCTCCCCTTCTACCGCTGAGCGGGATCAGGTAATCAAGAAAAAGTTATATGCCGCCCACCATGTGCGGGAGATATGGTTTGTCCACCCGGTAGCCCAGACTATCGAAGTTTGCACTTTTACCCCCGGGGGAGAGAAAAAAGAGCTCTACACCCGGCGGGGCAAGCAACCTTTTACTTCCACAGTTTTACCCGAATTGGATTTAGATTTAGATCGGGTTTTTTAAGTTTCAACGGTTTATTGCTGCGGGAGAAGAAGTCCTCTGCCTGGATGCGGGTGGGGGATTTTTTATCGGGACATGACTTATAACGAAAAGTTATATTACGTATACAGGGTATCGCAGGTAAAAAGAGAATATTATATGGACAGCAGGGGAGACCTGCTGGAAAAACACTGGCTCATCCAGCCGGAACAGGGAGCGCAAAGACTGGCATATGATTTACCTGAACAATGCCGCCACTTCCTGGCCCAAGCCGGAGGCCGTCTACCAGACGGCTGACGCCTGGTTACGGCAGTTGAGCGGCAGCGTCAACCGTGGGGCCAATAAAGCGGCACTGGACGCCGGCCTGGCAGTAATGGAAACCCGGGAACTGCTGGCGGCATTTTTCGGCATCCGGGAGCCGGAACAGATAATTTTCACGCCCAATGCCACGACGGCCTTGAACCTGGCCCTCCAGGGGCTGCTGGCACCCGGCGATCATGTCGTTATCAGCAGCATGGAGCATAATGCTGTGACCAGGCCCTTATATGCCCTGCAAAACAGGGGCGTGGATTTTACCATCGTCAACTGTGCCGCCGACGGGACCATCAATCCCCTGGCAGTAGAAGAAGCCATTACACCCCGCACCAGGCTGATCTGCCTCACCCATGCCTCCAATGTTACCGGGACCATCATGCCCGTTGATGAAGTTGGCGAGATCGCCCGCCGCCACCACCTCCAGTATTTAGTAGACACGGCCCAGACGGCCGGGGAAATTCCCGTAGATGTAGAAACGGCCGGGATTACCCTGCTGGCCTTCACCGGCCATAAGGGCTTAATGGGCCCTCCCGGGACCGGCGGCCTCTATATCCGCTACCCGGATACCATCAGGCCCCTCATTTACGGCGGTACGGGTAGCGGGTCGGAGTCGTTAGCCCAGCCGGAAATACTGCCGGACAAATTTGAGAGCGGCACCATCAATGCCCCGGCCATCGCCGCCCTGGGAGCGGGGGTAAGCTTTATCCAGGAAACCGGACTGGCGGAGATCCGCCGGCATACCATGGAGTTGACGGCCCTGCTTTTAGAGGGCCTGCGGCAGGTACCGGAAGTGACTGTCTACGGCCCTGGGGAGCCGGCAAGGCAGGTGCCGGTGGTATCAGTCAATATCCGGGGCATGTCGGCAGGAGAGGCCGGCGCCTGGCTGGCGGATCATTATGAAATTGTAACCCGTTCGGGGTTACACTGCGCCCCCCTGGCTCACCAGACCATCGGTACCCTGGCCACAGGTACCCTGCGCCTGAGCCCGGGGTACTTTAACACCGCTGCTGAAATCGAGGCCACCCTGGCCGCAGTGCAGGAACTGGTAGGGGTGTTGCGGGATGCCTGACGAGCTGGTATTATTGACCTTTCCGTCCACCCATTATGCTTTAAAGGCGGAAAAAGTCGTCCGTGGGGCCGGCCTGCAAGGGCGGCTCATACCTATGCCCCGGGAGCTGAGTTCTTTGTGCGGCCTGGCCCTGGAGCTGGAGCCGGAAATAAGCGTGCCTGCTCTGGCCCTTCTTCAGGCAGCAGGCGTCAGGTTGGAAAAAAAGGTGAAGGTGGTCAAAGACCGCGGTCGTTTACGGGTAATAGAACAACTTGAGGTATGAAAAAATTAGTGAAGGAATAGATTGGCGATAAGCTTATTTATTCCTGTTGAAAGGAACGCTGAAAACCGGCGGGGAAGTGGGTCCTGGGTTGCTCTCAGGGCCTTTTAATTTAAACCTGCTACTGGTTGCCATGCTTTGCCAGGCAAAAATTTTTTCCGGTTTCAAGGGAGGGGTAACAACGGCCTGAGAAACGGCATAGCCTGATATCAGAAAGTTGCCGGCCGGCAAGGGATTGCGTGGCAAGCAAAAATGTGGGTTTCTAGCAATTCCAGGGCATTCCCGGTAAGGAAGCCGGGTAATCAGGTATCAGTTAAGAAGAGGGGAGTGCCGATGAGAGCGATCACCAGCCTCAGCAACCTCAGGCCGGGCAGTTCCGGCGAAGTAGTTTCCTTACAAGCATGGGGCCTGGCCCGGCGCCGCCTCCTGGATCTCGGGCTGGTACCGGGCACCAGGGTGGTGGCCTTACGCCGCAGTCCCAGTGGTGACCCTACGGCCTTTTTTATCCGCGGGGCAACCATTGCCCTGCGGCGGGAAGAAGGCCGGCAGGTCCTGGTACGGCCAGTATAAAGGAGGGTGGCTAGAATGGGGCTAACAAAGCAGGCGACAGGGTTTTCTACTTTACGAAAAAACTTTCTCCCGGCCGGCAGCGAAGGCTACGTGGTAGCGCTGGCCGGGAATCCCAATGCCGGCAAGAGTACGATTTTTAATGCCCTCACGGGTTTAAGGCAGCACACCGGTAACTGGCCGGGGAAAACGGTTTTACAGGCCCGGGGCAGGTTTACCCACCAGGGTCATACCTTTACCCTAGTGGATCTCCCCGGCACGTACTCCTTACTGGCCAATTCCGTCGAAGAACAGGTGGCCCGGGACTTTATTTGCTTCGGCAGGCCCGATGTTACGGTGGTGGTCGTCGATGCCACCTGCCTGGAACGCAACCTCAACCTGGTCCTCCAGGTAACGGAAATAACTAGCGCGGTGGTAGTCTGCTTGAATCTCATGGACGAAGCCCGGCGGAAAAGCATTGTGATTGACATACCCCTCCTGGCCAGCGAACTGGGAGTACCTGTGATACCGACGGCTGCCAGAAAGGGTGAGGGGCTTACCCGGTTGAAAGATGTCATCGCTGCCGTGGCTACAGGCGCACTTCAACCGGTTCCCACTCCTATAATTTATGATGACGATATTGAAGCGGCCGCAGGCCAGCTGACAAGGCAATTGCAGCCGCTTTTAAGGGGCCGGCTCAATGCCCGGTGGGTGGCCCTGCGCCTGCTGGAAGGCGACAGATCTTTATTACCGAGTATAGAACGTTTTTTAGATGTAAAATTGACTGAGCCCGCTTTACATGATGCCCATGCCGCTATGACACACGCCGCTTGCGCGGCACTAGCAGGGAGGAAGTGAGGTGCTGGCATAATGACTGGCGAGAAAACCGACCTGGTACTTAGTGAGGCCCGGCGCCTGACCGGTGACCTGGAGGATTCTTACCGCGACCGGATTGTAGCGGCCCTTTACGCCCGGGCGGAAGCCATTGCTTCCCGGGCCGTCAAGGAGGCACCTGCGCCGCGGCGGGATCTTGACTGGCGGCTGGATGCCATTTTAACCTCCAGGCTCTGGGGATACCCCATCATGCTGGCTTTGCTGGCCTTTGTCTTCTGGCTGACCCTTAAAGGGGCCAATTACCCCTCCGCGCTGCTGGCCAGCTTACTTTTTGCTTTCCAGGATATACTTACCAGTTTATTCCAACGGCTGGGTGCCCCTGCCTGGTTATATGGCATCGTGGTCCTGGGCATGTACCGCACCCTGGCCTGGGTGGTTGCCGTCATGCTGCCGCCCATGGCCATCTTTTTCCCCCTGTTTACCCTCCTGGAGGACCTGGGTTACCTGCCGCGCATTGCCTTTAACCTGGACAATTTCTTTAAAAAGGCTGGCGCTCATGGCAAGCAGGCCTTAACCATGTGCATGGGCTTCGGTTGCAATGCTGCCGGCGTCGTGGGCTGCCGCATCATTGATTCCCCCCGGGAACGGCTGTTGGCCATCCTGACCAACAATTTTTCCCCCTGCAACGGTCGTTTGCCTACGCTAATTACCCTGGCCGCTATCTTTATGGGCGGTTTGCTCACCACGGCGGCCGAGACGGCGGTAGCAACCCTCACTGTGGCCGGGATTATCTTGCTGGGTATTGTACTGATGTTTTTTACGTCCTGGTTGCTCTCCCGGACCCTCCTGAAAGGTGTACCCTCCTCCTTTACCCTGGAATTGCCCCCCTACCGGCCGCCCCAGGTGTTACGGGTAATCGCCCGCTCCGTCCTGGACCGGACCCTCTATGTGCTGGCCAGGGCTGTCCTGGTGGCCGCTCCGGCCGGAGCCTTTACCTGGGTCCTGGCCAATGTCCACCTGGGCACTTCCAGTATTATCGACCACCTGGCCGGCTGGCTGCAGCCCTTAGGAAAGACTGTGGGCCTGGATGGCTACATCCTCCTGGCCTTCATTCTGGGCCTGCCGGCCAATGAGATCGTCATCCCCATCCTGTTGATGAGTTACCTTGCCACCGGTATGCTCACAGAGGTGGATAGCCTGGCCGCGCTGGGAGAAATCCTGGTGCGGCACGGGTGGACCTGGATTACCGCCCTTAATGTCATGCTGTTTTCCCTGTTGCACTGGCCCTGCGGGACCACCCTGCTGACCATTTATAAAGAAACAAAAAGCCTGAAGTGGCCCCTCCTGGCGGCTGTCATCCCGACGGCCCTGGGCTTTGCTGCCTGCTTCCTGGCAAAGCTGCTGGCAGGTCTATTAGGAGCCGCGCTTGGGGGTTAATGCTCCCTAGTCGCTGCTGTGGCGGAACAGCCAGGCCCTGAGGTCCTCCAGTTTTTCTCCTTCCGGGTACTTGTTAAGCCGGTTCATGGCCTGGAGTTCCTCCAGGCACTCGGGATGGGTGCGAAAATACTGGACCAGGTTGCGGAACAGGCACATGGTAGGCGGCGTGATGTAATGCTCGATACCTTCTACCTGTTCTTCCACCCCTACCCGGGCGTTGAGGAGGGTTAAAAACTCTTTGAGCATGGCATCGCGCCAGACGAGGAAATATCCCAGCCGCTTCCCTTTATCGGTGAGGGCAATATGCCGGTACTTTTCGTACTGGATAAAACCTTCTTCATGGAGCTTTTGTATCATCCTGGTCACGGATGAAGGCTGGACGTTCAGGGCTCCGGCCAGGTCGACCGCCCGGACATAACCTTTTTCCTGGATTAGCCTGTAGATCATCTCCAGGTAATCTTCCATACTTTCTGTTAACATGGCTCTCCCTCCCGGAAGTTTCTTGCCTGCTAAACTTTATGCCGGGAGGCACAGTTTTTTGCCCGGACTAAAAGGCCATGGTACAGCTAAGCTGGCCGCGGCTACAAAACCCAAAAAAATAAGCCGGTTTATGACCGGCTATAGCTATCCTGCAGGTTTAAACGGGCTTTCCGATCGCCTTCCCCGGCCAGGGCCTTTTCCCCGGCCTTGACCAGCTTGCGCACCATATTGCCGCCGATTTTACCGGCTTCCCTGGTGGTCAATTCATCTCCTGCGCTGGCCAGGTCATCGTCCAGGCCCAATTCTTTGGCTGTTTCCCACTTTAATTTGTCGAGCTGTCTTTCCGTCCGCAGCCGGTCATTATCCTTTTTGTGGCCCATTTTAATCACCCCCGCAATATTGTACCGGTACAGGCAGGGAATTATGTACCTGTTAGCAGTGGTCTCACCCTTTAATGTTACGTATTTTAGCTACCAGGAGCAGCGAGGCCGGGTAGATCAGGTAAGCAGGGAGGAAATAAAACGGGAAGGCGCGACCGGCAAAGATTATCATTTGGGAAAAATTTTCATAGAGGCTCATGGTGAAAAAGGTTAGCAGAAGGCCTGCCGGCAGCACAAGGGGGCGGTAATCCTGCAGGCCTAAAAGCTGGGCCGTGCCCAGGGTAAAGGTATAGTAGACAACAGTCAGTTTCAATAAAATGGTAAAACTCCAGACGAAAATGATGACCGGTTCCAGGCGTTGCAAAAAGTCGCCAATATTAATCATCTGGATGGCTATAAGGCTGGGGAAATTAATGCGCGCCGTTTCGGATGCGCCCAGGACGATGATGTTACGCACCAGTACCAGCGTGGTGAGCAATGTTGCTATGATTACGGCCCGGGCGAAGGGAGCAAAGCTTTTTTTGGGTTCGGTTAAAAAAGGTAATAGAACCAAAAAGAAGACGGTTTCGCCAAAGGGAAAGACAAAGGCCGGGTAGACCCCGCGCAGGACAGGCAGCGGCCCCCTTTCCATAACCGGGAGGAGGGCTTCCCAGTGAACCAGTCCCGGGACAGATACAGCCAGGGCTGTGAGAACTAAAATGGCAACGATAATAAAAGGAAGTAGCAGTTCGCCCATCCGGGCCGGGACTTCTATCCCCAGGCGAACGGCGTAGGCGGCCAGGCCGGCAAAAACCCCGGCAACGATTTCCATTGGTGTTTGGGGCAAAACGATCACCTTGTATAAATCAACAACGTTACGCAAAACCAGGGCCGCCAGGTGCAGGGCGTACCAGAGAAAAATAATATTAAAGCAGATTCCCGGCCATCGCCCCAGAACCCGGCAGGCATATTGCACCGGTGATTCCCCCGGGAAACGCCGGCCGAGGGCGGTATAGCAATAGGCAGCACCCAGACCCAGGGTTCCCGCTAGAAGATAAGATATCCAGGCGTCCTGTTTGGCCGGCCCGACAGGGACGATCAGGGTAGAGGTACCAATAAGGAACCCGGTAACCAGCAGAAAAAATTGCCAGAGAGATATCCTGCCTTTTTCACCCACGGTTACTTCCTCTTGGCGACCGGTCAGTATTTCCTAATTAATATTTCCGCTTAAAGGGAAAATATACAACTGCTCTTGACCGCCGTTACCAGGTTTTTTAAATTTCGGTCTCTAGCGTATTTTATGCTGATATTACAAGCTATTCCATATCGAGGCGTTCCTGGTATATAAACCCCTAATGGGTTTCATACTAGTTCCATCAAGTGCCAAGTTTTTGGCTAGAGAAGGTGCTGGCTTTGCTCTGGTTATGGCGCCTTTTATGGCGCGAAGCCACCCCCGGCAGGCAAACTTCAAACGAACACGCCCTGCCGATAAATACCAGGCTGGTAGTCAACATCGATTACCTTAAAAAAACCTTCGGCCGGAGTGAGGACCTGGTCATCAGGGAGATAGAGCTGCCGGGCCAAAAACTGGCGCTGGTTTACCTGGAAACCCTGATCGACCGGGATGTGGTCCAGCGGGATATCCTGCGTTCCCTGTTAGCCTTGCAGGCAGTACCGCTACCGGGGGACGAGGCAAAATTTAGCCGGTTGATCCGTGCCAGGTTAACCATCGGCGATCTTCAAGAAGAGCGGCTGTGGTCAAAGATAATCGCCGGTTTACTGGACGGCAAGGCAGTTTTAATGGTTGAAGGTTACAACCGGTGCCTGCTGCTCAGTATAGAAGGTTGGGAAAAAAGGCCGGTAGAAGAACCTGTCAATGAAGTTAGTATCCGTGGCCCCCGCGAGGGATTTGCTGAAAATTTAGCAACGAATATCTCTCTCATCAGGCGGCGGCTGCGTGCGCCCGAGCTTCGTTTTGAAGCTATGAACCTGGGCCGGCGCACTCGCACCAAGGTGGTTATCTGTTACCTGGAAGGACTGGTATTAAAGGGAATTCTGGAAGAACTCCGCCGCCGGTTGCAGCGCATTGATATTGACGGTATCCTGGAAAGCGGCTATATTGAGGAACTCATTGAAGACGCTCCCCATTCCCCCTTTCCCCAGCTTAACCGCACGGAAAGGCCGGATAAACTGGTTGCCGATTTATTAGAAGGCAGGATAGCCGTCCTGACTGATGGTACACCTTTTGCCCTGATCCTCCCGGGTAGCCTGGTATCCCAGTTGCATGCCCCGGACGATTATTATGAGCGCTGGCCTTTAAGTATAGGGGTTCGCCTGTTCCGCTTTTTAGGAATATTTATCGCCCTGCTACTGCCGTCCCTTTATGTAGCTTTGACTACCTTTCACCAGGAAATGATTCCTACTCCCCTGGCAATTTCTATCGCTGCCCAGCGTGAACTGGTGCCGTACCCGGCCGTTGTTGAAGCTTTAATCATGCAGGTACTCTTTGAAATTCTCATTGAAGCCGGCATAAGGTTGCCCCGGGCCATTGGCCCGGCGATCAGCATCGTAGGAGCCCTGGTTATCGGTGAAGCAGCCGTCCGGGCGGGGCTGATGTCTGCGGCAATGGTTATTGTTATTGCAGCTACGGCCATCGCTTCGTTTACTATACCTACTTTTGGCCTCAGCCAGGCCGTGAGGATGCTCCGCTTGCCAATGGTTTTTTTAGCCGGTTTTTTGGGCCTGCTCGGCATTTTTGCCGGCTTGCTGGTAATTTTAATCCACCTGGTGAGCCTGAGGAGTTTTGGTGAGCCTTTTCTCAGCCCCCTGGCACCATTTATTTGGGAAGCGCAAAAAGACCTGGTGGTGAGGGTGCCCTGGTGGGCCATGCTCTGGCGGCCCGTACTCACCGGCTGGCGAGATTTGCGGCGCATAAAACCCGGCCTGCACCCTTTTATTACAGCCAGAGATAAAAATGCCCGGGACGAACTGGAAACGCGTTTGGGTGAAGATAAGAAAAAAAGCGTTACAGCCAGGAAAAAGGGGAGAAAGAAGATGGGGAAGCCGGCGAGGAAGATTTAATTATACTTGCAAAAAGACCGGCTTATAGCGTTCAGTGGCGCATTCGAACAGGAAGTGGTATATTGGCTTTTAAAGACAGGAGCAATTTTTTATATGCAACTTATGGCCTGGTAGCCATCTTGATGGCTATATTCTTGAGCGGCTGCTGGGATCGCCGGGAGATAAATGAACTGGCCTTCCTGTCCAGCATGGCGGTAGACCTGGCAGGAGAGCAGCGTCTTTTAACCTATGAATTCGTTCGGCCGGGTGTGACCGGCGGGGGTGAAAGGGGAGGAGGGGGAACTTTACCTCATCGCCAGGCCACCCTCCGCAATGGCTGGGGAGAAACCCTTATAGCCGCCTGCCGGCAAATTACCACCGGTCTCCCCCGCCGGGTTTATCTGGCCCATACTAACGCTGTACTGGTAGGAGAAGAAATGGCCCGCCAGGGCCTGGGAGAGTTACTCGATTTTATTGACCGGCACCCGGAATTACGCCGCACGACTTTAATCCTGCTTACCCGGGGAGCAGCACGGGAGGTATTAATCAAAGAGCAGGGGGACATGGAATCTAACCTGGGCAAGGAAATAAGCGGTCTCCATAAGTGGGTGCAGAGCAGCGGCTACGGTTTTATTCCCAATGTCAACGACGTTTTTTTTGATTTATCCAGTGAAGCGGCAACCACTGTCCTGCCGGTAGTGGAGCTCAGCCCCCAGCCGTTCCCGCCCCTTATTGGCACTGCTGCGCCGTCAAGCAGCGGCGGTTCCCGGGAAACCGGGGGTACAGAGGGACGGGTAAAGGAACCGGAAACAGTAAGGACGGTGCGCCTCAACGGCGCCGGCCTATTTTACCACGACAAACTGGTGGCGTGGTTGGATAAAGAGCAAACCCGCGGCTGGGCCTGGGTGCGCAATAAAGTGCGACGGGCCGTACTGGCGTTAAGCTGTCAGGAAAATAATACGAAGGTTGCCGTAGATATTACTGAGGCCCACGCAGAAGTAAGCATCGACATGCAAGGGGGCCAGCTCCAGGGCAAGATCAAGGTCAAGGTGGAGGGCGAGCTTCTGGAACAGCAGTGCAGCCTGGACTTTACCAGGGAAGAGGCCATTAAATCGCTAGAAAGCCGGATGGCAGATCAGATTACGGCTGAAATCAGCAGTGCCCTCAATCAGGCCAAGACGGCAGGAACTGATGTTTTCGGCTTCGGCGGCGTCCTCCACCGCCGGCACCTTGAACTGTGGCGCCAGTTACAGGGACGCTGGAACGAAGAATTTAAAAAGCTGCCTGTTACCATCAGCGTGGAAGCTAAATTAAGACGTACCGGGATGACAGGTCGTCCCTGGCAGCCCGGGGCGCGCTAGTTAAAGCAACCGGCTCCCTGCTAAGACTTGTTATGTAAGGAGTGCCTTAATGGCAGGTTTGTTCATTTTAGTGGTTGTATATACCATTATCTTCCTCCTGGATGTCCCGCCCCTGGTCCGGCGCCGGGCCTGGCGGGAACTAGTCGCTTTTGCCGTCCTCTCCCTCCTGGGGCTGGCCCTGGGGGTCCCCTGGTCCCTGGGGCATAAAATATTCTTTCCTTCGGAGGCACTCATAAAATTTTTTGAGCCGCTGGCCCGGCTCGTCCTGGGCCCCCAGGAATAAGGCAGCTGCTGAAAAGAGATTACGGGTTTCCGGTTTTCTGGTAGTATGGTAAAATATTTAAGCGGAGGAACAAAACAACCTTTCCAGGAGCGCGGCATCGCTTTGCTTCATTTCCTGGCGCACAGCGTTGCCTGGGCTCAATTTTGGCCTTAGTGAGGAGTGCCAGGTATTACTGATGGTAAAACCCAGGCCACCTGTAAAATGGGCAGGGGGGAAAGGTCAGCTATTACTGCAATTTGAACTCCTTTTCCCGGAAAAGTTTAACCTTTATTTAGAACCGTTTTTAGGCGGCGGAGCCGTATTTTTTCATTTAATGCCCCCTGAAGCCGTGCTTATGGACAACAATCCGGAACTGATTAATTTTTATCTGGTAGTGCGGGATAGTTTAGAGCTCTTGCTCGCCGACTTAAAAAAGCATCGTAACGACAGGGAGTATTACTATGCCATCCGGTCGCAAGACCCGGAACAGTTGGATAAAGTAAGCCGGGCCTCCCGTTTTCTTTATTTAAACAAAACGGCTTATAACGGCCTGTGGCGGGTCAACCGCCAGGGCAAATACAACGTCCCTTTTGGCCGCTACAAACACCCGAAGATAGTAGATGAGGAGAACCTCCGTGCTGTCAATACCGCCCTCCAACGGGCAAGGATTATCCCCGGGGATTTTAGCGAAGTTTTACATTATGCCCGACCGGGTGATTTTGTGTACTTTGACCCGCCCTACCATCCCGTGTCAACAACGGCTTACTTTACAAGCTATACTTCGGAATCCTTTGGCAAAGAAGATCAGGAGCGGCTGGCCGGAGTCTTTAAGCTCCTTGATAGGAGAAATTGTCTGGTGATGCTCAGTAATTCTGATACTCCTTTTATCAGGGAGCTTTATCGTGGCTATGATATTACAGAAGTACATGCCCGGAGGGTCATAAGCTGCCGCGCCGACAGGCGCGGACCGGTAACTGAACTGGTAATCAGGAATTACAGTTAGGGAGTAATTGCCAAATAGCGGCCGTTATTGCCCGAACAAATATTACATGACACCAAAGGCAAACACATAGCGACAGGTTTAATTGGTAACGCCGGTCCTGATGCGCGCTAATAGCTAAGCGCCTGGGCTGGCGCTGATTACTACACTGCCTCGTAGTAGCGCAAAATATGATACTCATTATCGCGTTGGGCGGGCCGGAAACCGGCCGCCCGGATGCAGCGGAGGAGCTCCTCCTGATCGGCGTGGAAGGAAGCCCCTGCCGCCCGGACTACGTTTTCCTCCAGCATAGTGGAACCGAAATCGTTGGCGCCAAAGAAAAGGGCCGTCTGGGCTATCTTGGTTCCCTGGGTTACCCAGGAGACCTGGATATTGGGGAAGTTATCCAGGTAAATCCGGGAAAGGGCGAGTATGCGCAGGTATTCGCAGGCGCCTGCCTCCTCACCACCCAGGTCGGTATTGCCGGGTTGGAAACTCCAGGGAATAAAGGCCGTGAAGCCACCGGTTTCATCCTGCAGCTGCCGGATAGCCTCCAGGTGGGCAATTCTTTCACCGATAGTTTCTCCCAACCCGAAAACCATAGTGGCCGTTGATTTCATTCCCAGGGCATGGGCTGCACGCATCACCTCCAGCCAGCGGGACGTGGAGGTCTTTTTAGGGCTAACCCGGTTACGAACACTGTCGACCAGAATCTCCGCCCCTCCGCCGGGCAAGGAATCGAGCCCCGCTTTCTTCAGCCGCTGCAAAACCTCGGCCACCGGCAGCCGTTCTTTCCGGGCCAGGTCGTCGATTTCTACGGGGGATAGGGAATGAAGGGTGACCGGATAGCGAGATTTAATCCAGGAAAAGAGATCCTCAAACCAGGCCAGGCCAAGTTCGGGATGCAGGCCCCCCTGCATCAGGATCTGGGTCCCACCTGCAGACAGGGTAGCCTCTATTTTACGGCCGATTTCCTCCCGGCTGAGGAGGTACCCTTCCGGATCTCCGGGCAAGCGATAGAAGGCGCAGAAACGGCAGGCATTGACGCAGATATTGGTATAGTTGATATTCCGGTCCACGACAAAGGTGACCGTCCCCTCGGGGTGCAGCTTCTGGCGGACCCGGTTGGCCAGGTAACCCAGTTCCAGCAAGCCGGCCTCTTGATAAAGGCGCTCCGCTTCATGAAAACTCAAACGCTCACCGTCAAGCACTTTGCAGGCGATAGTTTCCTTCATCTTCTCCTCCCCAAATTTCCAGAGCTACCGGATGTGGTAGTAAGCCCTCAGCATGGGCCAGGCGGTAGAAGGTTAAAAGGCCTTCCAGGTGGGGCCAATCCAGGTCATAGTTTAACAGGGTAAAATATTCCTCGATGAATTCCGGCTCCACCCCCAGCAGCCGGGCTCCTACCGCCGCCAGGGACCCCGGGTGCCTTTTTCCCCAGGCCCGGGCTGCCTGTAAAGCCTGCCAGATACCGGCCAGTTCCGCCGGGTACGCAGCCGCAAAGTCCCTCCTGGCGACCCAGAGGGCAAAGACCATTGGCTTGCCGGTTAATTGGCGCCACTCTTCCCCCAGGTCATAAACAAAGGGGTAGCGACCTGCCCGGACAACCTGCAGGGCCTCATCCCCAATAGCAAGCAATGCTTCCGGCTGGCCCCAATCCGGGGGGCTGCCGGCCGGGCGAATAAAAAGGTCTGGCGCAACGCGATAAAACCGTTGCAGGAGGATACGCAACAAAACCACGCTGGTGGCCGAATAAGGTGTAAGGGAAAGGGGCCGGTCCCCGAGTTCCGCCACCGGTACCCGGCTGACCAGGACCACGCTGCCAACCTTGCCGTGGCAGGAGATAGATAATCCCGGTAGAACCAGGGCCTCTTCTGTAAACTGCCCGTAAGCCAGGGAAGAGACGGCCGTGACCTCCAGTTCCCCTTGCCGGAAGGCCTTATTTAAAACCGCAGGGTGGTCAGCAACTATTTTGGCCGGTACTTTTACCCGCCCCGTCTCCAGAGCGTGAAATAGTGGCAGGCAGTTCAGGTAACTCACCCGGCCCAGCCGTGGCCATTCCATGCCCATCCCCATCCCCCTTTCAGGCATAGCGGCGGATTTCCCGGTATAATGTGTCCCGTTCCACCGGTATCCGGCCGGCGGCCCGGATGCTGCGCAAAAAGCTTGCGGCAGGCTGGTACTGGGGCGTAGCGGCTCCCGCGTCATGAAAAATACGTTCTTCCCGGACGGTACCATCCAGGTCGTTAACCCCGAAATGCAAGGCCACCTGGGCTAATTTCGGTCCCATCATAATCCAGAAGGCCTTGATGTGACGGAAGTTGTCCAGGAGCAGGCGGCTGATGGCCAGCACCTTCAGGTCGTCCACCCCGGTGGTTCCCGGCAGGTTGCTAAAGGCCGTGTTGGCCGGGTGAAAGGCCAGGGGTATAAAGGCCAAAAAGCCACCCGTCCGGTCCTGGAGTTCCCGGAGGGCCAGGAGGTGGTCCACCCGGTCGGCCGCTGTCTCCAGGTGGCCGTAGAGCATGGTGGCGTTGGTGGGTATACCCAGGCGGTGGGCAGTTTCGTGGACCATGAGCCAGCGCTGGCCGTCAATTTTCCTGGCACAAAGGCGCCGGCGCACCTCCGGGGTAAAGATTTCGGCCCCGCCGCCGGGAAGGGAATCCAGGCCCACCTGCCGGAGTTCCTGGAGCACGTCAGCTACAGGCCGCCCGGCCTGGGTCGCTATATAGTCAATTTCTACGGCATCAAAGGCCTGGATGCAGGCCCGGGGTGCTACCCGGCGCACCGTACGGATCAGGTCCAGGTAGTATTCATACGGCAGTTCCGGATTCAAACCTCCGACAATGTGAATCTCGGTGACCCCTGCGGCGGCCGCCGCCCTGGCCTTGGCCTCAATTTCACTCAGGGTAAGGGTGTATGCCTCCGGACTGCCTGCCTGTTTACCAAAGGCACATAAATCACAGAGATTTTGACAGACATTAGTATGATTAATGTGGGCATTATTAATAAAGTAAACGTCATCGCCGCAAGCCCGCTGCCGGGCCAGGTCAGCGAGGAACCCGATGCCCAGGAGGTCCTGGCTCTCAAACAGGCGAATACCGTCTTCCCGGCTCAGCCTTTGCCCGGCATACACCCTGGCAGCTACGGCCGCCAATTCTCCCCGGGAGAGTTCCGTCCTGATATGTTCTACAATGGCAGACAAGGCCTGTCAAACTCCCTTCTGGTGTAGCTATCTTAGGCATCAGGATAAGACTTACCGATATTCTCCGGGCGCAAAAGGGTTGGTTTACGCAGCGTAGCGCAACCACAGTCCTCATTAAAAGTCACTCGTCCCAGGGCCTTCAGGATAATGCGGCCAAAGGCCGGGGCATCATCAAAAAAGATATCCTTTAACTCCCTGTGTTCCCAGGGTTTCACCACACCTTCCCCGTAATTTACTATCAGGTAGATGCCGGCGTAGCAGGCCCCCATTTCCCTGGCCAGGTAGACCTCGGGGCAGAGGGTCTGGCCTACGACATCCGCCCCCCACTGGCGAAACAGGTTTACTTCGGCTACGCTCTCAAAGTGGCGCCCATCTGTCACCAGGTAAACGCCGCGGTCAAAGACCCTCCCCAGGGGGGTTTCTCTAGCTGTTGCTACCAGAGTTTTGTGCAGGGAAGGGCAAATAGGCTGGCGCATTATTGACAGGTAGCCCTCCTGCAACCCCACATCCCGGCGCATGGAAAAATCAATGTAATCGGTCACCACGACAATGTCCCGCAGATCCAGGAGGTGATTCACACTTCCTACGCCGCCCTCAGCAATGATCTTCCGGACTTTAGCCTGCATAAAGGCATGGAACAGGCGCTGTGAACTCTCGCCCCAGGAGACTCCGGGAATCCGTCCATGCATTTTGGCCGCCAGCACCCGGCGCGGTGGGTCACCGGTGCGAAAAAGGATTAAGGGAGCACTGGGACCCCAGGGGGTAGCAAAAACCACATCCCGGGCCAGAATCTCTGTTCGAGGATCCTCTAATTCCTCGGGAAAGTTCAAACTAAAAGTGCCCGAGCCACCGATAAAGCCAATATCCGCCAGTATCTTTCCTTCAGCCATTCCCAATGTCTCCTTCCAGGCGATAACCCAGACCGCGCAAGTTATAGGCTACCAGCTCTTTTCCCGCCGCCGTCAAATCAGAAGGAATGCCCTCTTTCAGCCAGCTAATGACCACCTGGTAAAAGGTACCTACAAAGGCTAAAGCTGCGACATGGGCATCCTGGGGCGGTAGCTCCTTCCTCTGGATGCCCTCCAGCACGTCTTCCTCTACAAGCTGCGTTAGACGCCGTAACAGGTCGTAGAGTTGTTCTGCCACCGCCGGGTGGCCCGCCGGCGATTGGACCAGCATTACCCGGGCCAGGTCACGGTTTTCCTGTAAGACCGCCAGGGCTGCCTCCATAGAAACCTGGAGTTTTTGGCGTCCACCGGCGGCGTTTTTGCGGGCCCGGGCAATACGTTCCAGGACCATCTCATAGGCTTCGTTGACCAGGGCGGTAAAGAGGGCTTCCTTATTACGCAGATATAAGTAAATCGTGCCGATGCCCACCCCCGCCCGGCGAGCGATATCTTTAACCGAAGTACCATAAAACCCGTGCCGGGCAAATTCTTCCCTCGCCGCCTGCATTATGGCCTGCAGGCGCGCCTCCAGCTTTTGATCTACCTTTTTCGTCCGCCGGTAAACCAAAAACCCTTCCCCCAATTTTCAAGCAATGAACAGGCATTCAACTCTTCAATTGCAATTCTAGAACATTCAGGGGAGGACGTCAATCTTAAATTAAGCTTAAATTAAGGCGGTAAAAATTAGGACCGGTCCTGAAACGATATAGGACAAAAGTCATAGCTTAAAATGAGACCGAAGTCTGATGGAACTTCTCCGCTAAATTGCTAAAATTAAATTAACAATTGCGAAAGGAGGCGGGATAATGCAATTACTTAAAAGGCTTGTTCATGAGGAAAACGGGCAGGGAATGGCTGAATACGGTTTAATCATCGCTCTAGTGGCAATTGTTCTAATTGGTGCTTTGGGAATTTTAAGCGGCGGTATTCAACATATATTCGAAGGAGTGGGCAATAAGCTCTCCGGACAGGCAATCAACTAACTTACAAAGCGGCCCTACTTGAGTTCAAGCTCTTAAGTAGGGCCGACTTTTAAAAGGTTTAAGAGCAATAAAGGGTTGATACCAGTGCTAAAAGACGCGGTACTGATTATTTTCCTGCTTACCTGCGCCTATACGGACTTAAGTAAGCGCCAGATTTATAATCGGGTACTGCTACCGGCTATTATTTTTGGCCTTCTTTATGCCTGGTTGACCAACGGGATTGGCGGCGTCGGGCAGAGTTTAGCAGGTATGATTTTAGGCTTCTTGCTATTATTGTTGCCCTTTTATTTAGGTGGACTCGGGGCCGGCGATGTCAAGATGCTGGCGGTTATCGGTGCTCTGCAAGGCCCATATTTTACCTTGCGTGCCTTTTTACTCAGTGCCCTGGTGGGTGGCGTGTGGGCTTTTGTTTATCTAACCCGTAAAGGGAGGTTTTTAATTACATTAAATACTTTTTTCATTAATGCCTATCTTTTGTCCCGGGGTTTACCTGTAACCGGGTCAAGGTTTAGCCTTAATCAGACCAGCATTGAGGAGACGCTGCCTTACGGTGCGGTTCTAGCCCTGGGTACTTTGTTAACCTACTTGAGCTGGTGAAAAAATTGTGGTGGCAAAAACTTCTTAGCGGCCGTCAAGCACAAGCACTGGTGGAGTTGGCCTTAATCCTACCGCTTTTACTCCTCCTGGTAATGGGCAGTTTGGATATGGGCCGGATTTTACATAGCTATTTGGTTCTAACCAGCGCTAGCAGAGAAGGAGCCCGGATGGGGGTCGTTGGAGCGAGCGATGACGAAATTCGGGACCGGGTAAAGGAAGTGGCTTTTACCCTTAGCCTCACCGACGGCGATATTACCATTGTTCCAGAACAAGGACTGCGTAACCCCGGAACTGCGCTTAAAGTGAAGGTGACTTACGGCGTAGAATTAGTTACACCGGTCCTCAATAGTTTACTACCCAACCCCTTTCCCTTAACAGCCGAGACTAACATGCGAGTGGAATAGGGTGCCATGGTAAGCCGATCAAAGTTTGGCAAATTATTACGGGAGGAGAAGGGCTTCGCGGCAGTCTTTGTGGCCTTAAATATGGTGGCCATGTTATCTTTTGCTGCCTTAGTTATTGATCTGGGTCTTCTGGCTTTAAACCGTCACCTGTTAATTAATGCCGTTGATGCTGCCGCCCTGGCCGGGGCCAGGGAGCTGCCTGGCAATCCTGATTTGGCCAGGAATACAGCTATTGACTACGCCCTTATGAATGGGGCCACCGAAACAGTTCAGGCGGAAGTTTCGGCAGATGGCAACTTCCTTACCGTAACGGCAAGTAAAGAAGTAAATTATTTTTTGGCCCGGTTAATGGGCTTTGAGCGCGGTGAGGTTAGGGCCAGAGGGGTGGCGATGGTTGCCGGAATTAAGGCGGTAAGGGGTGCAGCGCCGCTGGCGGTTCCAGATCAAGATTTCCAGTTTGGGAGCAAGTATATTCTCAAGCAAGGTGCCGGCCAGGACTCCCCCCTCGGTCCGGGTACCTACTCAGCCCTGTCCTTAGGCGGTGGTGGCGCCAGCAATTACGAGGACAATTTAAAGTACGGTTATGAAGGCAGGTTGGCGGTGGGCGACGTTGTTAATACCGAGACGGGTAATATGTCCAACCCAACCAAGAGGGCCATTGATTACCGTCTAGAGCTCTGCCGGCATTCGCCTCCCTGTACACCAGAACATTTTGCTCCCGCTTGCCCCCGCATCCTGATTTTACCGGTTTATGAACCCAATTTGGTCCAAGACGGCCAGATCAAGTCCATAATTATTGCCGGCTTTGCCGCTTTTTTAGTGGAACAGGTTCGCGGGGAGGGCAATGAAAACTTTATTGAAGGTTATTTTATTCGCACCGTTGTAGCGGGCGAAGCGGATCCGGGCCAGCGAAACTACGGCTTGCAGGGCGTTAAACTGGTGCAATAGCTAAAGAGGTGTGCCCATGCGCAACAAATTGCTTTTGGTCTTATCTTTAGTGACGGCCTTGGTGGCAGCTGTTTTGGTTTACTATTATCTGGATAACTTGAAAAAGACTTATCAGCAAAAGGGAGATTTTATCCAGGTGGTGGTGGCGCGGGTGCGGATTCCGGCCAGGACGCCAATCACCACCCAGATGATCGAAGTCAAAGAACTGCCAGCCCAATATATCAGTGCCAAGGCCATTACGGAACCCAAGGAAGCCCTGGGCAAGACGGTTAAGTCGGAGATCCTACCCGGGGAGATACTGCGCCTTGAAAAACTGGCCAGCGGCAAAGATGCTGCCGACGGTCTAGCTTTTCTTATAAGCCCCGGTAAGAGGGCTATAACGGTGGCCGTAAATGATGTTTCCGGTTTGGCCGGCTTGTTGCGCCCCGGGGATCGGGTCGATGTCCTGGGGACCTTTGATTTGCCGGCGGCAGCCGGTCAGGAGAAAGCCGGCCTTACCTCCTTACTGGTCCAAAACGTAGAAGTGCTCTCCGTAGATCAGACCCTGGCCGCTCCTGGCCAGCCGGTTGCTGACGGAAAAAAGCAAATTGGTTACCGCAATGTGACGCTAATGGTGACTCCTGAGCAAGCACAACCTATAGTTCTCTGCTCGGAAAAAGGCAGCATTAGACTGCTCTTAAGGGCACCTGCTGACCAGGACATTATTACCCTGCCATCAATAAAAATACCGCAGCTAGTACGTTAAGAGCCGGCAGGTAAACCTATTACCAAACAGCAATTGCGGCTAACAGTAGTCTCAGGTAATAGGGATGCAAGTTTGCGGAGGGGTTTATATGAGCCAGACCAGCGTTTTAATAGTCGACGATATCTCTACCACCCGGGAAGATATTAAGCGTCTACTTTATTTCGAAGAAGATATCAAAGTGATCGGTGAAGCCAGTGACGGTGAAGAGGCCATTCGTGCCGTCGAGGCCCTGCGGCCTGATGTGGTTCTAATGGATATCAATATGCCCGGTATGGACGGTATTGCCGCCTCCGAAGCCATTACCAGCCGGGTGCCTGAAACGGCGGTGGTCATCATTTCCATCCAAAAGGAGTCGGAATACCTGCGCAAGGCCATGGCCGCCGGTGCCAGGGATTACCTGGTAAAGCCTTTCACCAGCAGTGATTTAGCCGAAACTATTCGTCGCGTCGGGCGAACCCAGAAACAGCAAATATTGCAACTGAGGGCTCCGGCGCCTAAGGAAGCTCCCCAGACAACGGCACCGGCCAATCGGATGCTCGTCGTGTTTTCCAGTAAAGGTGGAGTTGGCAAGACCACCTTAGCCTGCAATCTGGCCGTCAGCTTGGCCCGGGAGACGAGGCAAAACGTTGCCCTGGTCGACTTAAACCTGCAAAGCGGCAATGTGGCCTTAATGCTTAATATTCTTCCCCAGGGTACCATTGCTGAGCTGGTTCAGGAAGAAGATCGCGGTGAGATTTCCCTGGTAGACAACTATCTTTATCCTCACCTCTCAGGGCTTAAGGTTTTGCCGGCACCATTAAAGCCGGAACAGGCAGAAGTTGTGGCGGTTAAGGATATAGAAGCCATTCTTAAACTATTGAAGGGTAACTACGCATATATAGTTGTAGACACTGCTCCTGCTTTCAATGACTTAACCTTAAGCGCCCTGGATTTAGCCGACGATATTTTGCTTATTTTTACACCTGATTTGCCGGCACTGAAATGTGCCAAGACAGATCTGGAAGTACTGGAACGCTTAAATCAGGCTAGCAAGGTTAAAGCGGTGCTTAACAAATCCACCCTGGGAAACGGCATCTCCCTGGCTGAAATCAAGCAAAGTCTTGGCGTTACGCCCCTGGCAATATTACCCCAAGCAGAAAAAATGGTGCTTGCCTCAGTTAACCGGGGTCATCCATTTGTCCTGACCCACCCGGGGAGCGTCATAGCCCAAAGGATTAAAGAATTAGCGGAAAATTTTATGCCTGCGGCAATGGGTAAGCGTATTAAAGGCAGGCAAAAAAGATTCTTCTTTCTAAGTAAGCTGCTTTAACCCTTTCCCGGTACCCTGTTTTAACTCTCCCACCTAATCCTTCCTTAAACCCTGGAAGGACCAGGTAGGAGTAAGCACTAAAGCCCGGTTTTTAAGGTTCTTAGCGTCATGTTTATACCTGGTTTTAGGGAGGTTAAGCCCATGTCCCTATTAGCCCGCTTAGAGCAACAAATAGAGGATGCCAGGGAAAACGGCAACAGGCGGGAAAGAATGAATTTCCCGGTTAATAAAGACCCCTACGCCCAGCTAAAACTTCTGGTGCACAAGAAAATAATTGATGAATTGAAAGCACAAGCCTTAGAAGACGACAATGAAGGCGGGGAGTTAGCTGCTAAGATTGAACAACGGGTTCTAGAGATTTTGGCCGATCAAGGGGACCCCCTGCCGCGGGCAGAACGCCAGCGCCTGGCGCGGGAAATTACCGATGATGCGGTTGCTTTTGGCCCCATTACTCCCCTTTTAAATGACCCGGAAATTTCCGAGGTCATGGTCAACGGGCCGCAAAAAGTGTATGTGGAGCGTAGGGGTAAATTACAGCTCACTGACGTTAGGTTTCGCGATAATGCCCATGTCATGCACATTATCGAAAAAATTGTTGCTCCTCTCGGGCGGCGAATTGATGAGAGTATGCCCATGGTCGATGCCCGCTTACCGGACGGTTCGAGGGTTAACGCTATCATTCCGCCGGTGGCCTTAAACGGGCCCACCATTACCATTCGCAAGTTTTTTAAAGATCCTTTAACTATTGAGGATCTAATTCAATTAGGCACTTTAACGCCAGAGATAGCCAAGTTCTTGGAAATGTGCGTTAAAGGCCGGCTAAATATCATCGTATCCGGCGGTACTGGCAGCGGTAAAACAACCACCTTAAATATCCTTTCTTCCTTTATACCCGGTGACGAAAGGATAGTTACCATTGAAGACGCCGCCGAACTCCAGTTACGCCAGGAACATGTAATTACCCTGGAAAGTCGGCCGCCAAATATTGAAGGCCGGGGAGCCATCACCATCCGTGACCTGGTGAGGAATGCCCTGCGGATGCGTCCCGATCGCATTGTAGTTGGCGAGGTACGGAGCGGCGAAGCCTTGGATATGCTCCAGGCCATGAATACCGGCCATGACGGGTCCTTAACAACCGGTCATGCCAATTCACCCCGGGATATGCTCTCCCGGTTGGAGACCATGGTTCTCATGGCCGGAATGGACTTGCCGGTCAGGGCCATCCGGGAGCAAATAGCTTCGGCTATTGATCTGATCATCCACCAGAGTCGCCTCAAAGACGGTTCCCGTAAGATTACCCACCTTACCGAAGTGCAGGGTATGGAGGGGGAGATTATTACCCTGCAGGACATTTTTCTTTTCCGGCAGGAAGGCTATGACCAGGGAGGTAAGGTAAAAGGGCGCTTTTTAGCCACCGGGATTAGACCCAAATTTTTAAGTAAGTTAGAAGCTAACGGCATTGTTTTGCCTCCTGAGATTTTCAGCTCGTCAATTCTTTAGGAGGGGAGATTGTTGACGGTACCAGTCGTAACTGCAGTTATGGTTTTCCTGGCAATGTTTCTTTTGACCTTTTACTTAACCGGATTACGGTACCAGGAGCAGGTGCTAGTGACAGCACAGCTGGAAAAAATTTTAGGTAAGCAAAGGCCGAGGGTTTGGAGCAACTTTCAGGGCAAGAAAGGTAAAGCTAGCCGTAAAGCTTTGGAATTAATCGGGAAAATACTGGGAGCCAGGGGCTTGAAGACTAAGCTGGAGGAGGAACTTACCAGGGCGGATGTCCTCCTTAAAGGGGAGGAATTCCTGGGATTAACTTTTTTATTGCTTTTAGGACTGGGGATTATATCTTTCTTTTTTACAAATAACTTGCCTTTCGCGATAACGGCGGCATGCTTGGGCGGGTACCTGCCCTTTTTTGCCGTGCGGGTCAAACAAAATAAACGCCGGATTAAATTTAACGGTCAAATTGGTGATGCCCTGGTGATTATGGCCAACGCCTTACGGTCTGGTTTTAGCTTTTTGCAGGCCATGGACATGGTGCGACGGGAAATGCCCGATCCCATTGCTAAGGAATTTGGTATAACGTTATTAGAGATGAATTGGGGCAGTTCTACCGAAACAGCGCTGCTCGGCCTTACAGAACGAGTAAAAAGCGACGATTTGGACCTGGTAATCACGGCGGTCCTAATCCAGCGCCAGGTAGGCGGCAACCTGGCTGAAATCCTGGATAATATCGCCCATACCATCAAGGAGCGTGTACGCATCAAAGGTGAGATTAAAACCCTGACCGCCCAGGGAAGGATATCGGGCCTGATTATCGGTTTATTACCCGTTGTCCTTACCACAGTTATCTACTTACTAAATCCCGGCTATTTAAGCCTTCTTTTTACCACCAGAACCGGCGTCATCATGCTACTTAGTGCCGTGCTGGCGCAGCTCATGGGCGTTATCATAATTCGTAGGATCATTAGTATTGAAGTTTAGGGGTGGCGCATATGCCTTTGGTCATTGCCGTAGCGGTTTTTGGGCTATTTTTTCTGCTAGCCGTCATGCTTTACCAGCAACTTACCCGAGCCAACCCAAGGAAGACCCGGCGGATAAGCGAGGTGTTGGGCAGCCAGCCGGTTTCTACGGTAAGGGAACGGGAACTCAAAGCCCCTTTCTACCAACGCGCTATCAAGCCCATACTCGGCATGTGGAGCCAAAAATTGATCAAAATGTTACCGGCCGAAAAAGAAGCCGAACTGGGCCGCAGGATAAATTACGCCAATCTCCAAAGTAAAATAGCGCCCCGGGAACTCCTGGTGATAAAATACTTAGCCGGCGGGTTGGCAGCTGTTTTGGGCGCGTTAGCAGGAACGAGTTTGGTACAACAGGTTCAGAGTATATTTATCCTTAGTTTGCTGGGGCTGCTGGCCGGTTGGTATGGACCGGATTTTTACCTGCAAGTCAAAGGCCGGCAGCGACAGCAGGCAATAGAAAAGAGCCTGCCTGACGTTTTGGACCTTTTGACGGTAAGTGTTGAGGCCGGCCTCGGTTTTGACGGCGCTTTACTTAAGGTAGTGGAGAAAAGCAAAGGTCCCCTGGCGGAGGAATTTGGCCTTACTTTGCAGGAGATAAGAATGGGTAAGCCCAGGGCCGAAGCCCTGCGCGATTTGTCAGGTCGTACCGGGGTACAAGATCTGGCTTCTTTTACAGGCGCAGTAATCCTTGCCGACCAGCTGGGCTTAAGCATCGGTAACGTCCTCCGGTTGCAGGCGGAACAAATTCGCCTTAAACGCCGCCAGCGGGCTGAAGAACTGGCTATGAAAGCGCCGGTAAAAATGCTGATTCCCATGGTCTTTTTCATCTTCCCGGCCATTTTTGTAGTTTTGTTGGGCCCGGCAGTAATTCAGATTACGAAGTATTTTATTAAGTAAGGGTGTTTAAACGGGCGGTCTAGCCGGATATGGGGTGATTAAAATAATTATATTTAACGTTACCAAACAGGTCGTGCTGGCCAAAGAAGTTCGCCTGGCCCGCACCTTTTACGAGCGCTTGTTAGGGTGGATGGGGCGCCCGGCAGTGGGTGAGGAGGAAGCTTTAGTTTTGTTACCCTGCCAGGCAATCCATACTTGTTTTCTTAAATTTCCCCTGGACGTGCTCTTTGTCGCTGCCGATGGCCAGGTTCTTTTTACCCTGGCCAATTTGCGGCCGTTTCGCTTTAGTCCCCTCATCCGTCGCTCCAGGCTGGTGGTGGAACTACCGGCGGGGCGGCTTAAGCAAACTAACACCAGAATGGGTGACAGGTTAGTGTTTGATGATAGGGAGGAGCCGTATGTTTAAAGGAATTAACTTAGCTATTGGCAGCAGGCGTATTTCGGTTATCAACAAAATAACTCTAGCCTTGGGTTTACTATTACTCTTTATAATCCCCGTGGTCGGGTCCTCTTTTTTTCTTCGTGAACAGGCCCTGATCCGCCGGGAATACCAGGGGAAAGGCCAGGAAATTGCCCGTACAGTAGCTCTGTTTGCTGCCGAATATATTTTATCAGGAAACCTTGATTTTTTAACAGGTATTGTTCACAAGCTCAACTCGTATGGTAACATAGATTATGTAGTCGTTACTGATACCAGCGGCAGGGTGCTGGCCGCAAGTACTAACAATTTTCCGGCTGGCGGGAAGACAGCCGGCGTCGATACGGCGGCAGCCGCAAATGAATTCACGGCTCCCATCACGCCCTTTGGGGGCGAGACTATTGGTTATGTCCGCTTAGGCCTTAACCCGGCGCAATTAAAAAATTCCACTTTAGCTATGGCTGTTGATTGGGCCTTGTTTGCCCTGGCCGCTGTTCTGGCCGGTATTTTTTTAGCAGCCATACTTACCAAGCGAATCCTGCAAAAACCCTTAGCCGAGTTAACGGCTGCCGCAGAACTGGTTTCTGCCGGCGATTTTTCTTCCCGGGCAAACGTTTTGGGTGGAGATGAATTGGGCGATCTCGCCAATTCCTTTAACACCATGTCTTTTCATTTAGCCAACTTAATCCAGTCAGTTAAAATAAGTATTGCCGATGTGCAGAAAGGAATGGAGCAACTCCATAGTTCCCTCCAAACGGCAGGCCGCACCAATAGCCGTTTCCTCCGCAACCTGGCTTACCTGAAAGAAAATGCTGAGGAACAGCTAAAGGCTTTGGCGCTGTCAGCCTCCCTGGCAGAACAACTGGTAAATCGCTTCCAGCAAACCAGCGAGCGCCAAAACGCGAGTTTCACTCTGACCAACAATGCTTTAGGGGCCGCTGAAAAGGGAGCCACGGCTGTTAGAACAGCCACCAGCAAACTAAACGACTTTTACCATGAACTGGCTGAAAGCCAAAAATTACAAGCATTACTTTTGGAAAAGGGAGAGCTCTGGTCAGCGGGTATTGCTAACCTGGCGGCGCTTAGCGAGCATTTGGCTCCCTTCGTGGTCGAGGTGGCCTTAGAGGCGGCAAAATCGGGGAATGAGGGGTTAACCACCGCTGCCGAAAACTTAAGCCAGGCACTGCGAGATACATACACTTATCTAAAAGATCTCAGGCTGGAACTCATAGCGCTGATGGATGCTTGCAGAGCTAACCGGGAGGCGCTGGAAAAAAGCCTGCTCCAGGTCGGAGCGTTACAAGACAATTTGGCTGCTTCCACTACGACGTGGGTGGAGCTCAGGCAGATTCTCCAGGGAAAGAAAGAAGTAGAACTCGAAATCCGGGAGGAATTGGAATGGTTGGCAACTACTTCCCATACCTTAACCAAGGATTTCGGTGATTATCTCCCTGCCTTAAATAAATTGTTACAGGGTAGCTTAAGCAGTGACGGCCAGTTACCCTTAGCCGACTGGCAAGAAATTGATTCCCTGGCCAAAAAGCTATTACGGATGATCGAACGCCTTAAAGCTTTAGCCTGGCAGTATAAAACTTAAATCCTTTGGTGCGAGGTGAGCCCGGTGCTGGACATCAGTACCCTGGATCGCATCGTCAAAGAAACTATCGAAGCCATTGAGCGCAGTCAGGCTCAGATTTATGATATCGCTGAAAATACACGCACTGAGGCGAACCTGGTTAGTAGTGAATTGACAGCAGTCAAGAATGAGTTGAACGCCATTATAACGGAGGTTGATAAGCTGGAGCGGGCGGAAAAAAGAGCCCGGTTGCGTTTGGCAGAGGTAAGCAGAGACTTTAACCGCTATACCGAGCGAGATATCAAAACTGCCTACGATACGGCCTATAATTTGCAGATTGAACTTATTAAGCTCAGGGAAAAGGAGAAGGTGCTGCAATACCGGCGCAATCACCTGGAAATGAGCCTCCGCCGTTTACAAACAACTATCCAGAGGGCAGAAAAGTTAATTTCCCAGGTAGGGGTGGTCCTAACCTATTTAAACGGCGGGCTCCACGATTTGAGCTTAAAGCTTGGGGAACTGCAGCAAACACAGCAGATGGCCCTCAGCATTATCCGGGCCCAGGAGGAAGAGCGCAAGCGCGTTGCCCGGGAAATTCACGACGGCCCGGCCCAGTCCATGGCCAACATCGTTATGCGGGCCGAGTACTGCCTGAAACTTTTAGATAAAGATCCGGGTAAAATCAGGGAGGAATTGCTGGCCCTGCAAAATATCGTCATGCTGAGCTTGCAGGACGTCCGCAAGATTATTTTTGACCTGCGGCCCATGGTCCTCGACGATCTGGGCCTGGCCCCGGCGTTGAAACGGTACTTTGCCACTTATAAGGAACAATACGGCCTGGAAATTGAATTTCTTTTCTTCGGGCAGGAGCGCCGGCTGGACACCACCATAGAGGCAGCCCTTTTTCGCATTATTCAAGAGGCGGTTAATAACATTAAAAAGCACGCCCAGGTCGAAAGCGCCCTGGTTAAAATGGAGATGCTGCCCGATAAGATTACCATTTCGATCCGCGATATGGGCAAGGGATTTGAGCTAAACTCTGTCCAGGGCGATAAAGAGAGTAATGGCTACGGGCTGGTAGGCATCCGCGAGAGGGTCCAGCTCTTAAACGGTGAGATGAAAATTAACACCGCCCCGGGTAAAGGTACCCATATTAGCATCACGATACCTTTGCAGGACCAGGCTTAAACAAATACCTTCATGCTCGCAGGGCAGCTTGCGCTAGACTAGACTAAAAAATACTTGCAATATTAGATGTCGCTGCTATAATATTCTTTAGACAATACCGGGGGGCGAATTACCCCCCAACGGCGATGGAGCTCGCCTAATGCTCAATGAGCTAATAGCTCCTACCGAAAGCGGCCAGTGATCGGTAGGAGCTTTTTATTGTTACGCGCCCCGAGCTGCCCAAGCCTTTTTAAAGCTCATGCCGATCCCTGGTCTAACAAAAGGGGAGGTTAAGCTGATGGAAAACATGTGGCTCGTGGCAGCCGAGTGGCTGGGTTTAGCTTTGGCAGGAGGTTTATTGGCCGGTTGGACAGGGATCTCCATTTCCTTGATGGAAATAGCGGTGGGCGTAATTGGCGGTAATTTTTTGGGTCTACACACCACGCCGTGGGTTGATTTCCTGGCCGGGGTTGGCAGCATTATCCTCACCTTCCTGGCCGGGGCCGAGGTCGATCCGGTAGTTTTGCGCAGCAGGTTTAAAGAAAGCGTAGCAATCGGTCTGCTTTCCTTTGCTTTGCCTTTTGGCGGGGCTTTTGCCTATGCTTATTATGCCCTGGGCTGGACTCTGCCGGCGGCTGAAATTGCCGGTATTGCCCTGTCGACTACCTCCGTAGCCGTGGTCTATGCCGTGATGGTAGAGACCGGCCTGAATGAAAGTGAATTAGGCCGGATTATCCTGGCGGCCTGTTTTATAACGGATCTAGGGACAGTAGTGGCCCTGGGAGTTCTTTTTGCCAATTTTAATGCCTGGATGGTCTTATTTATTGCGGTAACAGCCGTAGTCCTGGCTATAGTACCGCGCTTCAGCCGTTTATTTATCCAGCATTATGGTAACCGGGTAAGCCAACTGGAAATTAAGTACCTGTTCTTTCTCCTTTTCTTGCTGGGCGGGCTGGCCTCCATGGCTAATAGCGAAGCTGTTTTGCCGGCTTACCTGTTAGGACTGGCCGTTGCCGGTTTCTTCCTCGAAGAGAAGAATTTGACTTTAAGAATGCGGACTATGGCCTTTGCTTTCTTGACGCCTTTTTACTTTCTAAAAGCTGGACTTTTTGTTTCCCTTCCAGCAGTGATTACCAGCGCCGGGATAATTATCATCGCGCTTTTGATTAAAATAGCAACTAAATTCATTGGTGTCTGGCCGGCAACGCGTTTCTTTAAATTTGAACCGCGGGAAGGCATGTATACCACTTTACTGATGTCTACCGGGCTGACCTTCGGCACCATTTCCTCGTTGTTTGGCTTGAACCATGGCTATATCAGCCAGGCCCAGTATACGATTTTGGTGACGGTAGTTATTCTTAGCGCCGTAGTACCGACAATGATTGCCCAGGCCTTTTTCCGGCCCGACCTGGCACCGGCGGTAAAACAAGAAAAACGGCGCCATGCATTGATACCCCAAAAAGAGGAGGGTAATTAAACCATGTTTAACAAGATTCTAGTAGGCTACGATGGTTCGCCTCATGCCAGGAAAGCTCTCCATGTTTCCCTCGACCTGGCTAAAAAATACGGGGCGCAAATTACCGTTGTTTCCGTGGCCCATGTACCCGATTTTGCCGATACCAGAGACGAAGTTAATGGGGTTCTGGAAGATGCCAAAAACTTTTTTAGCAAAGCTTTGGAAGAAGCTACAAACCTGGCTGCCCGTGAAGGTCTAACCTTAACCACCAGAGTAGTGCCGGGCCACCCGGCCGATACCCTGGCCCGCCTGGTGGAAGAGGAGGGTTATGATCTACTGGTACTAGGTGCCCGGGGTTTAAGTGGTATCAAGCGTTACCTTTTAGGAAGCGTTTCGGAGGCCGTGGTAAGACTGGCGAGCTGTCCGGTGTTAATAATTAAGGGGAAAAAATAAGGGAAGGATAAATTCTGGAGAAAAGTTGATTTAGCTTAATCCGAGGCCAAGGAGTCGGCCTCGAGAAATCTCGAAAATGCGCTCATGGCGCTGATGACTCCTGTCTGGATAATGCAGGCAGGAGTCATTTATTCCCTTATTTTGGGGCTATAAATTTTAAGGAGGTTTCCTGATGGAGGAACAGAGTAAAGGCAAAAAAATAACCCCTTCGCTACAAAAGGCATTTAAATTTATTATCTTACTAGGGATTGTTAGCCTGCTTTCCGATATGACCTATGAAGGGGCGCGCAGCATTACCGGGCCTTTCCTGGCATTGCTGGGGGCTAGCGGGGCAGTGGTTGGCTTCGTTGCCGGACTAGGCGAATTGTTGGGTTACGGCGTACGGTTGATTTCCGGCTATTTAAGCGACCGTACAGGGAGATACTGGCCCATTACAATTGTGGGATATATTCTTAACCTTTTTGCGGTACCCCTTTTGGCCCTGGCAGGCAACTGGCAGCTAGCGGCCATTTTGATGATTACTGAGCGAGTAGGCAAAGCTATTCGCACTCCTGCCCGCGATGCCATGCTTTCCCACGCTACTTCGGAAGTGGGAAGGGGATGGGGATTTGGCCTCCATGAGGCTATGGATCAAATCGGGGCCGTTACCGGCCCGCTGATTGTAGCTTTAGTACTTTATTTAAGAGGCGGCTATCAAACTGGGTTTGCCGTTTTGTTTATCCCGGCTATCTTAGCGATTACAGTCCTTGCTGTTGCCAGGCTTTTATACCCAACTCCTCGAGAGCTGGAAGCGGCCCAAGCCATACCTGCGGGCAAGGGATTACCAAGAACATTTTGGCTCTACCTGGTAGCAGTTGCTTTCATAGCGGCAGGTTACGTTGATTATCCCTTAATTGCTTATCATTTAGGCAAAGGATCACTGGTATCAAGTAATTGGATTCCCATACTTTATGCTATCGCCATGATAGCCGATGCCCTTGCTGCTTTAATATTCGGGTATTTGTTCGACCGGATAGGCATTTATGTTTTGGCTATTGCTGGTCTGGTCTCATCCTTGTTTGCCCCTCTGGTGTTTTTAGGAGGCTTCACCATGGCTCTGGTTGGAATGGTAATTTGGGGCATAGGCATGGGGGCGCAGGAATCCGTCTTACGCGCTGCCGTGGCCAATATGATATCCCTTGACAGGCGTGGTACTGCCTATGGGGTGTTTAATACCGGCTATGGTATATTTTGGTTTCTGGGAAGTGCATTAATGGGGATGCTTTACGACCTATCAGCAGGATACGTGGTAGCCTTTTCAGTAGCAACCCAGCTACTTTCGGTGTTGCTGATGCTCTATGTCGGTAAAAATACTTTTCGTTGAATCCCTGTAATACCATCTTTAATTTTTATAACCCGCCAGCAGGTGTAAACTGCTTATCCAGAAATCCCTTTCCTGACCACGCGGTTCGTTAATAAAACAAGAGGCACTCTTTGTCCATGGAATTTCTACAGCGTGCTGTTTGGCAGGGAGGTGTTCTTCTCATGACTTTCCAAAGCATACTATTTAAAAAAACTGAAGACGGGATAATAAAAGAAACACTCGAAGCTCCCATCTTTTTTGTTGATTTAAATCTGGATCAGATTATAGACACCATTACGGCCGGCAAAGAAGAATATAATTTAAAACCGTTTTTTTACACTTCGTTGAACGATATCGACGCGATCAACTATCGTCATGAAATAATGCAGGATCTGGAAAATAAAACATTCTTTGAGCATATAAAATCATTTACCCAAAAAATGCGCACAATGCGCGAACATCTCACCCAAGCAGACAAGCTTTATTATAAATACCAAAAGGAAAGATGGTTTTTAGATGCGGTAGAAATTTACTGCGACGCCGTTAATTGCCTGGTACATGATTTAACCCTTATAGAGTTAAAATCACGCGGCTTTTTAGCCTTCCGCGAATATCTGATAAACTATACCCATTCCGACCGTTTTAGGTCTTTGCTAACAGAAACGAAAAAGCTAAAAGCCGATTTATCTACCGTAAAATATTGTTTACTCATCAAAGGTAACCGCATCAAGGTCCGCAAATATGAAGATGAGATTGATTATAGCGCGGAAGTGGAAAAAACATTTGAGAAATTCAAGCAAGGAGCGGTGAAAGATTACAAGGTTGAATTTTCCACTTGGCCGGATATGAACCATGTTGAAGCAAAAATACTTGATTTAGTTGCCCAATTGTATGCCGATATATTTTTGCGCCTTGATAATTACTGTATGGAAAACGGCAATTATCTGGATGAAACGATAGCCGTTTTTGATCGGGAGATACAATTTTACATTGCTTATCTGGAGTATGTCGCGATATTCAAACGAAAGGGATTGAAATTTTGCTATCCGCAAATTTCCAGTACATGTAAGGAAGTTTATGATTATGAAGGATTTGATTTGGCCCTGGCTTATAAACTCATTAACGAAGGCTCAGCCGTTGTCTGTAATGATTTTTACCTAAAAGGTAAGGAGCGTATATTTGTAGTAACCGGTCCGAACCAGGGCGGTAAAACAACCTTTGCCCGTACCTTCGGACAGCTGCATTATTTGGCCAGCCTTGGTTGCCCCGTCCCGGGCAGGGAAGCGCGCCTCTTTCTCTTCGACAAGCTTTTTACCCATTTTGAAAAGGAAGAAAACGTTAAAAATCTCCGTGGCAAGCTACAGGATGATTTGGTCAGGATACACGATATCCTCAACAAGGCCACTTGCAATAGCATCATCATCATGAACGAGATTTTCACTTCCACAACATTAAAAGATGCTATATATTTGAGCCGGAAAGTAATGGAGAGGATAATACAACTTGATTTATTATGCGTTTGCGTAACCTTCATAGATGAATTGGCTTTTTTAAGCGAGAAAACCGTAAGCATGGTCAGCACGGTAGTACCCGAAAATCCGGCAGTACGAACATATAAAATTGTAAGAAGGCCTGCCGATGGACTTGCATACGCGCTAGCAATTGCCGAAAAGTATCGACTCACATACGATTGTTTAAAGGAGCGGATAAAATTATGAAGGTTTTTCTCATGTTTAAAGATCATGATTTTGACCTTCAGGAGAAATTACCGTGGAATGAACAAGCGCTGACCCAAGATCTGGAATTAAACACGCTGTTCAACGCCATGGCCCTCGGTGACAAATTTCTATTTGATGTGGCCCAAAAAGCCGTTTTGTCCGGTTTAAATAATGATCTGGAGACAGTATTATACCGGCAGGATATTTTAAGAGATTGCCTGAAAAATTCTGCCATTGTCAGGGCTATCTACGATATCGCGGTAGAATCAATTGAAAAAGAGAAAAAAAATTACTTAAGCATTTTCAGCAGATACCCTGCTGCCATATTGTATAGATCGGTAGAAGTGTTGCAGATGTTTGTGGACATGCTTAAAAAACTAAGAACTATCGCCGATGAACATGCCGATAAATTTGAATCAGACGGCTTTACCGCTTTTTTCGCGATGCTCAACAAAGAACTTAGCGATGAATATTTCGCCTGCATCCAAAATCATCTAAAGGAACTGAAATTCCGTGAGGGAGTTTTGATCAGCGCTGAACTAGGAAAAGGTAATAAAGGTATCAATTACATTCTCCGTAAACCCCAAGATAAAAAACAGAGCTGGATAGAGAGAGTTTTTACCAAAAAAGCGCCCGTTTACACCTTTTATATCGCCGATCGCGACGAAAGCGGGGCGAGGGCCCTGTCGGAATTAAAAGACAGGGGGATCAACCTTGTTGCCAATGCCCTCGCCCAGTCCAATGATCATATTCTCAGTTTTTTTAACGTTTTGCGGACCGAATTGGCCTTTTACATCGGTTGTTTGAACTTGTATGAACGCCTTACTCACATAGGGGAGCCAACGTGCTTTCCCCTCCCTGTAGCTCCCGGCGAACGCAGACATTCTTTTAAAGGATTATACGACGTCTGTCTGGCTTTAACCCTGGAACAAAAAATTGTAGGCAATGATGTGAATGCCGACAATAAAGAGCTCGTAATAATTACAGGCGCCAATCAGGGTGGCAAATCGACTTTTTTGCGCAGCATAGGTTTGGCCCAATTAATGATGCAATGCGGTATGTTTGTGCCGGCTGAATCTTTCTGCGCCAATTTCTGCGACAGCCTTTTCACGCACTACAAACGGGAAGAAGACGTTACCATGAAAAGCGGCAAACTCGATGAAGAACTTAGCAGAATGAGCGATATCATAGACCATATAACGTCAAATTCCATGGTGCTGTTTAATGAATCATTTGCCGCGACAAACGAAAGAGAAGGTTCGGAGATTGCAAGGCAGATAGTAAGCGCTTTATTGGAAAAACACATCAAGGTTTTTTTCGTTACGCATTTATATGAATTTGCCCATGGCTTTTTCGATAAAAAAATGGCAACTGCACTTTTCCTGCGGGCTGAAAGGCAAGCCGACGGAACACGAACTTTTAAGTTAATCGAAGGTGAACCCTTGCAAACTAGTTATGGCGAAGATTTGTATAACAGCATATTCGGAAAAGACAATTAAATTCATTCAACGAAACAACAAGGAACCATTAAGTTGCATATCCGGCCAGCAGGGTTAAGCTTCTTCTCCAGGAATCCTTTTCCTGGCCGCGGGGTTCGTCGATAAAACGATAGTCCTGTTTGCGAATGAATTCTTTGAGCTCATGTTGTAAGGCCTGAATTTTTTTAAGTTGCAACTGCACTAGCATTTTAACGCTGGCTAGGTTCTCTGCCAAAGCTATAGCCCGGCGAAAATGGGGTAGGCATAACCCGGGGGATTTGTCATATAAGGCGGTGATGTTGCCATCATTAGCGGCTACTTGATAATTTAATTCACGAAGGATAGTCTGGGTTATTTCTTCCTCACTCCTACAGGCGGGGCAGGAATTTGTAGGTTTCAGGGCGGCAGCGAGTTTGCTGCCCGGTCCTTCTTGAGAATGGCGCTTCAACAGCCTCGGGAAGCTGCTTTTGTTGTCAGCAGAAAGAAAATTGGCCGGATTGGTAAGGTGTTTAGCCCAGTTATCCAGGAGGCCTTCATTGATTATGGCAATACCCAGGCTATAGATGCTGAAATCCATAAGTTCCCTGGTGTGTTGCTGGCAAAAGCCCCACGAGGCTTCAATGCAGGAACGTATAAGCGGGTCATTAACATACTCATACAACAAGTTATCGAGATATCGCCTGCCGGTTTCCTTAGCGATGGTACAAATTGGACAACCCGGCTTTTTTAACGCTGTTTCCAGTTGAATATAAGCAGACGCGATTGACATATTTTTACCTCCAAACTCCTTGACCCTCAATGAATGCCTCGAATTTGGCCTGAATTTCCGAGAATTCCCTGGTAATGGACTGGAGCCTGGTAATCTCTTGAACCACATTCTGGGTATGCTCCAGGCGTTTTGACCGTGCCGCCTGGATGGCTCCCCGGGTAGCTAAAACGGTTGCCTGGAGACGCTCATCTAGACTGGATCCGAAACGGCGAAAGGCTTGATCTAGATTCTGTAAAGTGGCCCAGCGCAAGTTTTCCACATTGTTTAAAACCAAGGCTTCAATTTGTTGCCTCAATTTTTCTGTCATCTTTGCCCGGCGTAAACTCTCTGGCAAAAGCCTGGTAAATATACCTTCCGGGAGAAGGTTAAAGCTGGAATCCCACTTGTGGGTTACCCAATACGGCTGGCGTTTCATCTCAAAAGCGCCGGAACTACTGGGAGCATGATAAGGAATGTCAAAAAGCTCGGCAGCCGTTTTCCGCACCGTCTCAATCAGCTCATCGACTCGTTGCTGGTAGGGGCGCAGCACTTCGGTAACCCGCTGGTCAAAAACGCGCGCCATTTCACCGAGCTCATGTTCAAAAAAATCAGGGATGGCATTGGCCAGGGTTTCCCGGATTGCATTTTCATTAAACCTGTTACCCATTCCGGCCAGACGATCCTGGACAATTCCTTGCAGGTGAGTCCGGGCCTTCTGGCGTAAGGCTTCAACTTGTTCCTCCAGAAACGCCACCATTCGTTTCCGGTTGCCGGCCAGGAGATCTCCCAGCAAGACTCGTTGCTGCTCAGCCTCCTGAATTTTTTTCTCAAATATTTGCAGGCGGTCATCTAGTTCAGCCAGGGGCATCTCCAGGGAACGAATGGTAAGCTGCAAGCGCATTATAATGTCGGCAATTATATCGATAGCTTTTTTAGCCAGGGCTGCCTGCAGGGCGTTGTTTTTATCGCGAGCAAGAAAATCAACAAGATAACGCCAGACTTCTTCCAGGCCGCTATGATTCCAGAGGGCGGTATCATTCGTTTTTCGGGCCTCAAGTCCCAGACGGGCCGACACGCAGAAGATGGGGGGGTCTCCTTCTATGCCAATTTGCTCCCGCAAAACATTTTTAATGAAGGTTAAAAGAGATGTTATTTCTTCCTTATTGAGATAATCTACCTTATTTAAAATAAAGAAAAGGTGAGTAACCTTGGAACGGACCGCTTTCAGAAATTCTACTTCCACCTCGGTGATCGGCGGATCCGCCGAAACGAGAAATAAGGCAGCATCACACTGGGGCAGGAAGTTAAGTGTAGCTTCAGTGTTATGCCGGAAAGTTGAACCAATGCCGGGAGTATCGATTAAGACTACTCCTTTGTGAAGAAGAGGGGAGGGGTAGAAGACCTCAACCTGGGATACCTTTTTATGATTTTTGGGATTCCCTGCTTCAGTAACGAATTGCGCAAGAAAAGCAGTTAAAGCTCTAGTGTCCCGGCCTGTAAATTCTTCTCTTTGGTGGCCCTCCTGGCGGAGAACGCGGGCACGGATCTCGGGACCCCAGAGAAGAAAGGTAGGAACGGCAGTCAGGGGCAGGATGGCTGTGGGTAACACTTCATCGCCCAGAAGAGCGTTTATAAAGGTACTTTTACCGCGCTTGAACTGCCCGAGAACGGCAAGGTGAAAGCGTTCGTTTAAAAGCCGCTCTTGCAAGGCCTGGATCTTTTGTCTCACTTCTTCAAATTCTGGCCCCAAGCCATTCAGAAGCTCTAAAGTTTGTAAAAAAAGGGTACTTGCATCTTTAGTTACCTTCGCTTGCTGATCTTGCCTTACCTGGCTCATAAAAAAACTCCTCCAGACTCTACCTGGTAGGAGTTGGGCTAACTGCACATTCTCCTACCAGGAATTTGATCCTTGGTAGGAGTCATCAACCCTTACGGGTGGTTTTTCCGGTGAACTCCATCACCGTTTGGAGAAGTCTCTTCTCCAAGTATTCCAGTTCGTATTTAAATTTAACAGCCCGGCCTTTAGTATGTCAAGGGGAAATAACCCCAAATTATATGACAAGGAAATTGACATTTAATAATAAAGATTATATAGTTAAGTTAAGCTAAGGCCAAGGAGTCGGCCCGGAGGATCTCGAAAATGCGCCTTACGCGCCGATGACTCCTGTCTGTAAGGGACAGGAGTTTTTTCTTTGGGTTTTTTATTGCCCCATTTAAACCATCCCAATATCATTGTCCGCCGGGCTATTATGTCATTTAGCACATTAAATTAACCACCGTTTTTCAAATTAAAGTAACTCACGCCGCCGGCACAAACTGCAAGATTATCAAATTACAGCACCCCAAATTCTCAGGAATTGCACATTAGCACAATAAAATCCCCAAAGAAAAAAGCCGCTCAACGCGGCCTAAAAAGAAGGGGCCTTGAACCGTTCCGCCAATTTTTTATCAAGGGCAGCCAGGCGTTTTCTCTGGAAATCAAATCCTTGTTCCAGTTGCAACTGGCAAATAAAGCTGTAATAATGGGGTTCCTCGCGGGCGGTATAGAAAGACTCCAGGTATTTTAGCAATTCAGCGTAAAGGTCGCGGGCGAAATCCAATACCGGGCGTTCCAATTCCTCACCGTAGGACCCAAAAGTATTCGCCCAGAGGACGAAAGCCAGGATCTCCAGGAGACTTTCCACGTCTCTGGGGGAAGCAAGCTTAAGCATAGCCACCACCCTTAGAGGCCAATTTCGGCAGCTGCCTGGCGGACCACATCAGCACTAATCAGCTGGGCTTTAAGCTGGGCGCCCCAGAGGAGGGAAGTCAGGGCCAGGTTGTTCACCAGGCGCGGCCAGCCGCGGGAGCGAGAAGCGATGGCCTCGACGGCAGGCGGCTCAAATAAAGGCCTGGTAGCCCCCACCAGGGATAAATGGTGCTCCAGGTAGGCGCCCACCTCCTCACGGTTTAAAGGTTCCACCTGGAAGCGAACCACCAGGCGTTGGGCCAGAGACTGGGTCTGGTTCAACTCCAAGCGGCTCAACAAAAAAGGCAAGCCGGCCAGGACCAGGATAAAAGGATTAAAGGCGTCCATGGCGAAATTAAAGAGCAGGGCCAGGTCCAGCAGGAATTTGGGGTTAGCCAGGTGCATCTCATCCAGGATGAAGACGGGCGTAATCTTTTTATCCCGGAAGAACACCTGGACCGCCTGCTGGATCTGGTGAAAAAGGTCAATCTTGCGGAAAGACGGTTCTTCCCCCAGGCCCCGGGCCAAACCGCGGTAAAAATCCATGACCGTCCCTGTGGCCAGGGGCAAATAAATAACCTTAAAGAGGGCCGGGTTTAAATTAGCACAAAAGACCCGCAAGGCAAAGGTCTTACCGGCTCCCGGTTCCCCCACCAGGACCCCCATGCCCCGGACGCGGGATAAATACTCCAGCCGGGCCCTCGTTTCTTTTAAACTGCAGGAAAGGAAGGCATCCTGGGGTTTTAGCTCCTTGCCAAAAGGAGCCCCTTTTAAGCCATAAAAAGCCTGGTACATTCTAGTTTTGGCCCCCTCCCTGTAAGCTGGCAAAAGAAAGTTTGCTCTCCCGCTTTGCCCGGGCGTTAACACTGAGCGCCACCGGCTGTGCCACCGCCACCTCTTTACCGGCCACAAAAATCAAGACCCGCTCCAGTTTTTCCGGGTCAAAGCGCACCTCCACCCGGTTGCCGATAAATTGAGGCGGCACCTCAAAAAGGCGCTTGTTAATGGAGATAGTAGCATCATGATGTACCCGCCGTTCCTCCCGCTTGAAAAAAAGCGGCTCCAGAACAGCCGGGTCGCTCACCATCTTAACCTGGCTGAACTGGGACATAAACTTATCCAGGGGGCTCATACCCAAAGCACTGTGGACCTGGCGGTGATAATCTTCCTCCAGCCACTGCCAGAAAGAGCGGTTCAAGTTATCCAGAGATTTAAGGTGTTCATCTTTAACCAGGGGCAAGAAACGCTGCCTGACGGTCAAGAAGAACCTTTCGATCTTACCCTTGCTCTGCGGGTCATAGGGTTTAGTATTGATCAAGGCTATCCCCAGGGCCGCGCAGGCCAGCTGCAGCTGCTCCGAACGATAGATTTTACCATTATCCACGTAGACCATCTGCGGAATGCCCCGGCGTAAGATAGCCTCCTTGAAGACCACCTTCAAAGACTCAAACTTCTCGGAAGTAAAAAACTGGGCAAAAGTCACCAGGCGGGAACAATCATCGATAAAAGCAAAGAGGAAAGTAGCCACCTTTTTGTTGCCAACGCGAAGGTAAGGCCCGGCCGCCACATCCCCCTGCCAGAGGGTATTCACCGTATCATAGGCAAAGCGTTTCCGTTCCGGCTCCCGCCGCATCTCCCGGCCTAAAAGCCCCCTGGATTTCAGGAAACGGTAAATGGTAGCGTAAGAAACGGCGTCCGGTAAAATAACACCTTTAGCCACCAGTTGTTCATAAAAGACAGAAGCCGGACAGGAACGCTCCTCCTGGCGCAGGGCCAGGAGTTGCTCCTGTAACTCCGGGGATAAGGCCCGCGGCCTTCCCCGGTCAGAACGCCTTTTCGGTTTTAACCCCTCAAACCCCTCGCGGCGGTAATCCCTGAGCCAGCTGGCAATGGTCTGGGGGCTATAGTCGCAGAGGCCATAATACGGTACTTCATGGGGTCTGGCCGTAATACTCTCCAGGTAGGCCTTCCTGCTGGCTACCTGACCCTGCAACAACGGCGCAATCAAGCTAAAGCGAAAAAGAGCGATATTTTCCCGGTCCTTCTCGTCCATCACAACCCCTCCCCAGGATTTAAGGTTAACCGGTCCGGTCATTTACCAGTTTAACCTTAACCTGTCCCCCAGGACAGGCAAAAGGTGTGTGGTGGCTAATGTAGCAGGGAGGCTTTACGGAACCGGGGAAAGCATGGTAAAATTAATTAGCCATAAAATTGCGCCGGAAATGATTATGGAACCTTTGGGAAAAGGTTTCGGCGTTGGGGAACGCGGCAATCATTTCCAGCAATTTTATGGCCCTTTGTTTAAATTCCGGCGGGATTATTTCCTGGTAACCCTGCTCCCGGAAGAAGGCCTGGATGCAATTCATGTTCTTCGCCCAACGGCGGCGGTAGAACTGGAGCAGCTGGTAGTAAATAAGGAGGCGGGCCTTGGAGAAGAAATATATGAGACAGTCCAGAATGAACTTAAGGGAATACTGGTAATACGGCAGGAGAAAGGAAGGCAAAAGAGAGAAGGTGTGCCGGCAGGAGCGGCACCAAAAGCGGCAGATGGGCAGCTGTAGCCACTTTTCCGAGTCACTACCGGCATTACGCCAGTAAAAACCATGCCGCTTTAGAGCCTGCCGGGCCATACAGATAGGGCAAGACTCTATGACGGGAAACTCATTTTTCTTACCCCGGGCAGCATAATCCTCCAGGGAAATACCGAAATTGTATACCAGTTGCATAAACAGCCCCCCAGAATAATTTGCTAAAATTATATCACTTTGGGGGAACTGTTACATGTTATCTCGATATTTTAAATTGATAAAGTTAGGACTAGTTTTAAGGATGATAGTGTGCTAAATGACACTTTAGGAAGGCATTGAAGGAGAAGGATTAAATTATATTTAATTGTGAAGATAGACACAAAAGCGGAGCGGAAGCGGAGAGAAAGGGGAGGAAAAGGGGGCTAGGCTGGTTAAGTGTAATTTAACATCGAGATTAGCATGACAAAACTGGTTCCAGCAATGCGGGAGGGAGTTCTGGAGGCCTGCGGGAGGATTATAAACATCCACCAAGGTCGATAAAGCCCAAAAAGAAGAGAACCCATATAATTATAGCGTGAAACCTTGAGTTAGGGTATAATATTTACCAGGAGAGGGCTGGTTAACAGGAAATGAAAACCATGCGCTATTTTGAAGAGCAGGTTTTGCGAAAGCGCCCCTACCTTAAGGTGGAATGGTGCGAGCAGGCCATACGTAAACCCGAGTATCGTGAAGTGCAGCCAGATGGGCGAATACGTCACTGGATATATGTCCCGGACTTGGGGAAATACTTGCGAGTGGTAACCCTGGAAGATGGCCAAACGGTTCACAATGCCTTTCCTGATCGCAATTTTAAAATTGCAACCACCAAAGAGGGGTGAAAAACATGAAATTCCATTACTACGCGGATACTGACACCCTGTATATAGACCTTTCGGAAAAAGACAGCGCCGACTCGTTAGAAGTAGCGCCCGGCGTAGTGCTGGACTTTGACGCCGAAGGGAACCTGGTAGGCATAGATATTGACCGTGCCAGCGCCCTGATAGATTTATCGCGCCTGGAAGCCGAAGGGCTTCCTCTTGGCCGCATTTTGCTGACCGGACCGAGTTCTAATATAAGCACCGCCCGGGTGGGCTGAGAACGGTACAATTATCCAGGAAGGTTAGCACGAAAATAGCCCTATTTTCATGATTGTTTGTGCCTTCCAGGCATGGCCGGTTAGGGAGAAAAAATTTTTTGCAAAAAAGAGGGCCAATAAGATGACGGCAGGAACGCCAAAGCGTGCCTGCCGCTTTTGTTTAAAGCCGGTATTCCACGAAGGGCCTTCTTTCCCTTACGGGGCAAGGAAGTCCCCGCGGCTACTTTGACGAGCATTTAGCTGTCATTTTATTTAGTGCTACGTTGTGTTATAATATACCACAGGTGAAATCCATTGAAGATAACACGGTTTATCATGCCGCCCGACCGTATTAGGCACATTGCTAAGCACTCCGTGACTCCTGAAGAAGTGGAGCAGGTAGCCTACGAAGACCGCCACCATATAGTGCAGCGGCTTAAGCCTTCTACGTCCTACCCTAGCGAGAATGTTTACCGTTTACTGGGGCGTACAGAAGCAAGGCGCTACCTAAAGGAAGAACTAGAGGCCATCAACGACTTTAAAGGCGAACCCCACAGCTGCTAAAGCTTTATAGTTTTTAGCGGCAACCCGGGATGACGGCCGAACGGTTCCTACGGTTCCTAATGCTTTCAGAAAAAGATCGCGTGCCGCCTTGTTATTAGAAGTAGCGCCCGGCGTAATGCCGGAATTTGACACCGAAGAGAACCTGCTGGGCGGAGTTTTTGCCGTTGCCGGCGCCCAGATAGGTTATCGCGCCGCGAAAAAGTTTTTGGTAAACAGCGAAACCATTTAAACCATATTTTACGATGCTGGAGGGAAAAGCATGCTTCCACTTCGGGAGATCGAATTGCCAGGTATTGGACGCAAGTTTCAGCTAAATACCCGCAGCGGGGAACAGCTTGTTATCATAATCCATGAAGACGGCAAACGCGAGTTGTACCTTTTTAATCCGGGCAACGCGGAGGAATGTACGGCAACAGTAACTTTAAACGATCAGGAAGCAAGGCAGGTGGGCGCCATCCTGGGAGGCGTTGTATATAAACCTACCGCTTTAGAAGAGGCGGAGGTTGAGCTGGATCAATTGGTTATTGATTGGTACAAAGTTGAAACCGGGGCCGTTGGGGTGGGAAAAACTATCGGCGGCCTTAAGGTCCGCGAGCAGACTGGTGCTACCATTATTGCCGTTATAGAGTCCGATCATACTACCCATATCACGCCCGGCCCGGACCAGGTGATAGCGGCTCATTGTACTCTAGTTCTGGCAGGCACCAGGGAAGCGGTAAAAGCTTGTAAGCGATTGATCTTGCACGGGAGCCTGTAGTCCATGGAGTACATCTTGCTGGAAATCGGCCTTGCCCTGGTGCTTATAGCTCTTTGCGGGATTTTAGCCGTACGGTTACGGTTTTCTATAGTACCGATCCTGATCCTGGCAGGTATGGTTGTTGGCCCCCACGCGCCGCGCGTAGGGGTATTAGATTTTAGGTTCATAGTGAGCGCGCCCGTGATTAACCTATTGGGGCGTTTAGGCGTACTATTCTTAATGTTTTACTTGGGATTGGAATTTTCCCTTGGCCGTCTCATGCGGGCGAGCCGCTCCATCATCACCGGCGGAACGGTTTATATGTCCATCAACTTTATGTTGGGGGTTGTTTTCCCCTGGCTGTTAGGTTGGCCGTTGCGTGAGATCCTGGTGGCAGCAGGAATAACTACTATTTCTTCGAGCGCCATTGTGGCCAAGGTAATCGTGGACTTGAAACGGACGGCCAATCCTGAAACCGAGATGATTCTGGGACTGATGATGTTCCAGGATGTTTTTGTCGCCATCTATCTGTCCGTTTTATCCGGCCTCTTATTGGGCGGGACTATTTCCACCGCACGTGCTTTAAGCTCGGCGGCTTTGGCTTTGGGAGTAATACTTGGGCTCCTGGCGGTAGGCCACCGCCTCATGCCGCAGCTTAACCGCTGGCTGAACATACCTTCGGATGAGGCGTTTTTGTTAGTTTTACTCGCCATGCTTATCTGGGGCGCCGGGATTGCGGAAACGCTGCAGGTACCGGATGCCCTCGGCGCTCTGCTGGTGGGTCTGGTCCTGGCGGAAACCGACCATATCGAGCGTATTAAACACCTAATAGTGCCCTTCAGAGATTTTTTTGGCGCCCTGTTTTTTTTCAGCTTTGGTCTGGAAGTCGATCCCCTATCCCTCGGAGGGGCGATTTGGCCGGCTCTGATGGCGGTAGTGCTGACGCTCATCGGCAACTTCGTTGCAGGGATGCTGGCGGGCCGCAGTGCGGGCTTTTCCTTTCGGGCTTCTACCAACATCGGCTTAACAATCGTCGCGCGGGGGGAATTTTCCATAATTATTAATAATTTAGCCCGGGCTGCCGGACTCCAGCCCGGGCTACAGCCTTTTACGGCCCTTTACGTGCTGATATTAGCCATTTTAGGGCCCTTGCTGGCCAAGAACTCCAAGACAATCTACAGCGGTCTGAACCGTCTCTTGCAGGCTGCAAGTCACGGGCAGAACCCCGGCTGCTGCGGCGGCCCCCGCCAGTAACCCTTTATCAGGTTTTACCGGCGGATGCCGGCATGGTGAGAGCCGTGCTGCGGGGTTTGGAACAAGGCCGGCGCTTAACCGCGCGGTCCGGCAGGCGGTTTTTCGGGTGCGTTCGCCTGCCGCCGGCGCAAAAAGCCCCGGCAAAACCGCTTCAATAATCTTCGTCGCGATAGAAGTCCCTGGCCGGGGCGATCTGCGGGCCGCCGGATTTAACCCCTTCTGGGGAGAGGGTCTACTGGACCGCAATCGATGGCTGAAAAATTTATATTAAAAAATTAATCGCCAAGCAGAAAACAGGCAGGTGAAAGGCGAATATATTTACCAAAGCATTTGTCTAACGTATAAACAAATTTACGACCTAAAAGGTGGTGGAAAAACTGCTGGCGGACGTCGTGATTATCGGCGGGGGCTATTTTGGCGCCGCGGCGGCCTATCATTTGGCGACAAAGGGTTTTAAGACCGTCCTTGTCGAGCAGGGTGAGGTCGCCGGGGGAGCGTCAGGGGGGAATTTTGGCCGGGTTCAGCTTCAGGATGCGGAGCCGGGCCTGAGTCTAGAGTTGAGCCTCGCGGGCTGGCAGCGCCTCTTGCGCTTACAGGAAGAATTGGATATTGATATAGAATTTCGGCGTTCCGGCTCTTTGATAGTTGCCACCAACCACCAGGAATGGACGGAATTGCAGGAGGAACAGCAAAAGAAAATCAAGGCGGGGTTAAATATTGAACTTCTGGAAGGGCGGGAGGTCACCCGCCGCGAACCCCTTCTTAACGGTGAGTTGGTTGTGGGGGCCAGCTATTCCCTGGAGGCGCAGCTAAACCCGTTTAAGCTGATCTATGCTTTTTTGAATAAGGCTGCGGCTCAAGGTTGCGAAGTGCTGGAAAACACGCCAGCGCTCGGTTTCGAGGTCGCCAACGGCAAAATAAAAGAAGTGATTACTTCCAGGGGCAAGATCGCCGCCGGCACGGTAGTCGTGGCGGCCGGAGCGTGGACGAGAACGTTGGTCAAAGCGGTCGGGCTAGACCTCCCCATAGACTTTATTTGGGGGGAGGCTTTAGTAACGGAAAAGGCGGGGCCTTTGTTGCGCAACTATTTCTCCCTAGCCTCCTTTTTCGCGAGTGAGCAGAGCGGCGCGGACGGTTACCAGGTTTCCTTATGCTGCACCTGCAGTACCGCCGGCAATTTACTGGTCGGTGAGACCATGACGGCCGGCAGCCCCGGGGAACTGGCCGACGAAGCCGGCTACCGGTCGCGGCAGGAAAATTTGCCGTTCCTCGTTCAGGAGCTGGCCCGTTTTTTCCCCGCCCTGGTCTCCTTAAAGGCCATCCGCAGCTGGAGGGTGCCGGTGGCCTGCACCAGGGATCATAGGCCATATTTGGGATTTTGGGGTCCGGAAAATATGCTTGTTGCCGCGGGCTTTAAAAGTTCGGCAATTATGACGCCTATTGCCGGTGAGATTATCGCGGAGCTGGTGGCCGGAAGCTGCCGCTTCGATTTAAGCGAGTTTAAAGAGGCAAGAGCAAGATGGGCAAATTAAAGCGCGACACCCTGCAGGAACAGGCCGTGATGGCGCTGCTGGGCATGATTAAAGAGGGCTACTTTGCCGACAACCGTTTGCCCGCCGAAGAGGAACTGGCGCAGATGCTTGGCATCAGCCGCGGCACTTTGAGGGAAGCCCTTCACGTCCTGGATAAAGCCTGCATTATAACCAAAAAACAGGGCAAAGGCACCTATTTTCATCGCGATATAGCCCTCCTGGGCGGGCGCTTGGACCTCACCATCGATTTTATTGAAATTTTGGAAGGCCAGGGTGGGGTGGCGCGCCTGGAAACAAGCCGGCCGGCAAAAACCGCTCCTTCGGCGGAGGCGAAGGTCAAACTGCGCCTGAAACCCGAAGAAGAAGTGTGGAGCTTTGACTGGCTGTACTTTAAAAATGAATCGCCGGCCATTTTAGCCGAAATCGAAATACCGCATAGATATTTTTCGGCCGCGGACTGGCAACCCGGTCCCTGGCGCACCCTGACAGAATATTATCGCCGCCATTGCGTCGGCGAATTGGTAAAGATGGCGATTTGGATGAAATCAAGGTCCTATGACAGAGCGGCGGGGATTTTTCAGGTGGATGCGGCGACCCCTTTGACCTGGTGGGAAGAGGTATGGTACACCCTTGAGGACAATCCTGCTTGCTACGTGGGCGTATACTTTAAGCCGTGCCTGGTCGAGTTGGCGTTAGTTACCAGTCCCCCTTAAAAGCCTCTCCCTTGCGGTTAGTAGGGGGGTAGCGGGGAGGCAAATTGGATGCCGGGGGTGGTTTTACGTGTTTGCTTTAGACCCTGGCCGGGCTATAGCCACGCGCCCTACTGTTTTTTCCTCGAGGTAACTTTATGAGGAAGGTTGGTGTGGGAAGTGCCGGACCGACCAATTTTAGGGAGGTGAGAGCGGGGTACAGCGCAACCGTTTTTTTTAGGGCAAAACGCAGACAGGAAAAAAAGCGAAATGAAATGGAAAAGGAGGCAAAGTTGGAAATGCGCAAGGTTTATATTTGGATCCTTGTGGTTGCCCTGGCTGTTTTTACTGCCGTTGCGGCGGGCGGGTGCGGCGGCAAGAAGGCAGAAGAGCCGAAAAATGAGACCAAACAGGAAACTGGCGCCGGGCAACAGGCAGCAGCCAAAAAATTAAAAATCGCCATGCTCCTGCCGGGCACGATTAACGACAACGGCTGGAACGCTTCGGCCTATGAGGGTCTGATGCTGGCAAAGGAAAAAGAGGGGGCTGAGGTGGCCTACCGGGAAAATGTCAGCCAGTCCGACCAGGAGGAAGCCTTCCGGGCCTATGCCTCAGCGGGCTATGATATTATTTTTGGTCACGGTTTTGAATTCGGCGACGCGGCCAAAAAAGTCGCCCAAGATTTCCCCAAAACCGTCTTTGTAGTCACCAGCAGCAACATTTCCCAGGCGCCTAACGTCGCTTCCCTCGAGATATCCAATAAGGAAGTAGGTTTTCTGGGCGGCGTGGTGGCCGCGCTGGTTACTAAAAGCAATAAAGTAGGTTATGTCGGCGGCATGTCGATACCATCGATAATCAACGCCCGCGATGGCTTTATAGCCGGTGCGAAACTTGCCAAACCCGACGTTAAAGTTCTTGACTCCTTTACCGGTAATTTTGATGATGCGGCCAAGGCCAGGGAAATGGCTGTGGCCCTTATCAACCAGGGCGCCGATGTAGTCATGCAGAATGCCGACCAGGCGGGCCTGGGAGTCATCCAGGCAGGTAAAGACAAAAATGTTCTTGTAATCGGCGTAGGGAAGGATCAGTCCAACCTGGCTCCGGATAATGTCCTGGCTAGCAGCATCTACGGCGTGCCGATGGGTATCGCTTATATAACCGACCTGTTTGCCCATGGCAAATTTGAGCCCAAAGCCTATTTGGTGGGCATCAAGGAAGGCGCCACCGGATTGATTTGGAACGAGAAGCTGGCCGCCAAGGCGGTCACCCCCGAGGCCAAAGGGAAAATCGAGTCTATTATAGCCGATTTGAAAGCGGGAAAAATCGACGTCGATGAATTGATCGCCAAAAACAAGGGCAAATAAACTGTGCCGGGTTTAAGAACTGCCGGTCGGTGAAAGCGCCTGCCGGCAGTTCCCTTTAAAAATGATACTTTCAGGGGAGGCGGTTGCCGTGTTGCGTATTGTCGCGCACCCCATTTTAGGAGACGCTCCCCAGCCGCGGACTGTTACTATTTTTTATAACGGCCGTCCCCTTCCAGCCCATGAGGGTGAGCCTATCGCCGCAGCCCTGCTGGCGAACGGCATTAAGGCCCTGCGTTTTACGGAGAAGAAAGGGGAGCCGCGGGGGATTTTTTGCTGTATCGGCCGCTGTTCCGACTGCCTCGTTACTGTTGACGGGGAGCAAAACATCCGTTCGTGCGTTACTCCCGTGCGGGAAGGCATGGAGATCAAGAGCCAGGGGTAGGAGGTTTGGGCTTTGCCTCAAGGCAACGTCGACATCGTCGTGATCGGCGGCGGTCCCGCCGGTTTGGTTGCCGCCGCGACGGCGGCCGATTTAGGCGCCAGGGTATTGTTAGTCGATGAAAACCATGCCCTGGGCGGCCAATTAACTAAACAGATTCACAAATTTTTCGGTTCGCGAGAGCACTGGGCAGGAATGCGGGGATATAAAATTGCGGCCCGGCTGGTGGCAGCTGTTGAGGCCGCCGGGGTGCAGGTAATGACGGGCGCGGTGGCCTACGGCATTTTTCCCGGCAAGGTCGTCGGCATAGCCACACCCGCGGGTTCAGTTTCAGTAGCGGCTAAGGCCATCATCTTGGCTACCGGGGCGAGCGAAAAAGCCCTGGCCTTTCCCGGATGGACGCTGCCGGGCGTAATGACGGCCGGCGCCGCCCAAACCCTGGCCAATATCCACCGAATTTTGCCGGGCAAAAGAATTTTAATGGTAGGGGCCGGTAATGTCGGCTTGATTGTTAGCTACCAGCTCCTCCAGGGTGGCGCGGAGGTAGTAGCCGTAGTGGAAGCCCAACCCCGCATCGGCGGTTACGCGGTTCATGCGGCCAAAATTCAAAGCTTAGGCGTGCCGGTCCTCACGGGCCACACGATTTTAAAGGCCGTGGGCAAGGAATGCGTCGAAGGGGCGGTAATCGCGGCTTTGTCAGCGGGCCGCCCCGTCCCTGAGAGCGAGAGGTTGCTGGAAGTAGATACCATTTGCCTGGCGGTAGGGCTGACGCCGGCTTACGAGCTGGCTGCCATGGCCGGATGCCGGCTGCATTACCGCCGGGAAGCCGGCGGCTGGATGCCTGAGCATGACGCCACCCTGGCGACGGGGGTGCCGGGTGTTTTCGTGGCCGGGGATGCTGCCGGCGTGGAAGAAGCTTCCACCGCCATGGAGGAGGGCAAGCTGGCCGCCGTGGCGGCAGCGGCATATATGGGTCTGTTAACGCCGGCGGACTCCGCCGGCAAAATTGAGGTCATTGCCGCAGGGCTGAGGGAGTTGCGCGGCCGTGATTGCACCTTAAAGCACATACAAGAAGAAGAGGTATGGGCCCGGTTGGCGGGCCAGGGTCCCAAGGCCGTTATTGAATGCCGCGAAGGCATCCCCTGCAATCCGTGTGAAACGGCCTGTCCGCGGGGAGCTATTAAGGTCGGCCGCCCCATTACCAATATTCCTGTCGTCGATTGGGATAAATGCAACGGCTGCGGGCGCTGTATCGCGGCCTGTCCCGGGCAGGCCTGTTTTGTCGTGAACCTGGACTACGGTGAAGATACGGCCGCAATCTCCCTGCCGTGGGAGATGTTGCCCTGGCCGGAACAGGGGCAAAAGGTCGCAATGGTAGACGGGCAAGGGCGCGAAGTATGTACCGGGCACGTATTGCGGGTAAGCATCCCGGCGGCCAACGACCACACCGCGGTGGTTACTGTGGCCGTACCTAAGAAGGCTGCGCCGCTGGCCCGCAGAATTGCCCGACAGAAACGTTATTGAACGCCTGGGGGGTTAAACCGTTGTTAGATGATGATATTATTGTTTGCCGCTGCGAAGAAGTGACCGCCGGCGAAGTCAGAGCTGCCATGCGGGCCGGCTGTCGTTCCTTGGCGGCCATCCGTCGTTTTACCAGGGCCGGCATGGGCCTGTGTCAAGGCCGGACCTGCACCTTGCTTTTGCGCCAGATTTTGCTGGATGAGGGTGAGGCGGACGCTGAAATCACACCGCCGCGCCCGCGGCCCCCGGTTAGGGTCCTCAGTATGGAAAACCTCAAGCCGGTGGCGCCGGCTTTTTCCCCTGTTGCTGAGCGGCAACAGGAGCGGTAAATTTGAAAGCACCCGCATTTTTCGCTTGCAGGCGGGAGCGCCGACACCCCATAGGGGCAAGCTGCATTGTGTAATCTTATAGAATCGTCAACCGGTCACCAAGTTTTACGTCTCTATGCCGGCCCTTTCCCCCGCCCTGCGGGAAAAGTCATCGGGGGGAAGGGCGTTATCCTGCTTGCTTTCCGCGTCCACCCTGCCGCACGCGGCGCAGAGCTCCTGCCGGGAGCTGCACCCCGCCTTCCGGTAGATGTTCCGCACGTGGTACTTAACCGTATTGGGTGAGAGGGAGAGACGGTTAGCTATTTCCTGGTAGGAGAGGTCCGTGAGCAGGAGGTCAAGCACCTTCCGTTCCGCGCGGGTCAGCCGGGCGAGACCGCCGGAGGCGGCCTCCGGGGTGCCGGCGGCGCCGAGGCGGGAGAGGACCGGCGGCGTCAGGGCGAAGAGGAGCGCGGCCCCCGCGAAGGCCGCGTGGGGCGCGCGGAAGGCGGCGGTGAAGCCGGCCACATTGGCCAGCGTGCCGACAACCCCCAGCACGGCCACGTTGGCGGAAAGGCAGAGGCCCAGAACGCGGTGGTGGCCCGCGGACGCCTTCTCCAGCAGGGAGAGCCACAGGAAGAGGTCGGCGAAGCCCAGGCCCAGGAGGATACCGCTGCAGGCGGCGGCGAAAGCGGGGTGACCCGCGCCGGGAAAGAAGCCCGGCCCCAGCAGGGAAAGGCCGAGGACGCTTATGGACAGCCCGGCGAGGGCGGCAAGGGGGAGCCTCCTCAACAGCAGGGCGCCCAGCGCCAGAGCGGACGCGTAGGGCAGAAAGCCGAAGCATTCAAAGAAGTGCCGGCCGGCCAGGGGCATGAAGGTCCGGTAGAAGAAGCTGCCTACCGGGTAAACGGCGGCGATAAACAAAAGGATCGGCCCGGCGCCGCGCGCCGGGGAGCCGCAGGGTTCTCTCTCCACGGGGCCACGCGGGCCCCCGAGCAGGCAGGAGCCGACGACGTACCCGGCGGTGGGGACGGACAGCGCTGCCCAGGGCGAGGAGGAGAGGCGGAGAGCGCCGGCGAAGTAAAGCTGGCAGAGGACGTTGGCCCCCGCCGCGGTAAGGACGAAAAGGGAGACCCTATCCTTACGCCCCGAGAGGGCCAGGGCCCAGGAGAGCACGGGGGAGGCGGAGGCCAGTCCAGCGGCGGCGGAGAAGAAGAGCCCCGGCGGCAGGGGCACCAGGAAGGCCGCCGGGAAGAGGAGGGCCGCTGCCGCGGCGCACAATAGCGGCCCGCGCCCTGAGAGAAAACCTCTTCCCCTCCCCAGGCCGTACCCCAGAAAACCCAGGGCGTGGGCCGCCGCGAAAGAGTGCAGCAGGCACGGCCTGTCGAAGGGGGGCAGGCCCGAAAGAGGCCCGTAAAAAGAAAAAACCAGAAGCCAGCTCCAGAGGCCCCAGCCGGAGGCCACAAGCGCAAATTCTTCCTGAACCTTCCGGAAAAGCATGTGCAAAAGCATCTGCTCCAGCTCCGTCGGAACGTTGAGACTGTCCAACCCATAATATTTTTCCACAATATTTTTTCGCCTACGGACCGCTTTTTCCCTGCTTTGCCAAACGAGTTCCAAACGAGTTTTTCCGGTGCACCCCCAACCCTCCAACCTCCCAACCTCCCATCCCAACAACCTCCCAATTCCCCAACCTCCCAACCCCCAACCCCCAACCCCTCAACCTTTCAACCCCTCAACCCCTCCCAAAAACCCAAAAACCCAAAAACCACCCTAAAACCACCCCCAAACCACCCGAAAACCACCCAGATAGGAGGAAGGAATGCCGTTGGAGGAAGGAATGCCGTTACCTGGTAGCAAATCAAATCTATCACTAAACTAGATGACACTTGCAGGGTTGGCCGGCGGCCCCTGTTGTCCTGGTGCTGGCGGAGGGCTCAAGCAGGGCCTGATCGCTTCCCTGGAGCTCGAGGTTATCCGGGCCGAAGATTCCGGCCTGGCCGGGTGCGTCATCTGGAGCTGGCCAGAGGGCCGGAGCCTTCTCGATCACGGCAAAATAGGGGGCTTCCTCAAAAGGAAAGGCGGGCGCTGGTCTTTGCGTCTTACGCCTTCAACCGGTTAAAGCGCCTTTTCCAGGCGCCCGCCGCAGCGCCGCGAGAAAGCAGGGCAACGGGCAAAGAGGTGGGCCGGACGGAAAGTGGGGTGGTACGGGGCGGAGAATGTAGCTAAAAAAGTTGCCAGCCAGCTACGGCACCCAGCGGGTGTCCCTGTTTTTATTATTACTGACAGGCATGTCGGCGGCCTAGCCGGGGGTGTGTCTTGCGGCCGCCCTGATGGAGCTGGAGGTGCTGGGGGAGGAGGCGGGAGCTCTTCTCTCCCCGCCCGGAGCTTGCGCTTCCGTAAGCGTCAAACCCAACCCACCTAGCACCAAAGCAACATTTATAGGATAATCTCCCTCAAGAGCATCAACGGAGGGAGATTTATTATGACCAAAGCCGAACTGCAAGCACTACGGGCAACCCGGATAGCCGAATACCAGGCCAGCGGGCAAAGCGTCAGAGAGTGGTGCGCCTCCCAAGAGGGCGTTAGCCCCAGGCAGTTATGGTACTGGCTGCGGAAGTATAAAAACCAAAACGTAGTTTCCTCTGGGAAATCCAACCGATGGTTACCGGTAGAAATAAGTGAAAAGGCATCTATAGATCAGGGCCATACTTTACTGGTCAAAATAGGGCCGGCCAGCATCGAGGTAAGACCCGGTTTTGATCCCGCCTTGCTCTCCCAGGTAGTCCGGGTGCTGGTAGCGATATGCTAAACGAAGCTGGCATCGACCGGGTTTATCTCGCCTGCGGCGCCACCGATCTGCGCAAGTCCATTGACAGCCTGGCGGTGCTGGTCAAAGAAGGGTTCGAGCTGGACCCCTTCTCTTCCTGCCTTTTCGTTTTCTGTAACCGCCAGCGGGATAAACTAAAGATCCTCCACTGGGAGCACAATGGGTTCTGGCTTTATTACCGCCGGCTGGAGAAGGGCAAATTCCCCTGGCCTCAAGATACCACTTCTGCAACCATCACCATCAACCGCCGGGAGCTGCGCTGGCTGCTTGACGGCCTCCCCTTAAAACAGCCCCAGGCCCATCCCGAGGTAAAAGCGCGCACCATCTTGTAATCTAAAGCACCAGAAAGAAATATTTGCTGTTTATGGTTGATTCTAGAGGAATTCGACGCGATTCGTCGAATTATTAAAGCATGAACACTTCGCAATCTATCGCCGCCATGACCATAGAAGAGCTGCAAAGCCGCTGCCTGCAGCTGGAAGAGCAATGTATGCAGCTGGAACAACAAAATGCCGAACTGACCGCCAAGCTAAACTGGTTTATGGAGCAGTTCCGTTTAAATAAAAGGCGGCAATTCGGCTTTTCCAGCGAACGGACTGAGCCTTTGAAAGAGCAGCTTTTACTTTTTAACGAAGCGGAAGCGGAAGCCCGGCCGGAGGCACCTGAGCCGGATTGGGAAACCATCACCTACCAGCGCCGCAAAGGGCGCGGCCGCCGGGAGATGAACCTGGAAGATCTGCCGGTAGAAGTAGTAGAGCACCGCCTGCCGGAAGAAGAACGGGTCTGCCCGTGCTGCGGCGGCCCTTTGGATGAGATGAGCACCGAGGTGCGGCAGGAACTTAAGGTCATCCCGGCCCAGGTGAAAGTGGTTAAACATGTGCGCTACGTCTATTCCTGCCGCCGCTGCGAGCGGGAAGAGATAACCACTCCCGTTGTCACGGCACCTATTCCGGCCCCCGTACTTCCCGGCAGCCCGGTATCACCCTCCCTCATGGCCTACATAATGACCCAGAAATACGGGGCAGGGTTACCCCTCTACCGCCAGGAGCAGCAGTTTAAAGGTTTGGGGATTGAACTGTCCCGGCAGACAATGGCCAACTGGGTGCTCCATGGAGCCAACACCTGGTTAGCCCTTATTTACGACCGCCTCCATGAATACCTGCTTACAAGAGATATCCTCCATGCCGACGAAACCACCTTACAAGTGCTTCAGGAACCTGGAAGGAAGATAAACGCAATGCACCCGTAGCCGCCCGGGAGGGGCTGGAGTACTGCAACCGGCTCTTTGCCATAGAGCGCGAGTTGAAAGAGGCAACACCAGAGGAACGATATCAAATCCGCCAGGTGCACAGCCGGCCCGTGCTGGACGCCTTTTTGGCGTGGCTCAAAAACCAAAAAGCCCGGGTACTGCCCAAAAGTTCCTTTGGCCAGGCGATTTACTATTGCCTGGGCCAGTGGGATAAACTCGTAGCCTTCTTGCAAGACGGGCGTTTGGAACTCGACAACAACCGCAGCGAGCGCTCCATCAAGCCCTTCGTCATCGGCCGTAAGAACTGGTTGTTTGCCAACACCCCGCGGGGTGCTAAAGCCAGCGCCATTACCTACAGCATCATAGAAACAGCCAAAGAAAACGGGTTAAATCCCTTCCACTATCTCATTCACCTCTTTGAAAAACTTCCCAACCTGGACCTCCAGGACAAAGATGCCCTGGATCAGCTTCTGCCGTGGTCGGAAACTTTGCCTCCTGTTTGCCTAGCGAATAATTAAGCTTGTTTTTGCCCCCACCTCAGGTGATACGTGGGGGCTATTTTACGCTTACGCATAGTCCGCCCAGTGAACGACGGTAAATTGCAAGATAGGTATTCCGATCTAAGTCAAAATTAAAAGATTAAAAGTTTCGGGTGATAGGCCTTTCGTCGCAATATTTGGAGAGAAATGGGAGGTTTGCCCGTCAGAACAAGATCGAGCTAAACCAGAAGTAGCACAGGATCAATTTCTATAACGTCACAGCAAATTAATACCGTGATGACCGGCGTAAAGTTTGCTGTTGTTTAAAATGTCCAGCTTAACTGCGTTAAACTTACCACAGAGAAAATCTGCCGGCTGGGCCGGGGTGATGACTGCTTTATCGGGCAAAACTTCTTCTTCATAGAACCTTAAGCGCAGATTGAGTTTTACCTCGCCTTTAGTCTTGCGGAACTCGGCCCAGCGATACTGAGTCAGGCAGAGGCTAATGGTAGCGGACTCAATGAGGTAAATACGGCCTATTGCGTTCCTTAAGTTTACAAAGCCGATTTCTTTGCCTACCTGGGTGGTGAGATAATTGAATAACAGCCGGTTAAATTCCGGAGATAAATCCTTTAAACGGCGGGATATCTGGGAAAAACTGATGCTCTCCAGGTTGATGGTCCGGCTAAACTGCGGGTCATGAAAGATATGGCTGATATCCCGTAGGCCGTCAAGTTGTTCCAGCTGGGCAAAGGCTATCAATTCAACTAGTTGGAAGGCTTATTGGCTTTTTAGCGTATTTATCCACCTCCAGGCCTTTGGTTATTTCCCAGAAATAGTGGTTTGAAACCGGAGAAAACAATTGGTGAAATGTGGATAATGTGGTATCCTTGCCTTGCATTTTGGCCTCCTTTTATTAAAGTTTGGGGAAAGGACTACTCTTAATCTCTAGTATAAGGAGGTTTTTCTTGCAAGGCCAGGTTATTTTAGAAATTTGGCCGTTTTTAGGGCGCTATTGCCCTTGATAAATTAATATTTTCTTTATGCAACGCTAGTGAGGGAATATAAGTTTTTTAGATCTTACCCCGAAATCTACAAGTAGCTGGACAATCCCGAAAGCAACAGTCGATCGCATTTGCAATGCGAGCTTTTTTATTTGCCGAGATAGATGCAGGATACAGATAAATTATGACGAATTGGTTATTTATATAGTTATTTCCTCAAAGGAGGAAATTTTAATATACCCGCGTTTACAAAGAAGCCAGGGAAAAGAGGTTCAATTACATGGCTCGCCTAGAAGACCTTACGCGCGGAGCAAGTGTTAAAGGGATACTGCCGGACTGCCTGGTGACAGTAGTCGATATTAAATGGCACGGAAATACGGTTGTTGAGCTTACCTATAAAGACAGTTCCGGCCATTTAGGCAGTCAACTCCTCTTTCGTTACAACGAACCCGTTTTAGAGATTGTCACCAGGGGTCAACCCTGGAGCTTTGATGCCGAAGGCAGGCTGTTCCGGCTGGTTTCCGAAGCAAAGCGGATCCGTCTGGCCTATCTATTTGACCCTTACCTGGCAGTACATACTTCCCTTGTTGAGCCTTTACCCCACCAGATTACAGCAGTTTACGGGGAGATGCTGAAGCGTCAACCTTTAAGGTTTTTACTGGCCGATGACCCGGGTGCCGGTAAAACCATTATGACCGGCTTATTTATAAAGGAACTTCTCATCCGCGGCGACTTATGCCGCTGTCTGATCGTCTGCCCTGGCAACCTGGTAGAACAGTGGCAGGACGAGCTTGAGCGCAAGTTCTCTTTGCCCTTTGAGATCCTGACCAACGACCGGATTGAGGCTGCCCGGACAGGGAATGTTTTCAAGGAATTACCCCTCTGCATCGCTCGATTGGATAAGCTGGCCCGTGATGAATACCTGCAGCTCAAACTCCAGCAAAGCGACTGGGACCTGATAGTTGTTGATGAAGCCCATAAGATGTCCGCCAGCTTTTTTGGTGGTGAAGTTAAATATACCAAACGATACCGGTTAGGGCAGTTATTATCGCGGATTACACGCCACTTCCTCCTGCTTACGGCTACGCCCCATAATGGTAAAGAAGAGGATTTCCAGCTATTTATGGCTCTCCTTGATGGGGACCGGTTTGAAGGCAGGTTCCGGGATGGGGTCCATGCGGTGGACACATCCGACCTTATGCGTCGTATGGTTAAAGAAGAGTTACTTAAGTTTGATGGCAGGCCCCTGTTCCCGGAACGGATAGCTTATACAGTAAATTATACCCTTTCGGATATGGAGGCTTATCTCTATAAAGAAGTTACCGATTACGTCCGGGAAGAATTTAACCGCGCCGATGCCCTGGAGAATGAAGGACGCAAGGGTACCGTCGGCTTTGCCCTGACCATTCTGCAGCGGCGCCTGGCCTCGTCGCCAGAAGCGATTTACCAGTCATTAAAGCGGCGGCGTGAACGTTTAGAGAAACGCCTGAAGGAAGAGGAGTTGCTCAAAAGGGGCGCCACCATCACATTAAAAGAAAAAGATATGCCTGTTCTTACCGAAGAAGATATTAACGACCTGGAGGATGCCCCTGAAACAGAATTAACAGAGGCTGAAAACCTGGTCGTCGACCAGGCCACTGCTGCCCGTACCATCCAGGAATTACGGTCAGAAATAGAGGAATTAAAGCGACTGGAAAAGATAGCTTACAAGGTAAGGGTTAGCGGCACGGACCGCAAGTGGGAAGAATTATCCCAACTGCTTCAGGACAATGCCAGGATGTTTGACGCCCAGGGTTATCGTTTAAAACTGGTGATATTCACCGAACACCGGGATACCTTAAATTATCTTGCCGAACGCATTAGAACACTGCTGGGAAAGCAGGAAGCAGTGGTAACCATCCATGGCGGTATGGGTCGGGAAGAACGTAAAAAGGTCCAGGAAGCCTTTACCCAGGATAAAGATGTCTTGATCCTGATAGCTACCGATGCCGCCGGCGAAGGCATCAACCTGCAACGTGCCCACCTGATGGTAAATTACGACCTCCCCTGGAACCCCAACCGTGTGGAACAGCGGTTCGGCCGCATTCATCGTATCGGGCAAACTGAGGTCTGCCACCTGTGGAATCTGGTGGCCGGTGAGACCCGGGAGGGCGAGGTCTTCCATCGCATGTTCCAGAAACTTGAGGAAGAGCGCAAGGCTTTAGGCGGGCGGGTTTTTGATGTACTGGGTAAGGTTACCTTTGCCAACAAGTCACTGAAAGATTTGCTAATCGAGGCTATCCGCTATGGGGAGCAACCAGAAGTGCGGGCCAGGCTAAACCAGGTCGTTGAAAATGCCTTGAACCATGAGGCCCTGCAACAACTTCTCGAAGAGCGAGCCCTAGCCAGGGATACCATGGATGTCACCAAAGTTAGAGAAATAAAAGAAGAAATGGAACGGGCGGAGGCCAGGCGCCTGCAACCGCACTTCATTGCGTCCTTCTTTATAGAGGCCTTTAAATTATTGGGCGGCAGCCTCCGCGAACGGGAGCCCAAAAGATATGAAATCACCCATGTGCCTGCTGTTATCCGTAACCGGGACCGCCAGATAGGGAACGGTGAGCCTGTTCTTCCCCGTTATGAAAGGGTATGTTTTGAAAAGGATCTGATTAACTTGCCGGGCAAGCCCGTGGCCGCCTTCCTTTGCCCCGGCCATCCATTGCTGGAGGCCACAATCGACCTGATTCTGGAACGCAACCGGGATTTGCTTAAACGTGGGGCTGTCTTAATCAACCCTGACGATAACGGTGAGGATATCCGCGCTTTATTCTATATTGAACATGCCATCCAGGACGCGAGGACAGACCCTACTGGTAACCGCAGGATAGTATCAAGGCAATTACAATTTGTTGAGATTGATAAAGAGGGAAGAGCCTTTAATGCCGGATACGCTCCCTATCTGGACTATCGCCCGGCTACAGAGGCAGAAACAGAACTGGTAACCCCCTTGTTGGCAGAAAGCTGGCTGCAGGGGGATATAGAGGCGCGGGCGCTGTCTTATGCCATTACCAAACTGGTGCCCAAACATTTTACTGAGGTAAAGAACCGTAAAGAAGAGATAGTCCTGAAAACTATGGCTGCCGTTAAGGACCGCCTTACCAAAGAAATTAACTATTGGGACCATCGGGCGGAAGAGTTAAAGGCCCAAGAACAGGCTGGTAAGATTAACGCCCGGATTAACTCGGAAAAGGCCAGGCAAAGGGCCGACGACCTGGCGGCCCGCCTGAAAAGACGCCTGGAGGAGCTGGAGCAGGAACGCCATCTCTCCCCCCTGCCGCCGGTAGTCATCGGCGGAGCCCTGGTGGTTCCCCAGGGTTTGATTAACCGCCTTAAAGGTGAAGCAAGCGGAGAAGGCAGTCTTTTCGCCCGGGAGACAAAAAGGATAGAACATATGGCCATGCAGGCGGTTATGTCCCTGGAACGGCAGTTAGGTTTTGAGCCCCGCGATGTTAGTGCTGAGAAATGCGGCTATGATATCGAATCAAGGGTGCCCGGGACCGGGAAGCTGCGGTTTATAGAGGTTAAAGGGCGGCTAAAAGGGGCTACCACGGTCACGGTAACGAAAAACGAAATCCTCACGGCCCTAAATAAGCCGGAAGATTACATCCTGGCCATCGTGGAGGTAGAGGGCGACAATGTCAGGCCTGTGTATATACGCTGCCCATTCAGGCGTGAACCGGAGTTTGCCGTAACTAGCATCAACTATAACATTACTGACTTGATGGCTGCAGGAGAAGTACTATACGGCAACAGAAATGCCGGTTAAGATAGGAACCAAAGCGTGCAGGAGGTTTTATGCCGATGGCTTACCGGAAAAAGCTGATCGAAGTAGCCCTGCCCCTGGAGGCCATTAATAAAGAGTCCGCCAGGGAAAAGTCTATTCGCCACGGCCACCCTTCGACGTTACATTTTTGGCGGTCGCGGAAACCTTTAGCCACCTGCCGGGCGGTACTTTTTGCTTCCCTGGTGGACGATCCCTCAAGCCGTCCTGAGGAATTTCCTACTGAGGAAGATCAAGCTAAAGAGCGCCGGCGCCTGTTTCGCATTATCGAAGACCTGGTGAAATGGGAGAACTCCAACAACGAAAAGGTGCTTAATACGGCGCGGCAGGAGATTTTAAAGTCTACCGGGGGTAACCCGCCGCCGGTGTTGGATCCCTTTTGCGGTGGGGGGTCTATTCCCCTGGAAGCCCAACGCTTGGGCTTGGAAGCCCATGCCAGCGATCTCAACCCTGTTGCGGTTTTGATTAGCAAGGCTTTAATTGAAATACCACCCAGATTTGCCGGCAGGCCTCCGGTTAACCCCGAAACGAACAGGCTAAACGTGGGGGCTGAATGGCCCGGCGCCACCGGCCTGGCCAGAGATATCTATTACTACGGCAGGTGGATGCGCGATGAAGCCGAACGGCGTATAGGCCATTTATATCCTAAAGTTACTTTACCTGCCGAATATGGTGTGGGCGAGGCAACAGTAATCGCCTGGTTATGGGCACGTACCGTAAAGTGCCCCAATCCTGCTTGTGGATGCCAAATGCCTCTCACAAGTAAATTCTGGCTTTCCACCAAAAAAGGTAAGGAGGCATGGATAGAGCCAATAGTCGACCCGGCAAAAAAAGAGTTAAATTATAAAGTACATCTGGGTAAAGGTAAGCCCCCAGCAGGTACCGTTAACCGCCGGGGGGCGAAGTGCATCTGCTGTGGGACGGCTGTACCTTTTGAGTACATCCGGGATGAAGGTAAAAATGGTCGTATTGGAGAACAGATGATGGCTATAGTAGCGGAAGGGCAGCATGGCAGAATATATTTATCTGCCAGCGAAAAACATATAGCTATTGCACTACAAGCAAGACCTTCATGGTATCCTGAGGCGGATTTACCAAATAATCCCCGGGATTTTAAAACACCTAACTATGGCATGAAAACCTTTTCTGACCTTTTTACACCCCGCCAACTTACCGCCCTCATTACCTTTAGCGATTTGTTAGATGAAGTAAAAGAGCTTGTTTATCAACATGCCATAGCGGCAGGTTATGCTGCTGACAACAAAACCCTGGATGAAGGAGGCACCGGCGCCAGGGCATATACTGAAGCGGTAGCTACATATCTTGCGTTAACTGTAGATAGGTCTGCTGACTATTGGTCATCTATTTGCAGTTGGCATTCTGGCAGGGAAACCATAAGGAACACATTTGCCCGCCAGGCTATACCTATGACCTGGGATTTCGCGGAAGCCAATCCCTTCAGCAACTCAACAGGAAACTTCTTGGGTGCCTCAGAATGGATTACTAAAGTAGTAGAGCGTGCTCCAACTTATAATATAGGTAAAGCCATCCAACGCGACGCCACTTCCTGCGTAAACGGTGTTGCGCAAGCCCTTATTTCTACTGACCCACCCTACTATAACAATATCAGCTATGCTGACCTCTCGGATTTTTTCTATATATGGTTGAGAAGGTCTATTGGAAGTATCTATCCGGAAATATTTAGCACCTTAATGGTTCCTAAAGCCCAGGAGCTGGTAGCCACCCCATACCGTTTTGACGGTAACAGAGAAAAAGCTAAAGAATTCTTTGAAGCAGGTTTGGGAAAAGCCTTTAACCGCATCCGGGAGAAAGCTAATCCCGACTATCCCCTTACCGTCTACTACGCCTTTAAACAGAGCGAAGGGGAAGAAGATGAAAATGATGATGAAGTGGTTGCTTCTACCGGCTGGGAAACGATGCTCAATGGTCTAATTGGGGCTGGTTTTACCATCTTCGGTACCTGGCCCATGCGGAGCGAAATGAGTAACCGGCCTGTGGCTAACGGTACCAATGCCCTGGCTTCATCTATCGTCCTCGTCTGCCGCCCCCGTTCCCCAGAGGCCGGGATTATTACCCGGAGAGAATTTACCAGGTTGCTTCGTAATGAGTTGCCGGCGGCCCTGAAAAAACTCCAGCAGGGTAACATAGCGCCGGTTGACCTGGCCCAGGCCGCCATTGGCCCGGGAATGGCCATCTTTTCCCGCTATGAAAAAGTGCTGGAGGCCAACGGCGAACCGATGCCCGTACGGACGGCCCTGCAGATTATCAACCAGGAGCTGGACGCCTATTTTGCCGCCCAGGAAGGCGAGCTTGACCCGGATACCCGTTTCTGCATTGCTTGGTTTGAACAGTTTGGCCTGAAGGAGGCCGACTATGGCACCGCCGACATCCTGGCCCGCGCTAAAAATACGGTAGTGGAAAGGCTTCAGGAAAAAGGGATGCTGGAGGCCGTGAAAGGAAAAGTACGCTTGCTAAAGCGGGAAGAGATTGCCCCTGAGTGGAGTTCGGAAAAGGGAGAGTGCGTCTGGCTCTGTGCCCAGTACCTAGTAAGGCTGCTGAATACCGCCGGAGAAATAGCAGCAGCCAGATTAGCCCACCAGATGGGAAGCGAACGCAGCGAGGCTGCCAAATCCCTGGCTTACCGCCTGTATACTATTTCTGAACGGAATGGCTGGACTGAAGAGGCTCTGGCCTATAATACCCTGGTTGTTTCCTGGCCGGACATCCAGAATAAAGTCGCTGAATTCGCCGCGTCACCCGCGGAGCAGTTAAATCTCTTTAGGTGATAGCTTTCGGCAAGGTTCTGGTAAAGGGGGAATTTGCAGGATGGCGGATAACTATCAACTCATAACCAGGGGCTTTCAGTTGTTAACCGAGGTGTTAGCGCCCTACGTTTGCCAGCATATTCAACGGAAATACGGCATGTACTGGTGGCAGGAGGGAGTATTAGGCAAACTCCTGGATCATCAGCGGAGAGATCTGCCTGCTGAAGGGGAGTGGGGGGAACTCGTTGACTCCCTTGATGCAGCCCGGTCCTTGATCCTGTTAGATGTCCACTGGGACGACATTTTTAAATACCAGCTCAGCCGGGAACACCGCAACTGGATTAAAGAGCTGATAACTACCCGCAATAAGTGGGCGCATAAAGGCGGGGGAGAGGTTTCCGATGAGGACGCCTGGCGGGCGCTGGATACTATGGCCCGCCTCCTGGAGCAGATTGATGCGGAAAATACAGAAGCCATCCGGGAAATGGTACGCCAGATACGTTATGGAACCAACGGGGCTTCTACGAGTATAAGGACCGGTGGAACTAATAACGGGCTTTCTCAAAAAACTGGTGTACTGGTTAACTCCCCGCGGCAGGGGCTATTACCCTGGCGGTTGGTGATAGAACCGCACCCGGATGTGGCCCAGGGGCGCTACCGCCAGGCGGAATTTGCCGCCGATTTATCCCAGGTAGTAAGGGGAACGGCCCAGATTGAGTATCAAGACCCGGTGGAATTCTTTGGCCGCACATATATTACGGAAGGCATGAAGGGCCTTCTGGTCCAGGCCATTCGTCGTGTTAGCGGTCTTGGGGGCGAGCCGGTAATCCAGCTCAAGACAGCTTTTGGCGGTGGTAAAACCCACAGTATGCTGGCCCTTTACCATTTACTCCGGGGGCAGGTGCCATTTAGCAAAATTCCTAACGTAGAAAAGGTACTTATAGAAGCTGGCGTTTCGGAATGTCCCAAAACTAATGTCGCAGTGCTGGTCGGGACATCCTTAAATCCTTCTAAAGTGCGTCGCCCGGTTAATTTCCCGGGGATCACCATCCGCACCCTGTGGGGAGAAATGGCGGCTCAACTGGCGGAACATGCAGGTAACCCCAAACTGTACGACCTTATTCGCGATGCTGATAAGGCTTCGGTACCCCCGGGTTCGGAAACCCTGGCCGAGCTATTCGATGCCTGCGGTCCATGCCTGGTATTAATCGACGAACTGGTGGCCTACGCCAGGAAGATTTACGGAGTTAGCGGCCTTGTTTCCGGGAGCTTTGAGGCCGTCCTGACCTTTGTCCAGGAACTTACAGAGGCAGCCCGCAGGAGTAAGAACAGCCTGGTAGTGGCCTCCATACCGGAATCCGATATTGAAATTGGCGGTGAGGCCGGCAAGATTGCTTTAGAGGTCATCGAGCATACCTTTGGGAGAATGGAATCTATCTGGAAACCTGTGGGAGCCGAAGAAGGTTTCGAGATTGTGAGGCGCAGGTTATTCCTGCCCGTGCAGGATAAAGCGGCCATGAATGAAGTCTGCCGGGCCTTCAGCGAAATGTACCGGGAAAGCGGTACCGATTTCCCTTCCGAGTGCAAGGAGTTGGCCTACTTTGAGCGCCTTAAGTCCTGTTACCCCATCCACCCCGAGGTTTTTGATCGCCTGTACAATGATTGGGCTACCCTGGAGCGTTTCCAGAAGACCCGCGGCGTGCTGCGCCTAATGGCAGCAGCTATCCATGACCTGTGGATCCGCCAGGATGCCAGTTTATTGATTATGCCAGGTTCAATCCCTATTGATACCGTCACCGTCCGGGAAGAACTTACCCGTTACCTGCCGGAAGGCTGGAACTCGGTCATTGAAGAGGATATAGATGGTCCCCGTTCAATTCCCTATGAAATAGATGCCCAGAACCCAAGGTTTGGCCGTTACATGGCTGCCCGCAGGGTTGCCCGCACCATATTCCTGGGAAGCGCTCCTTCTGTAAGAGAGCAAAGGGTGCGGGGTATTGAAGATATCCGTATTCGTCTGGGTGTAGTCCAGCCAGGTGAGCAGATTGCCGTCTTTAATGACGCCCTGGGCCGGATGGAAGACAAACTTATTCATTTATACACCAGCAATCAACGCTACTGGTATGACTTGCCGCCAAACTTAAGGCGAACTGTAGAAGATCGTGCCCAGCAAATATCACACGATGAACTGGAACTGGAAATTGAGCGCCGTTTAAAAGGATTTAAAGAACGAGCTGATTTTCAGGGAGTACATAGCTGCGTCAGTTCGTCCCTAGATGTACCCGACGATCAGGGTGCCCGCCTGGTGGTGCTGGGACCAGCTTATAGTCATAAAGCAGGGCAAGTGGACAGCAAAGCCATAGCGACTGCTGAAGAGATTTTGTACAACCGTGGCAGCTCCCCGCGGCTTTACCGTAATATGCTGGCCTTCGTTGCTCCCGACAGGGACTATCTTCAAAGCCTGGAACAGGAAACGCGCCGGTATCTGGCCTGGAAGTCTGTGGTTGATGATACTGAAGCTCTGAACCTGGATGCTTACCAGCGCCGCCAGGCCAGCGAGAGTTTAAAACGAAGCGACGAAACTGTCGACCTGCGGGTGAAAGAGGCCTACTGCTGGTTGCTGGTGCCAACGCAAGATGGAACCAATCCCATCGAGTGGGAGGCAACAAGGATTAGCGGTGGTACGGAAAGTCATATTGTGAAGGCTGCTAAACGGATGCGTACTACCGAACAGCTTATCCTCAAGTGGTCACCGGCTCTGCTGCGCATGGAACTGGACCGCTGGCTGTGGCGGGAACTAGACTATATTGCCATTAAAAAACTCTGGGACTGCCTGTGCAGTTATTGCTATTTGCCCAGGCTCCGCGATGAAAGCGTTCTTTTGGCGGCGATAAAGGAAGGGTTGGGGTCCCAGGAATATTTTGCCTATGCTAAAGGTGTAACCGATGAAGGCAAATACCTGGGCCTTAGCCTGGGGGATGGAAAAATCAACCCCGAATTAAACGATTTCCTGGTGAAACCGGAAGTAGCGGCCAGGCAGTTAGCCAGTTCTACTATAAAAGTACCGCAGGAAGAAAGTATAAGAGATGGATCCAGGCCAACATACGGAGCCTCCACTTTGGGACCGGTTATGTGGCCGGGAGGAAAGGAGGTCCCTGTAACACCGCCCCCAAATGAGCCGGAAAAAAAGAAACAGGCCAGGTTTTATGCTACAGTCCAGCTTGACAGTACTCGTATAGGCCGTGATGCAGGTAGGATTGCCGAAGAAGTAGTGCAGCACCTTACCACTATTATGGGGGCCAGGGTAACAGTAACCCTGGAGATACAAGCTGAAATGCCGGAAGGGTTACCGGAGAATGTAATTAGGACAGTTACGGAAAACTGCCGTACGTTGAAATTTAAGGACTATGGATTTGAAGAAGATGAGTAATGTCAATCCGAGTTAGGTGATTAAAATGAATGAGCGGCTTTTTGTTAAACTGCTTTATTATCCAGAACAAGAAATTACTATTGAAGACGTGAAACAGTTTTGTTTGGGTTCATCAGAAAATGACCGGGTAGAGTATAAAAGATGGCATGATAAATTTGATGTAGAAAAACTTGTCCAAAGAATAGTGGCGATGGCAAACACCGATGGAGGTTTGATTTTCATTGGTGTTGTAGAAGAAAAAGATACTGGCGGCCGGAGAGACTATGCGGGTGGCATTGAAGGGATACCGTTAAAAGAAGCCAATAGCTTAAAACAAAGTATAGAAGCTAGATGTTTCAATTTAACTACGCCTAAATGGATTCCTGAGATACTCCATATCTCAGGGTTGGAGAGTGAAAAAAGCGTCCTTTTAATTCGCATAGATCCCGACAAGATCGAAAGACCATTATTATTCAATGAAAAAAATAAACTTATTGGTCCATTTTATTCGCAAAGGAACAGAGTTAGTCCTACCTTCCTGGGAAGAAATGTTAAAAATAGCTGAACAACGTATAGATAGTACCATTGAACCTAGGATTAAAGAAGCACTAATGTGGACCAGTTGTAATGCAGATCCTTTTTGGTATTGTAACATTGCTTTAGTATTTAAAAAACGGCGATATGGGGAATTTGTCACATGGAATGATAGTGAATATCAAAGGATAATTGATTGTGTTCGTACTCATAGGTTACTACCGGGTGGCTATTTTGTTTGGAGAACGGCATTTCACCCATTATTTAAGCGGTTCTGGCCTCCTGGTGTGGATTTACCGGATATTAATGTGAAAACTACTTCAACAACTATTCGTATAACCCCTTATACGTCAGGGGAATGGAATAAAGAACGAAAGTGGTTTAGGCTGATTTTTTCTTCAAAAGGTTTTATCGTTGCCACTGTTGGATATTCAAAAAAAGAACAAACTCAAACCCAGGCAGGAACAATTTTAGGAATAACCTATGCGATGCTAGATCTATTTTGCCAAGAAGAGATCCTTTCGTATTACAAAATGAATTTTTTGCTGGAAAAGGCTAATTTATTTTTCTGTGTGTCAAATTCACCAAGTTCTTTTATATTAACATCAAAACCTTTTGGTGAATTTTATAACTACCAGGAACATGAATATCGTGGCGAGGCTATAATCATAAATAAAAGTAAATGTATAACGCTAGTAGATTTAACACCAGAAACTCTCTCTAAAGAACTCACCAAAGAGCTGGTAAAAGAAGCGGGATTTAGAGGGCTTGAAGATAAAATTGATAAATTTAATATCAATGATGTTATATATCACATTTAGCAGTAGAATTACTCAATGCCTTACTTCTAATATTCAAGAAAAAGTGAGAGTGACGATATGAGTAATAATCCAGCGGCTTTTGCTTGGGAATCCTTAGTGAGATAGGAGTGTAAAGGAGTTGATTAATATGACTACTATTGAACATGCAATAGAACTCCTTAAAACAACAGCTCAAAATTTATCTAGTTCCAAATTTGTTACAATAAGATTTAGGCCTTATAAGATAATAAGAAATGATAAATATACAACCTTTAATATTAAACATATTTACCATCAAATGCTTACTATGGCTCAAAATGGAAACTGGGAACAAGCTAACAAAAATGCTGTTTGGCTAAGAAACTATATTATTGGAAATCCTTATGTTTTGTTACAAATGTCAGTTTGCATGATAAAAAGCTATAATTGGTTAGAAGCTACCAAAATTTTGAGATCAATAGTTGCCACTACTGACGATAATCTTGCATTATTGTTACAGGCATTAGTGCTTTTGGGATTAGTAAGTATAAAATCTGATAGTTTTGAGTCGGCGTGTGGTTACTTATTGAGGGCATATCGTCTCCAGCCTAAAAATGATGAAATACGCCAATATGCTGCTGCTTCACTTGCGTTGGTAGGGCGAAAAGAATTAGCCTTGCAGATTCTAAGAAAAGATGATGCAGTTAAAAGAAAATGGGAAAATAAAAATTCGAGCAACATGAAAAATCAAATTGAGCGTGGCGAACATCAGTTTCAATATAAACCCAAGAAACTATCAAAAAAGGATAGTGTTAAACCAAAAGAGGCTAGAGTAAAGGGGAATCTATGTATTAATTGCATAAATGCCGAAAAATGTCCAGGTATGGTTTCTTATAAGGGAGCTTGGGATAGAGTTATTTTTGTCCAGGTGGTTTTTTACCAAAGAAACGTATTCAAATAGAGTATTAACTTTTATAGATGTTGAAAAGAGCATAACAAAGGCAAGGTCTTGAACCAAATTGTGGAGCTCATTTCGAAAAAAATCATACAATGGCGTGACACTATCTAAACATAATAGCAGTTTGCCGTTCTGGTTCTTCTTGCGTAGAATATCTTCCTGAGCGTCTTCATAGGCGCGGGTCAGGTGGCGCAAGGCTTCTTCTTTTTCATCTGCTACCCATACTGGCGTTAATTCACCGCTGCGTAGTAAGCGGGCTAGTTTCCTAGCATCCCGTCGGTCGGTCTTTACTCGTTCTCCTGACCGTTGCGGTATTAATGATGGGAAATTGGCTCCATGGCTTTTAGTTGCCGGTAGATTTTCTATCGGTCCCCTTAAACGCCGTACCAATTTGGCAATCGCTTCGGGTTTATTGTCAATGTTTCCCAGGTTTTCTGCTTCTTCGCGTCCTGCTTGGGCAATGGCTACGGAAATAGCAAAAAAAGTGTCACAAAATGTGAATACGGAAGATATATCGCCCTAGAAGCTATTATTATGGCCAGGAAAGGCTTAGATGCTACTTTTTGCCCGTGGCATACTGGGGATGTTAGGTCCCCAGGCGGAAGTTGCTGTTCCGGTATTGCAAAGGCGTTGAAGAGGGAGGGTTAAATTATATTTAATTGTGAAAATAGGCACAAAAGCGGAGTGGAAGCGGAGAGAAAGGGGGGGGATAAGGGGGGTAGGCTGGTTAAATGTAATTTAACATCGGGATTGGCATGACAGCCATCCACGGAGATGGAGATGGGCGGCGGCCGATCTAGCCCTGCGTCAAGAGAGAAAGTCGCCCCTGGCACGGGCGGCGACAATCTCCTTATGGCCCAGCTCTTCCGTGCCGATGTCCGTCAATTTAAAGCCGGTATTCCACGGTTTTTTGCCGGGCCAGGACGTCGTAAAGGAAGCTGGCCTTGCTCAATTTTTCCACCTGCACTTCTTCAGGAGTGCAGGCTAGAGGTTCAATCGGCTGCATTACCCTGGCCAGGGCTTTGCCCAGCACTTCATAGCGGCGATACAGGGGCATTTGAGCAAAATCGGATGATACTACTAGTAAATCTATATCGCTATCTTCTCTAGCATCGCCTCTGGCCTGGGAGCCAAACAGAATGATCTTGTCGATCTGGATACCTTGATTTTTTAGAGCATCAGCAAACTGCTCTATAATTGCTTGAATATCTGGTCTTTCTTCATCCATTCCAGTATCTCCTTTGTTTTAACAAGATAATCTTGAGCAACGTTACGGGAATAAGTTTTTCGTGCGGCAGCAAGGTCTTTAGGGTAACGGGCCCCCGACCCTATGGCATCCAACGTTCCTAAAAATCTACAAAGGTCATGGCCGCGCTTACCTCGTGACAGCGCGGGATATGACACCAGCCGAAAGGAGGTACTATCTTGCGAAGAGACACTAACTTGCCTGGCATTGATGATATAGATAAGCTGGCTGATTTCTTTGATCGCACTGATACCCAGGAGCAAGATTGGGAGGATGCCGATGTTGAATTCAAAAAGCCTGAGCTCGTCCACGTATCAGTACGCTTGCCGAAAGAAGACGTGGCTGCCATTAAAAAAGCCGCAAGGAAGAAGGGACTAGGTTACACCACCTACATCCGGATGGCGCTACGGGAAGCTATAAAAAGAGAGGGCTTTAAAAAAGCCCCGTAGCGGGGCTTAAGGCTTTAATAATATTTCTTTCTGTCCAGGTATTCATGTATCAGATTTAACGTCTCGCCGAAGCGCTGGAAATGGACGACTTCCCTTTCTCGCAAGAACTTTAGAGTATCACTAACATCTGGGTCATCGGAGAGCTGGATCAGGTATTCGTAAGTGGAACGGGCCTTTTGCTCGGCGGCCATATTCTCATGGAGATCGGTGACCGGGTCACCCTTGGACTGGATATAGGTGGCCGTCCAGGGGGCGCCGGCGGCGTTGACAAAGTAGAGGGCGCGGTCGTGGTCGGCATAGTAGCCGTCCAGGCCGGCGCGTTTGATTTCTTCCAGGGGAGCGTCTTTTATTAGGTTATAGACCAGGGTAGCCACAATCTCCATGTGGGCCAGCTCTTCTGTGCCGATATCCGTCAAAACTGCCTTGGCCTGGGGAAGGGGCATGGTATAGCGCTGGGTGAGGTAGCGCAGCGAAGCGGCCAACTCACCATCGGGGCCGCCATACTGGGTGATGATTACCTTGGCCAGGCGGGGGTTGGGTCCGCCGACGCGCACAGGGTACTCCAGTTTTTTTTCATAAATCCACATTTAGAATCCCTCCGCCTAAAAAGTTGTTTCCCAGGGCCAGGGTTCGTCGATCCAGCGCCAGGCCTGGGGACTGGGCGTACTACCGTAATTTGTTAAAGGACCGTAAAGGTTTTCGTATTCCTTTTTTGCCGCCAGCAGGGCTTCGCTGGCGGCATTATATTCCGCTAACGCCCGGTAGTCTTCGGGATGGGTATCCAGGTAAAGATTAAAGTCGACACAGGTAAATTCCAGGGCCATGATCTTTTTAAGCAGGCTTAATCGCTGTCCATCCATGTTTTACCCTCCACCATATTGTTTTAAGGTGTCCGATGGGGCTGGTAGGGACGGTAGAGTTCTGGGAAAATCGTCCCCCGGGCCAGGCCTTCTATAGGGTCCCACCTGTTAGTAAAACGCTGCCAGGGTATATAGGCCCGGGCCAGCTGGTAAGAAAAGGATTGTTTTTCTACCTGCTCGTCTCCGGAACGGACGGTAATACCGCGCTTTCCTTGCTGGTCGGCAGTCATAATAAACCTCCTCCCCTAAAAATCGCTAATTTATATTATGATGGATAGGGGAGGAAGGGTTACCAGAAGATAAGCTTGATGCCACCTGTATCCAGGTTTAAGCCCGGTACTCCTGCAACAAGGAGAAGGGTGCGGTATTTCCTAAGGAGGCTAAGGGCATCGCCCTATGGTGACCCTCGGTGCCGCTCTGGTGACTGGCATTTCAGCTAATGGTTGACGCCAAGGGGTTTCTCGCATATAATTTAATTAAATCAAAGGGGAGTAGCTCGTAGGCCTTATGGCCTGTTGACCAGGGCGACAGTACGCATCGATAAGAGCCGCCCTGGTCCCAGGGGCTTAACTTGGGAGCAAGACCTTTGTTTGGTGCTTTTTTGCACTGAACAAAGGTTTTTTATTTACATTTTTTAACTTGCTAAGGGTTACCTGAATCCGTGATAATAACAACTGGGTAGAACTCGCACTAACAGTAAATGGTATTAACAGTTATATTTAACATCTGCTGATACATTGAATTGGGTCTAAAGTTGATTATGTGGACGAAGGCTATTTACTCTTACCTTGGGTCCCCTGGATAAGGGAATAACAAAGTAGACCTCTCGTCCTAAGAGGCTTGGAGCCTGCTTATACAGCTAACTGGAGCTAGAAGTTCTGTATTAAGCCAACGCTTTATATAGGTACCGGAAAGCTGGATACCACGGGCTGTGCTGCCCAAATCGTAATTTGACCTGCCGGGCGTGGTGAACCAGCCGGGACGCTATGGTAATCAGGTTTTGTATAACGGTACGCAGCCGCCGGCGTTGAGCTTTCTTATTGCGCAGCGGTACCTCCTTTAGCGGGAGGCTAAACTGCCCCAGAAGCCTTAGAATGTTGTAGGCGAAAACACCCAGGTGTAGCACCAGGTCATTGGTGGCAAACTTGCCGCTGGGCAGCCGTTCCAGGTCTAAATCGTTTTTGATTTCACTGTGGAATTGCTCACTGGTGCCGTGGTCGTGGTAGAGGGTAATGATATCCTCCACCGGGTCGGGTAAAGTGGTCCAGTAGGTTTCGACCTCAATTTCCGGGACCAGGAGAAGCTGGCCGTTTCGTAATATCGTCCGCTCGGTGACCTTATACACCAGACGGACAGGGGTGTCAGCACCCTCGATTTTCACCATCTGGTGCCCCCGATAGACGGTTTTTCCCTCCCGTTCTAGGGTGGCGGTACCATTTTCCTTGGCAATGGCCAGCCAGGCCTCCGGCGTTTCCTTGCGCAGGTTACGCTTAATGATAAAATCGGCTTTGATTTCCGGGTCCAAACAGACCTGGAGATTATCCTGGCTGTCATTACCGCCATCCATCCGTACTAAAAGTGGCAGCGAAGTGATAGCGCGAGCAAAGGTTAGAGCTTGTCGCAGGAACTCCGGCGTCCCTTTTTGGCAATGCTGTTTCCCGGCCCGCAGTTCGGTATGGACGCAGTAGCCTTCCCTACCGAGGTAGGCGAAGATAGGCGCATAACCGTCGTAGCCCTTATAGGTCCTGGAAACACCCTCTTTCTTGGAATTTGAATTATCAAAGGGAGTAACATCAATATCCAAAGGGACATATTGGCGCTTTAGTTCCCTGGAACCCAGGGTAACAGGAGTTACCGGTGCCTTAAGTTTCTTAAGGAACCTGGCCGTTTCCTCGAGGATAATCTCCTGGTAGGGTACACTATGAGCTATCATATCCAGGCGCTGGCGCAGGGTAGGGCTTGAAGGCACATCCTGAATACCCAGCGCCGCAGCGAAGAAGGGGTCATCCCGAAAAAGCTCAATATGGTCAAAATCACTGCGACCCTGGCAAAGCAGGCCCACGTAAGAGGTGATAACATCCCCGTGAGAAATATCCGGAGAAGAAACACCAGGTATCCGGGTCTTATTTAGCCTGAGTTTCAGAGCAGTATGATCAATGATTTCCCCCACCAGAGCCAGTCCGGCAACGGGGGTAAGGTGTTCATCAGACTGTTCAATGATGAATTTCATGGCCGCACCTCGCAGGTGAACATGGATTCGTTTGCCATCCAGCCTATTATACCTTATTTTTCGCGAGGTTTTGAGCCATATCCAGATATTTTGTTATTGGGTTGTCACGGATTCAGGGGTTATTTAAGTGTTAAAGCTCTACACAAACTGGGAGGAGGATTATGAGTTGCCAGAGAAGAAATGGTATGCCATGGAGATCCATCAGGTCTGCCAGGAACTTAATTCAGACCTGCATCAGGGGCTGAATCAAGAGGAGGCCAACGAACGATTAAAGATCTACGGCCCCAATGTTTTAAAAGAGCCGCCTCCCCGCAGCCTTTTTTCCATGTTTATAGGCCAGCTAAAGGAAATTCTGGTCTTAATCCTGATTGGAGCGTCGATCATCTCGGGTATCCTGGGCGAATGGGAAGATTCTATTGTTATCCTTGTCATCGTCGTGTTGAATGCCGTTCTGGGCGTGTATCAAGAGAATAAGGCTGAGCAGGCCCTTAAAGCTTTAAAGGAGATGACCAAACCTGCAGCCAAAGTGATCCGGAACGGAATGGTAACGCAGGTTGACGCAGGCGAACTGGTCCCTGGTGATATAGTATTATTAGATGCAGGAGATTCTGTACCGGCTGATGCCAGGCTGATCGAGGCGGCTTCCCTACGGGCAAACGAAGCCGCCTTAACGGGCGAGTCGGTACCGGTAGAAAAGGACCCTGCCATGATAGCGGCCGGTGAAGTCCCGGTGGGCGATCGGAAAAACATGCTCTTTATGGGTACTATTATTACCAGCGGACGCGGCAAGGCCTTGGTGGTGGAAACAGGGATGAACACCCAACTGGGTCGGATCGCGCAACTGCTTCAGGAAACGCCACTGGAGCCTACACCGCTGCAGCGGCGGTTGAATGAACTTGGTAAAACTTTGGGAATGGCTGCAGGAGTCATCGTGACCCTGGTGTTTGCCACCGGGTTGTGGCGGGGCGAAGATGTTCTGGAAATGTTTATGACAGCCATCAGCCTGGCAGTAGCAGCAGTTCCGGAAGGCCTGCCCGCCGTAGTAACCATTGTGCTCGCCCTGGGCGTTACCAGGATGAGCCAGCGGCAGGCTGTTATTAGAAAACTGCCGGCGGTAGAGACCCTGGGCACTGCAACTGTTATTTGTTCTGACAAGACAGGTACTCTTACCAAAAATGAAATGACTGTTACCCAGATTTATACTGCCGGCAACTTCCTGCAGGTAACTGGTACTGGTTACCAGCCTGACGGCCGGTTCCTGAACCAGCAGGGAAATGAAATAGCTCCTTTAACTGATCGGAACCTGGAATTAATGCTCCTGGGCGGGTTGTTAAACAGTGACGCCCGGTTAGAGGCAACAGAGAAAGGTTACCGCGTAATCGGCGATCCCACAGAGGGAGCCCTGGTAGTGGTAGCAGCCAAAGCGGGTTTGATAAGGGAGAAGGTGGAGAAGACCTACCCCCGGCTGGCCGAAATCCCTTTTGATTCCGCCCGCAAAATGATGACCACCTTTCACCATATAGATGGCTCAATCCAATCCTTTACCAAGGGAGCCCCCGATGTATTACTGGCCCGCTCTACCGGAGTAATGACCGGGCAAGGAATTGAACCTCTAACTGGAGAAATGCGTACCAGGCTTTTGCAAATTAACTCTCAATTGGCGTCCCAGGGGCAACGCGTACTGGCCCTGGCTGTCCGCCGGTGGCCTGAAATTCCGGCTGGCCTCTCACCGGATACCACCGAGCAGGACCTTACCTTTGTCGGTTTTTATGCCCTGCAGGATCCACCGCGTCCCGAGGTCAAGGAAGCGGTGGCTGTCAGCCGCCGGGCAGGCATTCGGACGGTAATGATCACCGGTGACCACCAGGAAACAGCCATGGCCATCGCGAGAGAACTGGGTATCTGGCAGCAGGATGACGGCGTCCTGACCGGTGCACAACTGGACCAGATGGACGACCAACAACTGAAAGAGGTGGTAAACCGCGTCACCGTCTACGCCAGGGTATCCCCTGAGGATAAGCTCCGCATTGTAGCAGCCCTAAAGGAACACAAACATGTGGTGGCCATGACCGGCGATGGTGTCAATGACGCCCCGGCCCTCAAACGGGCCGATATCGGGGCTGCTATGGGGATTACCGGTACCGAGGTAGCCAAAGAAGCCTCAGATATGGTATTATTAGATGACAATTTTGCCACCATCGTCAATGCGGTTGAAGAAGGGCGAACCATCTACGACAATATTCGCAAGTCTATCCAGTATCTCCTTTCCTGCAACACCGGTGAGATTGTAGCTATCTTTTCTGCAATTTTACTGGGATTGGGTAGTCCCCTGACTCCCATCCAGATACTATGGTTAAACCTGGTTACTGACGGTCCTCCTGCCCTGGCCCTGGGCCTGGAGCCACCCGAAAAAGGCGTTATGTACCGTCCGCCCCGTAAACCCAAGGAAGGGGTGTTTGCCGGGGGCATGGGTATTAACATCGTGTGGCAGGGTACCATGATCGGGCTGCTGGCTCTGTTTTCATACTGGCTGGCCCTTAGCTGGGGACGGACCCTGGAGGAAGCCCATACCATGGCTTTTGTAACCATGGCTCTGTCGCAACTGGTGCACTCCTTCAATGTCCGGAGCATGGATCAATCCCTCCTGTCCATAGGAGTGGGAACCAACCGCAGTTTGATGTATGCTTTCCTGGCGTCAATATCTCTCCAGGTAGCTGTAGTATTCATTCCTTTTTTGCGAGGTATCTTTGAGACATCGGTGTTGCTTACCAGCGACTGGGCGGTGGTCCTGAGCCTGAGCCTTGTCCCCCTGGTGGCTGTAGAAATAAGTAAACTTTTGGGCAAGCTGATAGTTGGCAAAAAAAGGTAGACTTTGATGCCGGTTAATGTTGATGCCTGCGGGGCCTGCATCGCCGCTGCCCGGACTACTTTGGAAATACGCCCTTGTCACAACCTTAGCCTCAACGGCAGGAGGACTTTTTGGCCGCTGGAGGGAACACACATGTATCATATACGAGCTGTAACTTTTGACGCCTATGGAACGCTTTTCAATATCGAGGGTCTGCATGCAAAAGCCACAGAACTAATATTACAAGCCAACTCTTTTCCCGCCGATCCTGTAGCTTTTCACCAGGAGTGGGATAAGTTTGCTGATAAACTAATCATGGAGGGGCCTTTCTCTAAGCTCTGGGTGGTTTTTGATCAAGCATTGGATATGACCTTCAGGCAATTCGGCTTTCGTGGGAGGCGAGTTCCCAATGACCTGGAAATATGGTTGCGAATGATAGAAAACTGTCAGGTTTATACCGCTGCTCCTGTAGTAGTTGAGGCTGTGGGCCGTCAATTCAGGACGGCTTTGATTTCCAACACTGACAATCACGAGTTATCTATAGCTTTAATGAGACACGGACTAAAATTCGATGCCATTGTGACTTCAGAAGACGCCAGAGCTTACAAGCCCTCGCCTGTGATTTTCCAGCAGGCGGCTGAGCTTTTAAAGTGTAATCCGGAAGAGATCATTCATGTAGGGGATTCTTTCATTGCCGATGTGGTAGGCGCCAGGGGCTTTGGAGCTACTGCCGTATGGTTGAACCGTAAAAGGGCCAAACTTCAAAATCAGCCTGTACAGCCTGATTATATAGTTGAATGTCTGGAGGAAGTTCTGGACATTATAGGTGACCTGGTAAACTAAAGGCCCGTTATTACCAGCGTTAACTCTGGGTAAATTAAAAAGCAGGATGAGGCGATATAAATGACCCGTAAAGGGCAGCTTGAAGATGATATCAGTAAAGCATTAATGAAATTTGAAAAGGAATATCTGGGCCGGGGACCCCAGGAAGTTAAAACCTTTATCATTGAAGACCAGATCTTTATCCGTCTCAAGGGAGTTTTAACTCCGGCCGAACAACACCTGGCTCATAGCCATGAAGGTAAAATTTTGATTAAGAAAATACGTACTCAGTTGTTGGAGGATTCCCGTCCGTTATTAGAAAAAATGATCCAGGAATTCACCGGTCAGAAGGTAATAAGTTTGCATACTGATATTAGCACCGTTACAGGAGAAAGGATTCTGGTTTTTACCCTTGAGGCTAATCTTGAAGCCCTAGTTGATTAAGCTTGCCTTTACCATAACTATAGTATATAATAACACTGGGTTAGCGATGGGGGATTCTCCTTTAATCGAGGGAGAAGCCAACATCAAACTTTAAGGTCCGCTGGTCGGCAGCTGGTCTGGTACAGAAGAGCTGGCGAATAGCAGGCCAACAATAGTGTCTTTAAACAGACATTATTGTTGGCCTTTTTATTTAACTTATGGAGGTGAATGAGATGACAGAGTGGGAACAGCATCATGTTATTGTCCTTGGACCTAATATATGCGAAACAGCATCGGACATATTTAAAAGTCCAATTTTCCACCGGATTCTGGCAAGCTTCATTGAAGATTTAGAGCAACACCAGGCACCGGAACTGGAGGCTATAAAACCTTTCCTGAGAACACCTGCTGGTAAGCAAGGCAGCGGTACCGGTGCCAGCAACCTGTGGCATAAGGAGGCCCTTGCCGATTTACTTTTGCTTCTTACTGAATACCGGCCAGATGAAATTAGCAAACGTTATCCTGCTTTCAATCCTGTTTTGGCTAGAAAGACAATGCTATATGATTTTGTGGAAAAGCTTTACAATTACTGGCGGAAATATGCCCGTTTCCTGATTGTTGATGATGGTTGCCACCAAGCAGGAGAAACTGCCAGTGATCATCATAAGTTTATTGAACTTAATGAGCGCTTTACCAACCTGGTACTGGAAATTTACCGAAAAATCGGGGCCAATTTAATGGAAAAACTCCCCCGGGTATACCGGCAACTACCCTGCGGAGCAGGAGCAGGAATACTGGCTGATAAAATTGCCTGGGATATTCCCGGGGAAGAATACCGACAGTTGCAGGCGATACCTTTTATCCAGCTGGTAGTTATCGAACCGCCGCTGGTATATTACCCCAAACGCAATTACCGCAAGGGTATGTTTATGCCGGTGTCCCATAATCCCCTCAAGCATAGTCAATTGGAAGCCAGGGATTGGCTTTGCTATCCGGCTAAAGTAGGGGATTTGTTAACCTTTATCTATTTTCATAAACGGTATTTACCCCTGGGTCTAAGTCTCGCCAACCTGTTTGAATTAGCCGAGCCAGCTGAAATTCAAGGTCGACGACCAGAAGCCATGCTGATTTTTGGAGTTGAGCCGGAACTGTTGGGTAAGCGCCAGACAGTATACTATGAAGACCGGCAGGCGGGTATAGTATTAGGACTGATCGGGCGAACTGATGATGTTGACTACTTTGGTTATTTTAAAAAGATGGTTTTAACCCTGCATAACCTTATTGCCATTGAGCGTGGTTATTTACCGGTTCATGGTGCTATGGCGCGAATTGTTTTACGGACAGGGGCTAGTGCCAACGTGGTCCTGGTCGGTGATAGCGGTGCTGGCAAATCAGAATCCCTGGAAGCCTTTCGCGTCCTGGCCACGGATTATATGCGTCGCTTAACAGTTATTTTTGATGATATGGGATCCTTAAGGATAACCCCTGAAGGAGAGGTGGTAGGCATCGGGACAGAAATTGGCGCCTTTGTCCGCCTGGATGATTTAGCCCCGGGTTTTCCCTATGCGGAGATTGACCGCAGTATCTTCATGAACCCTCATAAAAAAAACGCCCGCCTGGTAATCCCGATTACTAACTACCAGGAAGTTACCAGGGGGTATCCTATAGATCTATTCCTGTACGCTAATAACTATGAACCGGTAGATAACAAGCATCCCCATATAGAGTTGTTTAATGACGTCGATACAGCCCTGGAGGTCTTTAGCGAGGGTGCCCGGCTTTCCAAGGGTACCACTGATGAAGAAGGTCTGGTGCATACTTATTTTGCCAACCCCTTTGGTGCCCCCCAGAAGCGGGACCAGCATGATGCCCTGGCCAGACAATATTTTAGCCAGATGCTTGCCAGGGGTGTCAAAATAGGGCAGTTACGTACCCAGTTGGGCCTGCACGGATATGAAATAAAAGGCCCGGAAGCAGCTGCTAAAGCTTTATTTGAATTTATAACTTACGGGGGTTGATGTAAATGAACTTTGCTGGCGAGTCAGTATGGGAAGAAGTGCGCGGTTTTTTGAGGGATAAAAGAACAGAAAAGTTACTCTTTATATTTAAGGAAATCCTGCCCGGGGAATTAAAAGCTATCAGTAGTTTTTTAAGCAATGAAGAACGCCAGGAGTTACTGAAAAAATTTGCAGGGTTACCACTATAATCCTGCCGAAGATAATTATTTTCAAGAACGCATGCTGGCGGAGATGTCTGGGGAAGATATAGTAGACTAAATTAATCTCACGATTCTGGTGAAATGGTCCGGCTATTGACGTGCCGGTTTCAGTTCCTTCCCACTCCTTGACCATCAGGCAGGAAAGTATGATAATATAAATTGAGGAATTAATGAAAAGCGGGCGGGATGAGGCCCGCTTTTATACAGGAAGAGGGGTGGGGGAACTGGATCTCGAAACTATTGCCAGCGCCTTGACGGGGCTGGGTCAGGTACGCTTACGTGCTGAAAAATGTATCCGCACCCTATCGCCCTGGGCGACTTGTCAGAGGTGCCTGGAGGTCTGCCCAGTTGATGGGATTGAGCTGCAAAACGGCCGGCCAGGGTTGAAGGAGTGCCGGCGCTGCGGCCTTTGTGCCGTAGCCTGCCCTACCGGGGCCCTGGAGGATCCAGAGCACACCCACGCCTTCATTCTCGCCCGGGGTCAGGAGATTATTGCTGCCACCGGGCAAGTAATTTTTTCCTGTGCCCGGGGTGAGGATGAGCGCTTGCCGCAAGGCTTATTTGTAGTTCCCTGCCTGGGGGCAGTGGCTCCGGAAATAATGGTCGCCCTGGCCGCAAGGGGCCAAACAGGGTTTCGCTACCGGCCCGAGGATTGCGCTGCCTGTCCCTGGGGAGAGAAGGGGCAGGAGCTTTTTAAAAACTCCTTCAGCTGGGCGCAAAGAACCCTGGCGACCCTGGAATTGCCACACGATCGCCTGGTGCAGGGGGCTAACCTTAACCCGGCTACAGCCCCAAAGCGCCCAGTAAGCCAGGCATCCCACGCAGCCACGGCTGCCATGGGCCGGCGCGAGTTTTTCCGCTCCCTGGTGCGGGGGATCAAAGTGCCGGGAGTTAAAGTGGCGACACCAGCCCCGGGTCCGGGTACGAAACAGGCAGTTTTTCCCGGGGAGAGGATGTCCATCCTCAGGGAGGCCTTACAGCAAGTACGGCCTGAGACCGGTTACCCGGCGAGAGCCCGTTTACCCCTGGCCTCCCTGGAACTGGCCGGTCCCTGTTACCTCTGTAATATCTGCAGCCGCCTCTGCCCGGCTGGAGCCCTGGACCTGGCTGAAGGGAAGTTAAGATTTACCCCGGCCCGCTGCAACCACTGCGGCCTGTGCCTGGCAGTCTGCCCCCAGCACAGCCTGACCTGGGGGGAGAACCTGGCCATAGAAACTGTGGCCAGCAAGGTAACTTTCAACCTGGCTACAGCCGGCGAACACCTTTGCGCAAATTGCGGGGAAACCTTTCAGGCCAGCGCCGGGGCCACTGAATGCCTGCGCTGTTACCTGAACCGGAAACTGGCCGGGCCAGGGCAGAAGCCTGCTGGAGAGAACTGTTAGATTGCGGTTATCCGGATGGTATAACTATAAAGGGGGAGGAGATTTTATGGACCAGGAATTATTAGTTGAGTGGCTCCAGGGACGGGAGCTGGTTTACAGCTTCCTGGCCAGGATCTACCAGGAAGGGCCGGTCGGGGATTTGCTGGTAGCCCTGGTCAGGGAACAATTCCTGGAGGAACTGGCCAACAACAGCCAGAACGAAGAGCTGGCCGCAGGTTGCCGGCAGATGCAGGCCAAGCTAACGGCCCGGGCCGGTGACCTGGAGGCCTACCGGCAGGAACTCCAGGAGGATTATAACCGCCTTTTCGTCGGTCCCGGTCACCTGGAGGCGCCGCCGTGGGAGTCGGTTTACCGCTCCAAAGAGCATCTCCTTTTCGGCGAGGAAACCCTGGCGGTAAGGGAATTTTATCGTTCTTTTGGTCTGGAGAGTAAAAAGAAAAACCGGGAGCCAGACGACCACCTGGGCCTGGAAATGGAATTCATGGCCTGGCTCAGCCAGGCAGCGGCCGCAAAAGTCCAGGCCGGTGAAGATGCAACTGAATTCCTGCAGGGGCAGCAGCGCTTTTTAAAGGAACACCTGGAGCAATGGGTACCGGCCTTATGCAGCGATATCCAGGGGGCTGCCCGGACGGAATTTTTCCGTGGCCTGGCCCTCTTCACCTGGGGCTGGCTGCAGGTCGATGCAGCTGAGCTGGAAGCAGTACTGGAGGATTTTTGCGGGGGTGAAAAATCATGACAGTTGCCGACGGCCGGGCCATAATCACAGTTTTAGGCCAGGACAGGGTGGGAATTTTAGCGGGTATAACTGCCGTCCTGGCAGCAGCCAATGTGAATATCCTCGATATCAGCCAGACCATCCTGCAGGAATTTTTCACCATGATCATGATTGTGGACCTGAAGGGTAGTAATCTTAATTTTTTTGAACTGCAAAAACAACTCAAGGCCAGGGGCGAGGAACTGGGTGTACAGGTGACGATGCAGCAGGTGGAAGTCTTCAAATTTATGCACCGCATCTAACCGCAGCCCCCATGAGGGTAAATGAGGGTAAGCCCGCAGCTAAATGATAAGTCTTCTCCCATTCAAAGATGGAGGAAAACAATGCCGACTTTATTTTCTTTTACACCAGAAGAAATTTTAGAAACCATCCGCATGGTCCAGGTAGAAAACCTGGACATCCGGACCATTACCCTGGGTATCAGCCTGCGTGATTGTGCCACCGGAAGTCTTAAGGAAACCTGCCGCCGCGTTTACGATAAAATAACTAGCCGGGCGGAGAAACTGGTTGCCGCTGGCGAGGAAGTGGCAACTGCTTATGGCATCCCTATTGTTAATAAGCGCATAGCCGTAACACCCATTGCCCAGGTGGGTGAACCTTCAGGAGAAAGTGACCTCACCCCCCTGGCCCGAACCCTGGACCGGGCGGCAGCAGCGGTAGGCGTGAATTTCATCGGCGGCTTCAGTGCTCTGGTACATAAAGGCTTTACTAAAGGTGACCGGGCCATCTTTAATTCTCTGCCGGAAGCCCTGGCCACCACTGAGCGCGTTTGCGCCTCCATCAATGTGGCCACCACCAGGGCGGGGATGAATATGGACGCCATCGCCGAGTTGGGCCAATTGATTAAAGAGACGGCGCAGCTTACGGCTGACAGGGGTGGGATTGGCTGCGCCAAGCTGGTGACCTTTTGCAATGCCCCGGAGGACAATCCCTTCATGGCCGGGGCCTTCCACGGCCCCGGTGAGCCAGAGTGCGTATTAAATGTCGGCATCAGCGGTCCCGGGGTTGTACTGGCGGCAGTACGCCAGCACCCGGAGGCTGACCTGGGTAAACTCGCGACAATTATTAAAAATACAGCCTTTAAAGTGACCCGCATGGGGGAACTGGTAGGACGGGAGGTTTCGGCCCGCCTGGGAGTGCCCTTTGGCATTGTCGACCTTTCCCTGGCTCCTACCAATGCCCTGGGGGACAGCGTGGCGGAAATTCTGGAAGCCATCGGCCTGGAACGCTGTGGCGCCCATGGCACCACGGCCGCCCTGGCTTTACTCAATGACGCCGTCAAAAAGGGAGGGGCCATGGCTTCTTCCTACGTCGGGGGCTTAAGCGGCGCCTTCATCCCGGTGAGTGAAGATAACGGCATGATCCGGGCGGTGGAGAGCGGCGCTTTAAGCCTTGCGAAGCTTGAAGCCATGACGGCCGTATGCTCAGTTGGGCTGGATATGTTTGCTATTCCCGGCGACACCCCGGCGGATATCATTGCCGCCATCATAGCCGATGAAGCGGCCATTGGCATGATGAACAATAAAACCACGGCGGTGCGGGTCATACCTGTCCCGGGGAAAAGGCCCGGGGAAATGGTAGAATTCGGTGGCCTCCTGGGCCGGGCACCGGTTATGGAGGTCAATAACTTTAACCCGGCGGCTATGATCCGCCGTGGCGGCCGCATCCCCGCCCCTTTGCAGGCCCTGGGGAATTAGAGGGAGGCGACCGCCCAGGTGAGAAGGAAAAGATGCTGTTGGGCTCCGGATATACCTGGAGCCCTTTGTTATTCCTCCCGGTAGGCGTAGTCAAGCAAGAACCGGACTATTTCCTGGTGACTGAAACCCTGGGGAAAATTGCCCCACTGCTCGCCGGTCCGGGGGTCGAAGTGTTCAGCCATCAGGTAAAGGTCAGTGGCATTATCCAGGCAGACCTGTAATAGTTCATGCGCCCGCTCGTAGTTGCCGGCGTGGAGGTAATAGCGCCCTAGCCACAGGGTGGGTAGGTAAAAGGGAATAGCCGCGTGTTCAAAACGGGCGATCCCTCCCCACATATTAAGCCCACCCCGGCCTGAAGGCTCGCCCCTGGCAACAGGCGCAGGCTTTTCCATGGCGGCTACCGTCTTCTGTAAACGGGGATGGTTGGCTGCCAGTAAACCATAAAATTCCAGGGCCAGCACGGATATATCCAGGGGAGCGTCAGGCCCGTAATGTTGCAGGTAGGCCTGGCGCTCTACCGACCAGCCGTGGATCAGGAGCTGGCGGCGGACGCGACTTGCCGCCCGGTGCCATCGGCAGGCCCACTGCAACCGCCCCATTTCGATAGATAAATGGGAGGCGGCTGTTAAACCAGCATAGCAAAGGATTTTACCATATAGCCAGTGATCCTTGCGTTCGCGGATTTCCCAGATGCCGTTTTCCGGTTGGTCCCAGTAATTTTCCAGCCAGATGGCCGCCCGGCGGATGGCATCCCAGCGGGAGCGGATATATTCCCTGTCCCGGGTGGCCAGGTAGTGGTTCCACAGGCCGTCCAGGACGTTACCGGCATTATCCAGCTGAATCTGGTGCATGGCAGCGTTGCCGAAGCGAATGGGTTTTTCCCCATTGGGGCCGGCTAGGTCTCCGGCGATGTATTCGGTACCACCTCTTCCTTCCACAGGTACCAGGGGCATATACCAGCCCCCGTCGGGCTGTTGTAAAGAAAGGGCGAATTCATAGAAACTGCGTGCTTCCTCATGATAGCCGGCGGCATCAAAGGCCAGGGCGGTGAAATACCCGTCCCGCAGCCAGCAATAGCGGTAGTCCCAGTTGTCGTTGCCGCCGGGTACGGCGGGAAAAGAGGTGGTCGGCGCCGCAATAATGGCGCCGGTACGCTCGTATGTTAGGAGTTTTAAAACCATCAAGCTGCGGTAGTATGCTTCTATAACTTCCGGGTTAGCAGTATGGGGCCGCCGGGCTTTCCTCAGCCACTGGCGCCACCAGGTGAGATTTTCTTCCAGGGAACTGTAGAAGCCCGCCGTCCAGTGCTGGCGGGCCAGGGTTAAACTGGAGCCGTAAGCCAGAACCAGCCAGAAGTGATGCTTTTCACCCGGTTTTAAAGTCAGGGTGGAAGTAGGTCCCGGTGAACCGACCATGCCGATGCAGGCTGCGCCTTCGGGACCGGAGATAAATTGGAAAGACCCCTGGAACCGGACTTTAAAAGTATGGACACTGGTAACAATGGGCCGGGCCACCCAATCTACCCTAGGCTTTAAAGTTACTGTACCGGTATTTTCTAGAATGATCAGGCGACTTAAATGGTGGTAGCCCCATGGCATAAAGTCCAGAACAGTAACCTGCAGGCCATGCCCCTTACCAATAGTTTCTAGAACATTGCTTTCCGGTAGGTAGCGCTGGCTTACAGGCGTTATTTTGGGTTCAATGTTCAGGCGCAGGCTGCCGCCACTTTCTGGGCACAGGGCGGCAGCGAAAAGGGGAAAACTGTCAAAACGGGGCACGCACAGCCAGGCGATGGAAAAGTCCGGAGCAATAAGGGCGGCTGTTTCGCCATTGCCGATAAACCCGTAATATGGCTGATGTTTCAAAAGATGTCTCAACTCCCTCGCCAATCTTAGTAAAAATTTTATGTAAGTATTTAAGTGAAGTCAACTGCTGGCATAATTACCCAGCGGTTGACTTTTTACGTATAAACAGGGCTCCCGGTGGTCGATAATATAGCCGAGCGATAAAAATCCGAGGTGAAGGTAATGGCTGATAGTACCAAACAGCCGGGGCCGCCCAAGAAACCCCTGACCCTGGCGGAACAGGTAAGGCAGCAAAAACAAACCTACGACCAGCAGGCCTACCAGCGCCTGGCTGACAGCGTTAAACCCAGGCCCAGGGTTATTGTTAACGCCCTCAATGCCTTCTGGATCGGCGGGATCATCTCGGCCCTGGCCCAGGTCATCACCCTTATTTTTGCTTCTGCCGGTTTAAACCCCAGGGATGCTGCTTCCGCAACGGTAATAGTTATGGTTTTCCTGGGAGCCTTCCTGACCGGCTTAGGGATATACGATGAGATTGGTAAAGTCGCCGGTGCCGGTTCTATTATCCCTATAACCGGGTTTGCCAACTCCATTGTGGCGCCGGCCATGGAGTTTAAACGGGAAGGTTTTGTCTTTGGTGTGGCGGCGAGGATGTTTACCGTTGCCGGGCCGGTACTGGTATACGGCTTTATTGTTTCCGTCTTAATAGGCCTTATTGCTTATTTCCTGAAGTAGGAGTGAAGGCATTTGAGCGCACCCAAAAGAGTAGGGCAACATACCATCCAGTTTGCCAACCCGCCGGTGATTGTGGCCACGGCCTCAGTTGTTGGCCCCAAGGAAGGGGAGGGACCCCTGGGCAACACCTTTGACATGGTGATCGATGACAGCTATTTCGGTGAGGAAACCTGGGAAAAGGCCGAACGCAAAATGCTGGAAGAAGCGGTCAAAATGGTTATTGCCAAGGCCCAGTTAAAACCCCGGGATATCGACTTCCTCCTGGCCGGTGACCTGTTAAACCAGACCATTTCCGCCAACTATGCCGCCCGGACCCTGGGGATACCCTTCCTGGGCCTGTACGGGGCCTGCTCCACCATGTATGAGGGCATGGCCCTGGCTGCCATACTCATTGACGGCGGTTTTGCCCACCATGTAGTGGCCGCCTGCAGCAGCCACTATGATACGGCGGAACGCCAGTACCGCTTTCCTACCGAACAGGGCGTGCAGCGACCGCCGACGGCTCAGTGGACGGTTACCGGGGCCGGGGCCGTTTTAATGGCCCCGGCGGGCAATGGGCCCCGCATCACCCATGCCACCATCGGCCGGGTGCTGGATGTGGGGATTAAGGACCCCAACGATATGGGTTCAGCCATGGCCCCGGCGGCCGTCGATACCATTGTCCGCCACTTCCAGGATACCGGCCGGGGTCCTATTGACTATGACCTGATTATTACCGGTGACCTGGGCCGGGTGGGGCATGAGATTGCCACCAAACTCCTGGGCGAGCAAAAGTACGATGTCTCTAAGAATTACAGCGACTGCGGCATCCTGATTTATGATCATGAACGCCAGGATACCCATGCCGGCGGTAGCGGCTGTGCCTGCTCGGCGGTGGTTTTTGCCGGCCATTTAATGGGTAAACTAAATGAAGGCCGCTATAAGCGCATCCTGGGGGTTGGTACCGGGGCCCTGTTGAGCACAACGGCGACCCAGCAGGGGGAATCCATACCCGGCATCGGCCACGGCGTGGTGATAGAGAAACTGGGGTAATGAAAGGAGGTATAACCCGGTGAGTATCGTAATGGCCTTTCTTATCGGCGGCCTCATTTGCCTGGTGGGGCAGCTCATTATGGATCTGACGCCGTATAAGGTAACACCGGCCCATATCCTGGTAGGGTTTGTCACGGGGGGGGCGATTTTAAGCGCCCTGGGCCTCTACGGGCCCCTGGTGAAAATCGGCGGGGCGGGAGCCACCATTCCCATCAGCGGTTTTGGTCATAACCTGGCCCAGGGTACCCTCGAAGCCGTCCAGGCTAAAGGGCTCCTGGGGGCCTTCAGCGGCGGCGTCACCGCCGGCGCTGCAGGTATTGCGGCGGCAGTTATTTTTGGCTTTTGTATGGCTGTTCTTTTTAATCCCCGGGGATAGAAGGGGTGAAAACTAAAAAAAAATGACTATTTTAGGCGATATTGTCAAGGTTGATAAAAAACTTGATGTCAACGTTGACTGGATTATGGAGGAGCTGGGGGTGGGCCAAAGTTTTGACGTGATCCGGCGCGATATTACCCTGGCAGGACGTAGGGCCACCCTGTTTTATATCAACGGACTGGTAAAAGATGAAATCATGACCTACATCCTTACCTCTTTCTCCCGGCTGGAAGAGGAGGACCTTACTCCCAATGCGTTCTTGCAATTGTACAACAAGTACGTAAGCTATATCCAGGTCGAAGATGTCGATGACCTGCACAAAGCAGTGGATAAAATCGTGTGCGGCGAAATTGCCTTGATTGTTGATGGTTTTAACAAAGTAATCGCCATTGATGTCCGCAAATATCCGGCCCGCATGCCCGAAGAATCCGACCTGGAACGGGTGGTACGCGGCTCCAGGGATAATTTTGTGGAAACCATACTGTTTAATGCCAATCTACTGCGCCGCCGGGTGCGCGACCCCAAGCTGAGGATGGAAATGCTCCAGGTCGGCAGCCGGTCCAAGACAGATGTGGCCGTGGTTTATATTAAAGACATAGCCAACCCGCGCCTGGTAGACACAATTAAAGAAAAGATTAAAGCCATCAAGATGGATGGCCTCCCCATGGCGGAAAAATCCCTGGAGGAGTTTATTGGCCCCGGGAGTTTCTGGAATCCCTTCCCGCGGGTGCGCTATACCGAGCGGCCGGATGTAGCCGCCGCCCATCTCCTGGAGGGGCACGTCCTGGTGATGGTGGATACATCTCCCAGCGTCATGATCCTCCCGGCAACCCTTTTCCACCATCTCCAGCACGCCGAAGAATTTCGCCAGGCGCCCCTCATCGGTACTTTTTTACGCACGGTACGTTTTTTAGGCGTGGCTGTTTCCGTATTTTTGCCGCCCTTGTGGCTCCTGGTATCCCTGCAACCGGATCTATTACCCCCGGACCTTTCCTGGATCGGGCCGAAAAAATTAGGGGCCATCCCCCTGGCAGTGCAATTTATCTTTGCCGAGATGGGTATTGACCTGATGCGTATGGCAGCCATTCATACCCCTACAGCCCTGGCCACAGCTTTAGGATTAATTGCCGCTGTACTGATTGGTGAAATTGCCGTCGCGGTAGGTTTCTTTAACCCGGAAGTAATCCTTTATATGGCCATTGCCGCCGTCGGTATCTTTGCCACCCCCAGCTATGAATTGGGTATGGCCAATACCCTGGTACGGATTGCTTTGTTAATCGGCGTGGGGCTGTTCCGCCTGCCCGGTTTTGTGGCCGTGACCCTGGGCACCTTTTTATTGCTGCTTACCACCAAATCCTTCGGCCTGCCCTATCTCTGGCCCCTGATACCCTTTAACGGTAGCGCTCTAAAGGACATTTTTGTGCGGCCACCGGTACCCTTACAAAAATTGCGGCCCCGGGCCCTGCATCCCCTGGACCTGGACCGGCAGCCCTACCCGGAACCGGCCCGCAAGCCCTTGCAGCGGGAGAAGCGCATCTGGCCGCAATTTATGGAAGACGAGGATGATAACCATGAAAAATAATAAGTGGCGTTTGGGAGTGCCGCGCGCCCTCTTTTATTATTACTACGGCCCCTGGTGGGAAACCTTTTTCCAGGCCCTGGGAGCCGAGGTGGTAGTTTCGCCACCGACTTGCAAAGAAATCATGGACCTGGGGGTAAGCCTGGCGGTAGCCGAAGCCTGCCTGCCGGTAAAGGTCTATTACGGCCACGCTGCCTGGCTGGTCCCGCGAGTAGATGCCCTTTTTGTACCCCGGCTGGTCAGTGTAGAAAAAAAGAGCTTTATCTGCCCCAAACTTATGGGCTTACCGGACATGCTGCGGGCGGCTTTAAAGCCCTGCCCGCTCATTATTGATACTACGGTTAACCTGGCCCGCCGACCCGAGGAAGGCCTGGCGGCGGCCGTGCAGGGAATGGCCGGGGCACTGGGGATAAAGGGAAGTCGGGTAGATCTGGCCAGGGCGGCGGCAGAGGATCGTTACCACGCCTGGCTGGCCAAGCAGCAGGGAGAAAGTATGGCTACAGCTGGCTGCAGCGAGGAAGAGCCGGCTTCAAGAGTTTACCGTTCTTTTTCCAGCCCGGGCCAAGAGAGCCGGGACGCTTTGCAGGTGGGGGTTATTGGCCATGGTTACCTTATTTTTGATCAATTCCTGGGCATGGATATCCCCGGAAAGGTACAAAGGTTAGGCGGCAAGGTGATTTTAACGGAAAATTTAACCCCCCTCCAGGTAGAAACAGCCTGCCGGCAGCTGCCCAAGCTCCTCTACTGGACCCTGGGCCGTAAGATTATGGGGGCGGCCCTGCACCTGATGGAACAGGAAAACGTCGCCGGCCTGATTCACCTGACAGCCTTTGGCTGTGGTCCCGATTCCCTGGTGGGTGACCTGGCTGAACGCTATGCCCGCCGGCGGGGCAAGCCTTTTTTGCTTCTGACTTTAGACGAGCATACCGGCGAGGCCGGGCTCGATACCAGATTGGAGGCCTTCATGGATATGCTCTACCGGAGGCGATCCGCATGAAAGTAACGTTCCCCCATATGGGCCACCTCTGGCTAATCCTGAAAACGGCCCTGGAGGGCATTGGCCTGGAGGTGGTGGTCCCACCACCGTGCACCCGCCGCACTTTGGAACTGGGCGTGCGCCATGCGCCGGAATCGGCCTGCCTGCCCTTAAAGGTCAACCTGGGTAATTTCCTGGAGGCAAAAGAACTGGGGGCTGATACCATCGTCATGGCCGGCGGGGTGGGGCCCTGCCGCATCGGTTATTACGCCCAGGTGCAACGGGAGATCCTCCGGGACATCGGCTGTGAATATAAAATGGTGGTCTTTGAACCGCCGGATGTTCACTTTTCTGAAGTCTGGGATAAAGTTAAATACTTGAACCGGCGGCCATGGCAGGAAGGGGTCAGGGGAGTAATCCTTGCCTGGCAAAAGGCCTGCGCCGTCGATTCCCTGGAACAGGAAGTACAACACCTGCGACCCCGGGAAGCAAAGCCTGGCCAGGCTGATGCCGTCTTCCAGCAGGCTCTGGGTGAGCTGGACGCGGCCGGCAGCCGCGGGGAGATAAAAAAGATCGTTAAAAAAGCAAAAAGCGAAATGGCGAAAATACCCCGGCACGGAGGAGGCCCGCTGCTGCGGGTGGGCATTGTCGGCGAAATCTATACCCTCCTGGAGCCCCTGGTTAACCTGAATATTGAAAGGCGCCTGGGGGCCCTGGGGGTAGAAGTGGTCCGGGGCCTTTTCCTCAGCCGCTGGATTAACGATAACCTGTTTAAAGGTCTCCTGCCCCTGCCCGGCCACCACCCGGAAAAAACGGCCCCGCCCTTTTTAAACCACTTTGTCGGCGGCCATGGCTGGGAGTCGGTAGGAGATACAGTCACCTTTGCCCGGCACGGCTGCGACGGCGTCATCCAGCTGGCACCATTAACCTGCATGCCGGAAATAGTGGCCCACTCCGTTATGCCGGCCGTCCAGGAAGCCAGGGGCATACCCGTTATGACCATTTACCTGGACGAGCAAACAGGTGAAGCCGGCCTGCAAACCCGCCTGGAAGCCTTCGTGGATATGCTGCGCTGGCAGAAAGGGAGAAAAGCGGCGGAGCGGCGAGGGACATACCTCCAGCAAAAACTGTTCCAAGGAGCTGAAAACAAATGCCAAAAATTTACCTAGGTATAGATGTTGGCTCGGTGAGCACCAACGTTGTAGCCCTGGATGAACAGGGGCAGGTACTTACCACCGTCTACCTGCGTACCCGTGGCCAGCCCATCCAGGCCATCCAGGAGGGCTTGCGCCAGGTTGTAGCTACCCTGGGTAAAGATATAAGCGTCGCCGCTGCCGGTACTACCGGCAGCGGCCGTTCCCTGGCAGCCGTCATGGTGGGGGCCGATGTGATCAAAAACGAAATTACCGCCCATGCCTTCGCGGCGAGTTTTGCCGTGCCAGGGGTACAGACAGTCCTGGAGATCGGCGGTCAGGATTCCAAGATTATCATTCTCCGCCAGGGCATAGTGACGGACTTTGCCATGAATACCGTCTGCGCCGCCGGCACCGGCTCCTTCCTGGACCAGCAGGCGGCCCGCTTAGGAATTCCTATCGAAGAGTTCGGCCGCCGCGCCCTGGAATCCCGTAGTCCCGTACGCATTGCCGGCCGCTGCGCCGTCTTTGCCGAATCTGACATGATTCATAAACAGCAACAGGGCCATCCGCTGGAGGATATTATCGCCGGCTTATGCGAAGCCCTGGTGCGTAACTATTTAAACAACGTCGGCAAGGGTAAGGAAATCCTCCCGCCCGTTGTCTTCCAGGGCGGGGTGGCGGCCAATGCCGGCATGCGCCAGGCCTTTAACCGCGCCCTGGGGACGGAGGTCATCGTCCCGAAACATTATGGGGTTATGGGGGCCCTGGGAGCCGCCCTCCTGGCCAGGGAAATGCGTCCCGCGGTAAGTGCCTTCCGCGGTTTTGATCTTACCGGGCGGGAATTTCGTAGCGGCGGTTTTGAATGCCAGGGCTGCGCCAACCACTGTGAAGTGGTAGAACTGCGGGAAGGGCGGCAAGTCCTGGCCCGCTGGGGCGACCGCTGCGGTAAATGGAGTAACGCCGTGGCAGTATAGAACCATGCCTCAGGTCGCCGGTCAGGATGGTATGGCCAGCCGGAGGTTCAAGAACCTTCGCCGGTAGCAACCTCCAGATTGCCCGGGGCCGAAGAGATTATACCGGCCAGGTATTCCCGGAAGGGGCCGGCCAGGTCCGGCCGGGCCAGGGCGAATTCCACCGTGGCCTGGAGGAAGCCCAATTTATCGCCAATATCGTAGCGCTTACCCTGGAAACGGTAGGCATATACCCGTTCCTCCCGGGCCAGCAGGCGCAGGGCATCAGTTAGCTGGATCTCCCCGCCGGCTCCCGGCTGGACTTCCGCCAGGAGGGGGAAGATCGCCGGCACCAAAATGTAGCGGCCGATGACGGCCAGGTTAGAGGGCGCGTCTTCCGGTCGCGGCTTTTCCACCAGGTCTTTAACCTCGATGAGACGGTCGCTTATTTCTAAGGGTTCGATGATACCATAACGGTTGACTTCATCCCGGGGTACTTCCTGGACGGCAATCACCGGGGCTTTAACTTCACTGTAAACTTCCAGCATCTGCTCCAGGCAGGAGGGATGGTTGACGATGATGTCGTCACCCAGGAGTACGGCGAAGGGCTCCTGGCCGATAAATTTACGGGCACAGTAAACAGCGTGGCCCAGGCCGAGTTGTTCCTTCTGCCGTATGTAGTGGATATCGGCCAGCGCCGCCACACCTTCCACCAGGGCCAGGAGGTCTTCTTTGTCTTTTTCCCGCAGGAGGTTCTCCAGCTCCAGGAAACGGTCAAAGTGATCTTCAATGGCCCGTTTGTTTTTCCCGGTAATAATGAGTATATCCTCTACGCCGGCGTTAACAGCTTCTTCAACGATAAACTGAATGGCCGGCTTGTCGACAATAGGCAGCATTTCCTTGGGCTGGGCCTTAGTGGCCGGCAGGAAGCGGGTGCCCCAGCCGGCAGCAGGAATAATGGCTTTCTGGACCGTTAACAACAAATACCACCTCGTTTTCAGCATGCTAAACTATCTTTATGTTACCAGGGCCAGGATAGACCCGGCCTGGTGTTAAAAAGAGGTTAAAAGCTCCAGGAACTGGACAACTGCTGCCGGGGATGGTAAAAAATAACGAGCCCGGCTGGCAACCTGTTTACCGATACGGATGGCCAGGCCGCCGGCGGGCAAGGCTGCAAAGGCATCTTCATCAGTCCGGTCATCGCCTAAATAGACGGGTAATGCCCGCGGCCATTGCCTGGTGAAGTATGTTACGGCCAGGCCTTTGTTAATCCCCCGGCGGCGAACTTCCAGCACTTTGTGACCGGGAAGCAGTTCGAGATTGTCTTTTAAAAAGGGTTTTAGCCCCTGGCGAAACTGCTCCAGGGCTGCCGCAGCAAGCTGTGGGTCGGCCAGACGGTAATGCAGGGCAATAGCTTCACCTTTATTTTCCACAAAGAGGCCTGCAATACCTGCTACCACCCGACAGGCCAGCCTGAAAATTTCATCCCAGGGGATATCTTCTTGCCCGGGCGGCAGGAGGCTGATGATCCGCCCTTCCGGGGTGGCTACTTCCACCCCGTGCAGGCCGGCATAGTAAAGCCCCCCCACTGGCAGCAGCTCTAACAGGTCCCTTAAACTCCGGCCACTAATAATGGCCAGGTGCAAGCCTGGCCTGGATACCAGTTGCCGGATCAAGGTCAGGAGGCGGGGGCCGGGACGGGCCAGTTCTGGCCTGGGCGCCAGGGGGACCAGGGTGCCATCGTAGTCACACATGAGGAGCACTTGCGGGTAATCCCGGACTTTAGCTGCCAGCTGAGCCGGAGACATCTGCCGTTTCCTCTTCCCGGGCCATCATGGCCTGGTGGAAACAGGTCAACCACCAGCGGATATCATGGCGGCGCACCTTTTCCTGCAACAGGCGCATCCTTTTTTCCTGCTCGGCCCGGCCCATATTGAGGGCTGTATTTAAAATCATGGCCATGCCATCAATATCGTATGGGTTGACGAGGACAGCACCCTTAAGTTCCTGGGCGGCACCGGCGAAGCGGCTTAAGACCAGGATCCCGCTGCTATCACGGCGGGAAGCCACGTATTCTTTGGCCACCAGGTTCAGGCCATCCCTTAAAGGTGTAACCAGCATGATATCGGCCGCCAGGTAATAGGCTACCAGCTCCTGCCGGGGCAGGCCCCGCCAGAAGTAGTGGACGGGGCGATAACTACCTTCGCTGAAGCGGCCATTAATGCGGCCCACGGCAGCTTCTACTTCTTCCTTGAGCCGGCGGTAGGCCGGTACGGCCGTCCGGCTGGGTACGGCAATCTGGACCAGGGCCGCCCGGCCGCGCCATTCGGGTACTTCTTCCAGCAGGCGTTCCCAGGCCAGCAGCCTTTCCAGGATACCCTTGGTATAATCCAGCCTCTCTACACTCAGGGCCAGGTGTTCTACGCCGAACTGGCAGCGCAAGGTTTCAGCCCGGGCCCGGGTCCCAGGGTTCAATGCCTGGCGCTGGAAGGCCTGGTAATCGACACCCATGGGCCAGGCACCGACATGGATGCGCCGCTGTTGCCAGTAGACAACATTGTGCTCAAAATCCACCCGGGCACCCAGCAGGGTGGCGACGGCATTCAGGAAATTATCGACATAAGACTGCAAATGAAAGCCCAGGACATCTGTCCCCAGGAGACCGCGCAAGATTTGGGGCGCCCAGGGGAGGGTGGCCAGGAGATCGTGGTGGGGAAAGGGGATGTGCCAGAAAAAGAACTGCTTTAATTGCGGCTTGCGGTGGCGGATTTGGGCCGGTACCAGGGCCAGGTGATAGTCGTTGACCCAGACGGTATCGCCTTCCCTGGCTTCCATAAGCGCTGCTTCCGCAAATTTGGCGTTAACTCGAACATAAGTTGACCATTCCTGGGAGTTATAACGACACTTTTCTAAAAAATAATGGCACAGGGGCCACAGGGCGCCGTTGGTAAAACCGTGGTAATAAAGCTTTATTTCCCCGGCAGTCAGGGGAACCTCCAGGAAGGTATAGGCCGGATCTTCCCGGGGCACCGCTAAACGTACCCCCGGGCTGTTCTCCTGCGGCGCTTCACGCCCGCCCCAGGAAACCCAGACGCCGCCCTTTTCCTTCAAGAAGGGTTCTACTGCCGAGACCAGGCCGCTGATGGCCGGTACAGGTTGGATACCGCTGTCAGTGGCTTGCAAATTGTACGCACCCCGGTTGGAAACCATAATAATTTTAGGAGCCTGTTTTTTAGCCACTTAGCATACCTCCTTTTAGCCTGTGCCTGTTGCCGGGATTTACTTCACTCCTTTAAAATAAAATTAAACCCCGGGGGACCGGGGTATGAAAGTACCGTCACATATCCCCTTCCACGCTTACGAAGTTAGCTGACGGATTCGGGCTGAAGGTTAGCCCTACTCGCCGGAATTAACCGGCGAGATTCACCCCGGCAAAAGTGGGTCCCCCGCTTACGGCTGCGCACCGCAATTCAGCGTTCCAGGTTATACAAAATTATTATATCATACTGGTAACGAAATGCAAATATTAAGTCCTTTTATTTTAGGAAGGATATGCCAGGGCACCTGCCGAATTCTTACGAAAAAAAGCTGGAGGGCGGGATATGCTGGAAACACAGCTGGATTTGCGTAATAATCCCTGCGTTTTTGAACCCCAAACAGAGGTACTTAAAGAGGGGAGTATTTTCGCTATCTCCCTGCCGGATGGTTCAATTATTGACCAGGATAACGGCAGCCTGGGCCTGTATTATAATGATACCCGTTACTTAAACTGCCTGGAACTCCGTACCGGCGGGCGGCGACCTGTTTTTCTTTCCTCCTCTGTGCGCGACAGCCATTTTGCCCAGATTGAATTAACCAATCCTGTTTTTGCCTTACCTGATGGCAAAGTAGTACCCGCCCAGACCATCCACCTCCGCCTTTTGCGGCTGATTAAAGGGGCCCTCTATCAACGCTTGCGCTTGATCAATTTTAATCCTTTCCCCGTAAATTTAAACCTTCATTTTACCATCGGTGCTGATTTCCGGGATGTTTTTGAGGTTCGCGGCAGCCAGCGCAAGCGCCGGGGAGAGTTGTTGCCAACAGAGGTTCACCCCCAGGGGTTAATCCTCGCTTACCAGGGTCTGGACAACGTGATCCGGACCACCCATATTACCTTTGCACCGGCACCGGCCGGTATTGTAGCCCGGCCAGGGCGGGCCGAAGTTTCCTATGACCTTACCCTGCCACCCCAGAAAAAGATTTACCTGCACTTAAAGATTGAACCCGACGGGCAAAACCTGTCCCCGGCCACGCATATCAGCGACCTTTTTTCAGCGGCCACCATAGAACTGGCCGGCTCCTACCACCAGTGGCAAAAGGAATCCACCCAGATCTGGACGGATAACAATTTTATTAATGATATGTTCCGCACGGCCATTACCGATCTGAAGGCCCTGGAAATTGATTATCCCGGGGAGGGGAAAATTATTGCGGCCGGGATACCGTGGTATACCGCTCCTTTTGGCCGGGATTCTCTCATTACTTCCTGGCAGGCCCTTATCTTAAACCCCGACCTGGCCCGCCATACCCTGCGTTTCCTGGCCCGCTTCCAGGGGAAGCAGGTGGACAAATGGCGGGAAGAAAGGCCGGGAAAAATCCTCCATGAATTGCGGCGGGGCGAGATGACCCGCTGCCGGGAAGTACCCCACAGCCCCTATTATGGTTCCATAGATGCCACCCTGTGGTTTATTATCCTCCTTGCTGCCGCCTACAGGTGGACTTTAGATCAGGACCTGTTACAGGAAATGGCCACCCCTTTACGGCGCTGCCTGCACTGGTGCCTGCGTTACGGTGATTTAGATGGTGACGGGTACCTGGAATACCAGCGGGAATCGCCAGCGGGCCTGACCAACCAGGGGTGGAAGGATTCCTGGGATGCCGTAGTCGACCGGGAAGGGCGCATCCCTGAAGGCCCTGTGGCCCTGGTAGAAGTCCAGGCTTACTACTACCTGGCCCTCCTGGAAGCCGCCCATTTATTAACGGTCCTGGGGGACAAAATGACGGCGACTGAACTGAAGTCGCGGGCCAGTAGGTTAAAAATGCGCTTCAACCGGGATTTCTGGCTGGAAGAAGAGGGCTACTTGATTTTTGCCCTGGATGGTAAAAAAAGGCCCTTTACCACCCTGGTCTCCAACGGCGGCCACGCCCTCTTTACCGGTATCCTGGAACCAGAGCGGGCCCGGAGGGTGGCCCGGCGCCTGCTGGCCGGGGACTTTTATTCCGGCTGGGGTATTCGCACCATGAGCAAAAAGGAAAAGGCCTATAACCCCATGAGCTACCATAACGGTTCCGTCTGGCCCCATGATAATGCGATTATAGCTGCCGGCCTGCGCCGCTATCAATGCCTGGAGGAGTTATCACGGCTGGCCGGCGGCCTTTTCGCCGCCAGTTCTTATTTTAATTACCGTCGCTGGCCGGAATTGTTTTGCGGCTTTACCCGCCGGGGCCTGAGCGGGCCGGTGCGTTACCCTGTGGCCTGTGACCCCCAGGCCTGGGCGGTAGGCAGCCTGTTTGCCTTCCTCCAGCATCTGCTGGGCATTGAGTTACGGGATAGTACCCTTTATATATCCCGGCCCATATTAATACCCGGCACCAGGAGGGTGGAAGTCAAGAATCTGGCTGTGGCCGGTAGCCGTCTTGATCTGGCTTTTGAAGAAAAGGAGGGGCGAATTTTTGCCCATGTTTTGAAGAAAGAGGGTGCTATTAAAGTCATCATTGAAGCCTGAAGGTTTTGCCCTTTATTGACTTTCAGCAGGGACATTATATAAAATAAAGCTGGTAATTTTTCTTAACAATGGGAGGCTGATGTAATATGCGCATTGCCATGTTACACTGGGCTTTTCCACCGATCATCGGGGGCGTGGAATCCCACCTGGCCCTCTTGTGCCCTTACCTGGTCCAACAGGGGCACCAGGTAAGCCTCCTGACGGCCACAGCCCCCGGCACGCCGGCGAGAGAAAGCTGGCGGGGAGTAACTATTAAACGTTCACCTTTACTTGATCTAAATTCTCTCACCCCTGAAACCATTGAAGCCAGGGCGCAAGAAATCAAGCAGCTGCTGGAAAAATTTTTACTGGAATGCAGGCCCGACATTGTTCACGCCCATAACTTCCATTACTTTAGCTTTGTCCATGCTGCCAGCCTCCAGGAAATCTGCCACCGCCACGGCTGGCCCCTCGTCCTCACGGCCCATAACGTCTGGGAAGACGAACTGTGGGCAAGGATGAATACCCTGGCGCAAGGCTGGGACCAGGTTATAGCCGTCAGCCATTACATACGCCAGGAACTGATAGTAAATGGCTATCCCCCGGGGCGAGTGACGGTAGTTTACCACGGCACCGACACGACCACCTTCCGGCCGCCGTCCCCGGTGGACATCCAGGCCATCTATGCCACCTATCCGGCATGGCGGGACCGGCGGCTTATTTTCCATCCTGCCCGCATGAGCCGGGCCAAGGGCTGTGACGTCAGTATCCGCGCCCTTGATCTTATCCGCCGGGAAATTCCCGACGTTTTACTGATTCTGGCCGGTACTACCAATACCGTCGACTGGGGTCAGAAACAACCGGCGGAAGTAGCCTGGCTCCAGGATCTCATTGCCAGCCTGGACCTGGACAAGAATGTCTTTATCCGCTTTTTCCCCTGGCAGGAAATCCCGGCGGTGTATAAAGCAGCCGAGGTTTGCCTTTACCCGTCGTCTTTCCAGGAGCCCTTCGGCCTGGTAATGCTGGAAGCCATGGCCACGGCCAGGCCCATTATCGTCAGCCGGGCCGGCGGTATGCCGGAAATAATCCGTCCCGGTTATAACGGCTTTTTAGTCTCCATGGGCAACTACCAGGAACTGGCCCGCTATACAACCTTCCTGCTGCGGAATCCGGAGGCAGGCACGGTCATGGGCCAGAACGGCCGCCGCCTGGCGGAAGAAAACTTTACCACGGCCGTCATGGCCCGCAACACCCTGGCGGTATACAGCCAGTTGCTGGCCCTGCCCCGGGCCAGTTAGGGCAATAGGCAATAAAAACCAGTATTTAGCACAAATACAGTATTTTACATGATTGGTTGTGCCTGCGAGGGAACCGGCGGGGGTTCCCTTAATTTTTCTAGACATAGCAGGCAGCCTCGGTTAAAATGAGAGTATATTGGGTGAAAGGAGTAACCGGTTTTAATGCACTTGCAGGGTACCATGCAGGTAAATGCGCAAGGCCGTCTTACCATCGGGGGCTGCGATGTTGTCGAACTCGCCCGGGAATTCGGCACGCCCCTTTATATCTTTGACGAAGAGTGTATCCGTAACAACTGCCGGGAGTTTTACCGGGCCTTTGGCGTGAAAGAAGGCCTGGCCAGGGTTATCTACGCCGGCAAGGCATTTTTGACTACCGCCATGTGCCGGATTATCGCCAGTGAGGGGCTGGGGCTGGATGTTGTTTCCGGAGGCGAACTTTATACGGCCCTGGCGGCCGGTTTTCCGGTAGAAAACATTTACTTCCACGGCAACAATAAAAGCTATGCTGAACTTTGCCAGGCCCTGGAGGCCGGGATAGGGCGGTTTGTAGTTGATAATTTTGCCGAACTGGAGCTTTTAAGCCGCTTGAGCACGGAACGGGGCCAGGTGGCCCGGATAATTTTAAGAGTGACACCGGGGATTGAAGCCCATACCCATGATTATATCCGTACCGGCCAGATTGATTCCAAGTTCGGCTTTACCCTGCCCAATGGCCAGGCCCTGGAGGCCGCCAGGCGGGTCAAGGATTTGCCAGGTATTGAGTTCAAGGGTTTACACTGCCACATTGGTTCCCAGATCTTTGAGCTGGAACCCTACAGCCAGGCGGTTGCCGTCATGCTGGAGCTGGCCGCCGCCATTAAAGAAGCGACGGGATTGCTTACCTCCGAGCTTGATCTGGGAGGCGGTTTTGGCATATATTATACTGCTGAGGATCATCCCCGGCCGGTTAGTGCCTATGCGGAAACGATCCTTGCCCGGGTCAGGGAGGAAGCCCGGGCCTTAAACCTGCCTCAACCCCTTGTAATCGTTGAGCCGGGCCGCGCCATTATCGGGCCGGCGGGCAGCACTGCCTATACCGTGGGTACCGTTAAAGAAATTCCCGGGGTGCGCAAGTATGTGGCCGTCGATGGCGGCATGGCCGATAACATTCGCCCCGCCCTTTACGGGGCTAATTACGAAGCCATCCTGGCCAATAAAGCCAATCTGCCGGCGGCAGAGACGGTAGCCATTACCGGTAAATGCTGCGAATCCGGCGATATGCTCATCTGGGAGGCGGACCTTCCCCGGGTGGAGGCCGGCGATATCCTGGTCATTTCCTGTACCGGCGCCTATGGCTACACCATGGCCAGCAATTATAACCGCCTGGGCCGGCCGGCAGCCGTCCTGGTCCGGGAAGGAAACGCCGACCTGATTTTAAAACGGGAAGATTACAATGACCTGCTGCGCAATGATGTCGTCCCGGCCCGGCTGGTTTGTACCAGGTAAATTACCTGGCAACCTATGATCCCTTACCAGAAACTCTTCCGTCGCAACCAGCTACGCATCCTGGCCCAGGCCAGGAAAATAGCGCCCGTTAAAGGCCAGCGGGTTTACCTGGTAGGCGGGACGGTCCGGGATCTGCTCCTGGGCCGGCCCGAGGTCGACCTGGATCTGGCGGTGGAGGGCGATGGCCTCCTCTTTGCCCGGGAACTGGCCCGGCAGCTGGGTGGGCGCCTGGCTTTTCACGATCGCTTCCTGACGGCTACCGTCTACTGGGGCGGCGAACGGGTGGACGTAGTCACCACCCGGCAGGAATATTATCCCCGGCCCGGGGCCCTGCCCGAAGTGGAGCCCGCCACCCTTGAAGCTGACCTGGCGCGGCGGGATTTTAGCGTCAATGCTATGGCCCTGCCCTTAATGGCCAGGGACCTGGGTGAAATCCTCGATCCCTTTGGCGGGCGGGAAGACCTGGCCCGGCAAACCTTGCGGGTGTTGCACCGGAACAGCTTTCGTGATGACCCGACCCGCCTTTTAAGGGGGGTGCGTTTCGCCACCCGCTTGAAATTTATCTGGGAAGAAGAGACCTGCTCTTTAGTAAGGCAGGCCCTGGCAGGAGGTTACCTGGACCTGCTGGAACCGAAACGCCTCTGGCAGGAATTTATCCTTCTGCTTAAAGAGCGGCGGCCGGTAGCAGCCTGGGAAAGTTTAATTGACCTGGGCTGGCAGGGTCTACCGGGGGCCGGATTGCCCGATGTGGCCGCCGGCCGGCGGGCGGAAAAACTACTCTGCCAGTGGAAGTGGCGGGGCCAGCGACCCCTGGAGGCCAGCCTGGTTTATTTTTTAATCGCCACGGTAAAATTAAGGGCAACAGCCCTGGCAGAGGTCCTGGATAGCGTAAACTTCGGCCGCAAAAAGCGTAACCTGATTTATGCCGCCAGGGATTTGTTACCGGAACTGGCTCCCTGCTTGGCGCGAGGGTCCCTGCCGGAATGCCTGCCGGCCGGCCCCGGTATGGCCCCGGAAGCCCTGATCTTTATCCTGGCCGTGGCGGGCTGGAGCCGGCTCCCGGCCCGGGTATTACCCTGAGGGAAAGGAGACAGCCATGCACCTGCAAAGTTTACCTCAGCTGGTCTTAGGCATCCCGGCTATTTTAATCGCCCTGACCTTCCATGAATATGCCCATGGCAAGATGGCTTACCTGCTGGGCGACCCGACGGCCAGGAACCAGGGCCGCTTAACCTTAAACCCCCTGGCCCACCTGGACATCCTGGGAACCCTGCTCCTTGTTGTGGCCGGTTTTGGCTGGGCCAAACCGGTGCAGATCAACCCCTATTACTTCCAGATGGACCGGCGCAAGGGGATGATGCTGGTGGGTCTGGCCGGTCCGGCCATGAACCTGGTGCTGGCTTACCTGGCGGCAGTTGTCCTGCAGCTATTTCTCCGCTTTGCTATCGGCGGCTACTGGCTGGCTACTTTTTTAAACCTGCTGGTGGGCTATAACGTGGTGCTGGCCGTCTTTAACCTCATCCCGGTGCCGCCCCTGGACGGCTCCCGCGTCCTGGCTGGCATTTTACCCCCGGAAGGGGCGGCGGCAGTTTACCAGTTAGAAAGCTACGGCACCTTGCTTTTACTGCTCCTGATTGCCACCGGCATTATCGGCCGCATCATGGGTCCCCTGGTGACCCTGGTACTCAACCTGATTATTACGGCCAGCGGCCTGGCATTTGTATAAGTAGAGGAGTGTTTCATAGAATGCGTATTTTGAGCGGCATGCGCCCCACAGGGCGGCTGCATATTGGTCATTTGAGCGTGCTGGAAAACTGGGTGCGCCTGCAGGAAGAAAACGAGTGCTTTTACTTTATTTCCGACTGGCACGCCCTGACCACAGGTTACGACAATACCGCAGAGCTCCAGGAGAATATCCGGGCCATGCTTCTTGACTGGCTGGGCGCCGGCTTAGACCCCGAGCGCAGCACCATCTTCGTCCAGTCCCATGTCAAGGAGCATGCGGAGCTCCACCTGCTCTTTTCCATGTTCACCCCCCTGTCCTGGCTGGAACGCGTCCCCACCTACAAGGACCAGATCCAGCAGCTGGGCAAAGAGGGTAAGGACGTGTCGACCTATGGTTTCCTGGGCTATCCCCTCCTGATGGCCGCTGATATCCTTATCTACCTGGCCGACGCCGTGCCGGTGGGCGAGGACCAGCTGCCCCACCTGGAATTCTGCCGGGAAGTGGCGCGCCGGTTTAATCACCTCTACAAAACTCTACTTTTCCCCGAACCCCAGGCCCTGCTGGCTAAAGTGGCCATGGTACCCGGTATTGACGGGCGCAAGATGAGTAAAAGCTACCACAACGACATTCCTATGTCAGCTTCACCGGAAGAGGTTTGGGAAAGGGTGCGGCTGATGATCACCGACCCGGCGCGGATTCACAAGACCGATCCCGGGCACCCGGAAGTATGCCTGGTCCACACCTACCACGAGATCTATAATGGAGAAGAAGTTGAAGAGACACGGGTCAACTGCCGGGGCGGCCGTATCGGCTGTGTCCCCTGCAAGAAACGCCTGGCAGAGAAAATAAACGCCGTCCTGGAGCCGGTCCGGGAGCGGCGGGCCAGGTGGGCAGCACGGCCGGAATTAGTTGAGGAAATTCTGGCGGCCGGGGCCGCGAAGGCAAGGATCACGGCAGGACGTACCATGGCCATGGTCCGGGAGGCCATGGGAGTTTAACTTTAATGGGGTGGGGCGTATGATCGGCAATATACGGCTGGATATTTTTCAGGGCCCCCTCGATCTCCTCCTCACCCTTATTGAACGCCAGGAAATCGATATTCAGGCCATCCCCGTGACCGAGGTGACGGCCCAGTACCTGGAATACCTCCATGAAGTAGAGGAGCTTGACCTGGACTGGGCCAGTGAATTTTTAGTCCTGGGTGCCGAACTGTTAGCCCTCAAGGCCAGGTTGCTCCTGCAACGCCCGCTTAAGAGTGGGCCGGAAGAGGAAGAAGAAGGAGAGGGAGAAGATCCTGCCAGGCTCCTGGCCGAGCGTCTTATAAAATACCGCCGCTACCGGGAGGCAGCCGCCCATCTTGGTGATCTGGCTGCTAAAGGAGCCCTTGTCTTTGGCCGGCCCCTGGACCAGGAGGCTGTCGCCCGGGCCCTGGCGGGTATTAACCCCCTGGCCGGGGTAACCCCCCTGGATCTGGCCCGGGCCCTGGCCAGGGTGCTGGCGAGGCAGCCTGTAACTCGCAAGCCAGAAACCCGGACCATTACCCGCCCGGCCCTAACCCTGGTGGGGCAAATACGCACCATCCTGCGCCACCTGCACCAGCAGGAGGAACTCACCCTGGCCTCCCTTCTAAGTCCCAGGCCCACGCGCCTGGAAGTGGCGCTAACCTTCCTGGCCCTGCTGGAACTGGCCCGCCGGGGCCGGATAACCCTTACCCAGGAGGAAGCCTTCGGCAGTATTATAGTAAGGCGGCTTTCTGCCAGCGATTCCGCTGCTGCTCGGGAGTGATCCCTATGCCTTTATTTTTTAGCGAGGATAAAAGGGCAGCCCTGGAGTGCCTGCTCTTTGTGGCCGGGGGGCCGGTGCCGGTGAGTACCCTGGCCGCCTGCCTGGGGTTGAGTAGCGACGATGTAGTTGAGTTGGCTGCAGAACTGAAAACACTCTATGATGAAGAGGGGCGGGGCCTGCAGATCCGGGAAGTAGCCGGCGGCTACCAGATGTGCACCCGGCCCCAGTTTGCTAATTATGTAGAAGCCTTCCTGCAACCAGAGTTACCGGCCCTGTCCATCGCCGCCCTGGAAACCCTGGCCATTATTGCCTATCGCCAGCCCGTTACCCGGGCGGAAATAGAATATATCCGCGGGGTCAAGGTGGATGGGGTTTTAAGTACCCTGCTGAGCCGCGGGCTGGTCCAGGAAGCCGGCCGGAAAGACGCTCCCGGCCGGCCCATCCTTTATGCTACCACTCCCCGTTTCCTGGAATTCCTGGGCTTAAAGGATTTATCCGAACTGCCGCCCCTGGATGAAGCAGCGGCCGGGAAGGAATAGTATATAAGGCGCCGCCGGTGGAAAAATAGGGGCAAACTGGCTGCCGGGGGTGAAGGAGTGTTCTGGGCCTGGACGGCAGGGATAGTTGCGGGATTCCTTTTATTACTCCTGGTACCGGTGCAACTGGAAGTAGTTTACCGGCGAGTAGCTGAGGAAGAATACCTGGAGCTGAAACTTAATTTACCGGGAGACTGGGGCCGGTGGGAAGTGGCATTCTCTCCTCTCCAGGACTGGTGGCCAGGGTCAAGCCACTTGCGGCTGGAAACCCTGGTGCAGGGGGAAAGGGAAGAAGCAGTATTACCCGGGGAAGTTGCCGGGCGTCCTGCCAGGGGCAAAAGGTGGACTTTCGGCCGGATAGCCCGCTTCATCGTCGCCGGGCCGTTAGGCTACTGGCTGCATAAATTAAAGATTTTAAAGGGCATCTGGCAGCATTTTTTCGCCCGGGTGACCTGCCGGCGTTTCCGTTTATTTTTAACCCTGGGGACAGGTGAGCCGGCAACTACGGCTCTTGCTTACGGCAGCAGCTGGACCCTGCTGGGCTGGATGTACCAGAACCTGCGGCGGCGGGCCCGCCTGGATTTTCGCGCGCCTGAATGGCAGGTAGTACCCCGGTTTGATACGCCGGGCTGGCAGGCCGATTTTAACTGCATATTTATCCTCAGGCTCGGTCATATTATAAGTGCCGGAGTACAATCTCTATGGTTATTACTGCGGATAGTCTGGCAGATGAGGGGGGCAGGGGCAGTTGCCCGAACATCCCATCGAGGCCTTGATGAAGACCGCCATGGAAAGCATCAAGGATATGGTTGATGTCAATACCGTTGTCGGCGATCCCATTGAAACGCCGGATGGCCATGTGATCGTCCCCGTATCCCGGGTTTCGGCCGGTTTTGCTGCCGGAGGTAGCGAATACGAACCCGGCCAGGGAGATGGCGGTGGAGGCGGTAAATCCTTACCCTTTGGCGGCGGCAGCGGCGCCGGTGTTTCCGTCCAGCCGGTGGGTTTCCTGGTGGTAGGTAAGGAGCAAATCCGGTTGCTGCCGGTTGACGGCAACGCCGTTGTGGACCGGATCATCGATGTAGCTCCCCAGGTGCTGGAGCGGATCCAGGAACTCCTGGGGAAATGGAAGAAGGAAAAAGGTAACGGTAATAACTCCCCCGCTACCGTGCGGACGAAAATGGTTTTACGCCCCCAGGAAGAGGAGTGAAGTAGTCCCCGGTTTTTAAAGGCCGGGGTTTTTGTTCTAGAAGGCCCATTCCCTTCATAAATGTTACCAGGAAGGTAAATTATGGAGGGGTTGGCAGTGGTTAATCTCATCTGGTTATTAATGCTCCTGGCAGGCATTATCGTGGCCGGCTTTACCGGCCACATTGAGGTAGTTACCGAAGCTTCCCTGGAAGCGGCCCAGACGGCCGTAAACCTGGCCTTTGAACTGATAGGGCTCATGGCCATGTGGCTGGGGCTTTTGAAGATTGCCGAGGAAGCCGGCCTGGTAGCCCTGCTGGCGCGGCTTTTACGCCCCTTTACCCGTTATCTCTTCCCGGAAATCCCCCGGGACCACCCGGCCATTGGTTCTATAATAATGAATTTAAGCGCCAATATCCTGGGCCTGGGCAATGCCGCCACCCCCTTTGGCCTCAAGGCCATGCAGGAATTACAAACTTTAAACCCCCGCCCTGAAGAAGCCACCCCGGCCATGTGTACCTTTCTGGGGTTAAATACCGGCTGCCTGACCCTTATCCCGGCGACTATTATTGGCATCCGGGCAGCAGCCAGCTCCACCGACCCGACCATCATCGTCGGCCCTACCATTTTAGCCACCGGGTTCAGTATGATCATGGCCGTAGCTGGTGATCGTTTCTTGCGCCGGTTTTATAACGGGCGCCGGGGGTGAGGGACCTTGACCGAACTCATAATTGAAATTTCGCGCTGGGCGATTCCCCTGGTCCTTTTTTTTATCCCCCTGTACGGGTACCTGCGGGGCGTGCCGGTTTATGAAACCTTTGTTGCCGGGGCCGAAGACGGGTTCAAGGTAGCGGTAAAGATCATTCCCTTCCTGGTGGGCATGCTGGTGGCCATCGGGGTTTTCCGGGCTTCCGGGGCCATGGACCTCTTTGCGCGGCTACTGAATCCGGTCTTGCACCTCATTGGCGTGCCAGGGGAAGTTCTACCCCTGGCCATCATGCGGCCCCTTTCCGGCGGCGGGGCCCTGGGGATAGCCGCCGAACTAATAGCTAACTACGGCCCGGATTCCTTTATCGGCCGCCTGGCTTCGGTGATGCAGGGCAGTACTGATACTACCTTTTATGTCCTGACGGTTTATTTTGGTTCGGTGGGGGTGCGGCGCTATCGCTACGCCCTGGCCCTGGGGCTTCTGGCCGATATTTCCAGCCTCATAGCCGCCATCGTTATCTGCCGGTTAATGTTTGGTTAGTTTTTAAATTACTTTCCTCGAAATTCAACAGCCATTCCTTGGTAGCCAGCCCGCTGCCAAAACCGACCAGCCGGCCATCCTTACCTATGACCCGGTGACAGGGTATAATAATACCAACAGGATTACGGCCGATGGCCTGGCCCACGGCCCGGACCGCTCCTGGCCTGCCAGTGACCAGGGCAATATCGCTGTAACTACAGGTGGTACCATAGGGTATCCTCTGCAGGGCTGACCAGACGGCCAGCTGGAAGGGCGTACCGCGGAGGTCCAGGGGCAGGGAAAAGGAAAAGCGCCGGCCGGCGAAGTATTCGTCCAGCTGCCGGAGAACCTCCCGGCAAGAGCTGCCGTTTTCATCCACGTTGATAGTCGCGCCGGGGAATTTTTGGGCCAGGTAGCTGGGGGGTGCATCAGGTTTCTCACCGGGGAAGGCCAGGCGGCAGAGACCCGCCGGGCCTGTTACTACTGCCAGGGGACCAAGGGGAGAGGGATAATGGGTAATGGATAACCAGTTTGCCGGCATGATAGCGTTACCTCCACAGTTTTAATCTTCATTCCACCAGGCCAGAAAGAGGGCCAGGATACTTATGCCGGCGGCATAACCGGCCAGGACATCGGTGGGGTAGTGCACACCAAGGTAAAGGCGGCTAAAACCCAATAAAAGCAAAAAAATAACGGTAACCGGAACCACACGGCTGCGGCAGCGAAGCGGGCAGTTTTTTAACAACCACAGGGCCAGGAGGCCGAAGAAGACGGTTCCCATCATGGCGTGACCGCTGGGAAAACTGAAGCCCGGTGCCGGTTCCAGGGGGCCGAGGCTGGGCCTGGGACGGTGATAAAAATTTTTTAGCCATTCCATGATGCCCCAGGCAATATTCATGGTAATTAACACGCCCCAAAACCCCTGCCAGCGATGCCGGGTATAGTAGGCGAGACACAAAGCAGCCGTAGCAGGATAAAAAAAGGCCGCGGTGCCGAAGAAAGTAATAAACCTGAAGAAATGGGTAGCTGGAGGCGTGCGCCAGGCCATCAATCTTGCCAGGACCAGGAGATCGAGAAGGGCCACATGGGGTATGGCAGCGGCCAGCAGGAAAAAGATAAGGATCATAGCAATGGCAAGCAGGATAAGACGGCGACGGGACAACCTGGAACCCCCTTCGGGCGAGACTTTTCCTGGCTAAAATAGCCCCGGGGCTATATTATTTTTATTTAATCCTCTGATGGTACCACCCGGGCGACATGATTCTCTCCAATGTAAGGATAGTCTTTATGAAAAAAGTAGTGTAGCACTATTGCCTTTATAAGGGTAATTGTGATAGCATAATAACGTTACCGGAGGGCTTTTATGCGTTTGCAAAAATACCTGGCCCGGGCGGGGGTGGCTTCCCGGCGTCATGCCGAGGAGATGATCCGGGCCGGCCGGGTAAGGGTCAATGGCCAAATTGTGACGGCTATGGGTTTCCAGGTAGAGCCGGGCCGGGACGAGGTAACTGTTGATGGCCGGCCTGTTACCGGGCCGGGAGAAAAAGTCTATGTCTTACTATATAAGCCGCCCGGCTATGTAACAACGGTCTCCGACCCCCAGGGGCGGCCTAAAGTCATTGACCTGGTCAAGGACATAACTGCTAGATTATATCCCGTCGGCCGCCTGGATTATGCCACCGAAGGCCTTTTATTACTTACCAATGATGGGGAATTGACCTTACGCCTGACCCACCCGCGCTATCGTATACCTAAAACTTATCTGGCCCTGGTAAAAGGAGTGCCCGATGCTAATACTATGACCCATTTACGCCGGGGTGTCAAGCTGGAAGATGGCCTGACCGCCCCGGCCGGCGTACGGATCCGGCGGGTGAGCCAGGGCCATGCCCTGCTGGAATTAACCTTGCGGGAAGGGCGCAAGCGAGAGGTAAGGCGCATGCTGGCCGCAGTGGGTCACCCGGTAATCTGGCTGCAACGCATAAAATTTGCCTTCCTCACCCTGGCAGGTTTAAAACCGGGAGAATACCGCCGCCTTACCCCTGCCGAAGTAGCCCGGCTGTATCGCCTAGTAGGTTTAGATTTTCCTCCTCGTTGAAAAGATACTGGTGTGGTAAAATAAGCTGAAAAAGAGAGGAGGGAAAGTATATGGCAGGTTTAGAGCAGGGGCTGGTCCAGGTCTATACCGGCGAGGCTAAAGGCAAGAGTACGGCCGCCTTTGGCCTGGCCTTGAGGGCCTGCGGGCATGGGCTCAAGGTACTGATTGTCCAGTTTATGAAAACGCCTGATTACGGCGAGCATAAGGCCTTCCCGCGGCTGGCGCCGGAGGTAGAGGTAAAAACCTTTGGCCGCAAAGGTTTCATCCACCGGGGCGGCGCCAGGCCTGAAGATTACGAGCAGGCCAGGGCGGCGCTGGCCTTTGCCCGGGAAACCATGCATAGCGGCAGGGTGGACATCCTCATCCTGGATGAAATCAACAACGCCCTTTATTTCGGCCTCTTAACAGAAGCAGAAGTCCTGGCTTTCCTGGCGGAGCGGCCGCCGCAGGTGGAAGTCGTCCTCACCGGCCGCAATGCCCCGGCGGGGATTATTGCTGCCGCCGACCTGGTAACGGAAATGCGCCAGGTAAAACATCCTTACGAAAAGGGGATAAAGGCCAGGAAAGGGATCGAATACTAAGATCAAAAAACGTTGAATTTTACTCCCCGGGCAGGAATTTCCGCGTCAGGTGCGAATATGTAAGTTTAATACATTTTACAGGAGGTGAATTCCTGGCCGGCTTTTTGGGGTCAGGAGAAAAGTGGCCGTAGTGTATTATGATCAGGATGCCGACCTGGGCGTCCTTAAAGGCAAAAAAATTGCCATCATGGGCTATGGCAGCCAGGGACATGCCCAGGCGCAGAATTTAAAGGACAGCGGCCTGGATGTAGTCGTAGGTCTGCGTCCTGGAAGCAAATCCCGGGCGGCAGCTGAGGCGGCGGGCCTGACGGTAAAGACGGTGGCTGAAGCCGCGGCCGCAGCCGATATTATCCAGATTTTGCTACCGGACGAAACCCAGGCCAGGGTCTATCGCGAGGAGATCGCCCCGCACCTTACAGCAGGCAAGGTACTTATGTTCTCCCATGGGTTTAATATTCACTTTAACCAGATTGTGCCGCCGGCGGATGTGGATGTCATTATGGTTGCTCCGAAAGGACCTGGTCACCTGGTACGTCGTATGTATGTTGAAGGCCAGGGGGTACCGGCCCTTCTGGCCATTTACCAGGATGCCAGCGGCAGGGCTAAAGAAATCGGCCTGGCTTATGCTAAAGGAATAGGTGCTGCCCGGGCCGGAGTAATTGAAACTACTTTCAAAGAGGAAACCGAAACTGACTTGTTTGGTGAACAGGCCGTCCTCTGCGGGGGGGCTACGGCCCTGGTCAAGGCCGGCTTCGAGATCCTGGTGGAGGCAGGCTACCAGCCGGAAATTGCTTACTTTGAATGCCTGAACGAACTGAAGCTTATTGTCGACCTCATGTATGAAGGCGGCATCAAGTATATGCGCTATTCCATCAGCGACACGGCCGAGTACGGCGATGTCACCAGGGGTCCCAGGATTATCGACGACCATGTGCGGGCCACCATGAAGTCCATTCTCAAAGAGATCCAGGACGGTGTCTTTGCCCGGGAATGGATCCTGGAAAACCAGGCCGGCAGGCCGAGCTTTAATGCATTGAGGAAAAAGGAACGGGAGCACCTCATCGAACAGGTCGGCGACACCTTGCGGGAAATGATGCCCTGGTTGAAGAAATAGTCGAAGAAACCTGGCGAAACAGGCCCCGGGGCTGCCCGGGGTCTTAATTTAAAATTATTTGAAGGCAGGAAGGAGGTGAAACGGAAAGGGTAAAATAAAGCATAAAGGAGAGCTTCATATTTTTGAAATGAGGAGGTAAACAGCGTGGAATTATTTCCCATTATACCGGCAGGAGGGATCCTGGCCCTGCTGGTAGCCCTCTACATGACCAGTAGTGTATTAAAAGAAGACACCGGACCCAAGGAAATGCAGGTCATTGCCGCGGCCATCCGGGAAGGGGCCATGGCCTTTTTAAACCGCCAGTATCGCACCATTGCCGGCCTGGCCCTGATCGTGGCCGTGCTCCTGGCTCTCCTCACGCGCCAGTACCACACTGCCATCGCCTTTATCACCGGGGCCTTTGCTTCAGCCTTATCCGGTTATATTGGCATGTACGTGGCAGTCAATGCCAACCTGCGGGTGGCCGCCGGGGCGCGCAAAAGCCTCAATAAAGCCCTGACCGTTGCCTTCCGCGGTGGTGCCGTTACCGGCCTGGCCGTTACCGCTCTATCCCTCCTGGGGGTAACCATCCTCTTCTACGCCTTTGGTGGTGCCACCAATCCCACCCAGGCTCCCCTGGATATTGTCGGCTTTGGCTTCGGTGCCAGCTTTGTCGCCCTTTTTGCCCAGCTGGGCGGTGGTATTTACACCAAAGCTGCCGACGTAGGGGCCGACCTGGTGGGTAAAGTAGAAGCCGGCATACCCGAAGACGACCCGCGCAACCCGGCCGTCATCGCCGACCTGGTGGGTGACAACGTAGGCGACTGCGCCGGCCGTGGTGCCGACCTGTTTGAATCCACGGCAGCAGAAAATATCGGCGCCATGATCCTGGGCATCGCCCTGGTGCCCGTCTTCGGGGTCAAAGGCATCATCTTTCCCCTGGTAGCCCGCGCGGCAGGGATTATCGCCTCCATAATCGGCATGTTTTTCGTCAAAGCGGAAGAAGATCAGGACCCCATGGCCGCCCTAAACCGGGGCTATATTGTTACCAGTATCCTGGCCATAGTCTTTTTGTATCCCATCAGCCGCTATATGTTGAGCGGCCCGGGGGTTAACTTCATTTATTTTTACGGCGCCGGGATCATCGGCATCGTCCTGAGCTTCATCTTTGTCCTCATCACCCAGTACTACACCTCCTATGACTACCGTCCGGTCAAGGAAATCGCCCGCGCCTCTATCACCGGCCCGGCCACGAACATCATCTCCGGCGTAGCCGTCGGTTTTGAGAGCACGGCGCTGCCGGTCGTCTTTATCTCCCTGGCCATCCTGGGAGCCTACTGGCTGGGACTGAAAAGTGGCCTGCCCGGCGGCGGCCTCTATGGCACCGCGGTGGCCACCATGGGTATGCTTAGCACGGCGGCCTACATCCTGGCCATGGACACCTACGGCCCCATAACCGATAACGCCGGCGGCATAGTCGAAATGTCCGGGGCACCGGAAGAAGTGCGGCGGCGTACCGACCGCCTGGACGCCTCCGGCAACACCACCAAGGCCCTGACCAAGGGTTATGCCATCGGCAGTGCCGCCCTGGCGACCTTCCTCCTCTTCTCGGCCTACATCGATGAAGTCAAAATAGCCCTGAATATCAAAGGCAATTTCCCCGTGGACATCGGCAAACCCGAGGTCTTTGTTGGCGCCTTCATCGCCGCCATGATGGTGCTGCTGTTCAGCTCCACCGCCATTCGCGCCGTGGGCAACGCCGCCCAGTACGTCATCCTGGAAGTCCGGCGCCAGTTTAAGGAAATCCCCGGCATTATGGAAGGCACGGCCAAGCCGGAGTATGGTGCGTGCGTGGACATTGTTACCAGGGGGGCCCTGAAGGAAATGGTCCTGCCGGGCCTGATAGCCGTGATTACCCCTATCATTGTCGGCCTGGTACTGAAGGCCGAGGCTGCCGCAGCCTTTCTCATGGTGGGGACCATCACCGGCGTCATCGTGGCCCTTTTCCTCAACAACGGCGGTGGTGCCTGGGATAATGCCAAAAAGTATATCGAGCTGGGCAACTATGGCGGCAAAGGGTCCGAAGCCCATAAAGCCGGTGTTGTCGGCGACACCGTGGGTGATCCCTTTAAAGATACTGCCGGGCCATCCCTGCATGTCCTGGTAAAACTCATCAGTACCATCACCCTGGTCCTGGCGCGTTTATTTATTTAACGTTAATTGAAAAGCCCTTTACCCTACGGGGTAAAGGGCTTTTCTGCATATCTGCAGGGCCCGGCCGGTTTCCCTTTAATTGGCCTCACCCAGGAGGGCGCGCCGCAGGGCCTCGACTTCGTCCGTCCGGGCGGCGGCAATAACCTGATCGCCGGGGAGCAGGACGACATCCCCGCGGGGAAAGATGAGTTCCTCATCCCGGATAATGGCCATGAGCAAGCACTGCTCGGGCAGGACCAGGTCTTTAACTGCCACCTTTTCTGCCGGCGATTGCGGCGCAAGACGGTTTCCACGAATTCCACGGCACCGCCCTTCAGTGTAAGCAGGGGAATGAGGCCGCAGACATCAACTTCCTGCAAAACCAGCCGGTAAATTAAACGGGTGCTGTTGATAACATTGTTGATCCCCAGCAGCCGGAAGGCGTCTTCATTCTGGGGATTATTAACGCGCCCGATTACCCGGTTGACACCAAAGACTTTCTGGGCCAGGCGGCAAATCATGATATTATCCTCATCAAAACCGGTAACGGCCGCCACCACATCGGCCCGCCGGCAGCCGGCCTTTTCTAGGGTGGCCACCTCGGTGGCATCACCCCGCAGGACTACCTGGCCCAGGTGGTCTTCCAGCCAGCGGAATTTGCGCGGGTCCTTCTCGATCAACAAAACTTCCTGGCCACCGTCCATCAAAGACTTGGTAAGGTTAAAACCGATTTTCCCACCGCCGGCGACAATTACATACATTACTGTTCACCTCCACCCTGGAGTAATTCCTGCACATAATCAATACCGGCCTCAGTGGGACAAAAGATATTTAACCCCATGGACCGGTAAGCGGCCGCGGCCCTGGGGTCATAGGCCCGGGCAATAACCATCGGGATGTGAAACTTTCCCCGGGCCACCTGGGCAGCCACCAGGTTGGCGCTGTCCCGATCGGTAACGGCTATCAGGACATCGGCCTTCCCGGCCCCGGCGCTGGCCAGCAGTTCCAGGTCAATGCCGACACCGATAAAAGTCTGGCCGGGAAAGTCATGATCCAGCCGTTCTAGGGCCTCGGCTTTAGGATCAATGACACTGACCTCGTGACCTTGGGCGGCCAGGAGGTTAGCCAGGCTGGCCCCCAGGCGGCTGCAGCCGATGATGATTATTTTCATAAAACTTTCGACCTCCCTATGCAGGTTGGTGATCGATTAAGATCTCGCAACTTGCCCGGCGTAACAACCATTCTGAGGTGCTGCCCAGGCCGCCGATCTGCCGCTTGGGCCGGACGCCGATAACTATTAGCTGGACTTCTTCTTCCTCAACGGCCTGGAGGATGCCGGTCCCGGCCGTCCGGGCGCGAATTATCCTCGTCCGGCAGGGCAGGTGGTGAAATTCGACAATTTCTGCCGCCTGTGCCAGGATATGGTTGAGACGGGCTTCTGTCTCGGGCAAGGCTATCCCCAGAGGCGAGGTTAAGGGGACCTCCAGAACGGCCAGCAGGATTATTTCCGCATTCTGTTCGCTACCCAGCCGGCAGGCCAGCTCAATGGCCCGCCGGGCATACTCCGTGTCCACCACCGGGACCAGGATGCGCTTGATGGCCTGGACGGTCCGGGTGACATGGGCTACCTCGTAGGGCACCGCCGGCGGGACGTGGAGCATCCACCAGAACAGCCGCCCCATACTAACAATAAAAGTAAGGGCCAGAAAAACACCCAAGGGATTGGTATGCACCTCAGTCATGCCCGTACCTCCTTACGCCGATGGTAGAAATAACGGGCGATTGCCAGCAAACGGTAAAGGCCAATGCCCAAAAAGCCGGCACCGGTTACCCAGGCCATGGGGCTGGGATGGCCCAGGGAGCGGAGCCAGATGGAGGGACCCAGGATGACCATGGCGATGGTAGTTAGGATCTGGTAGTAATCGCGCCAGGAAGGCCGCCTGTCTTCACTGGGCATGAGAAACAGCCTCCTTGCGGTCGCGCTCGGCCAGGGCCAGCTTGTATTGTTCCAGCAGGTCATATTCTTCCGCCGCTTCCAGGACTTTTAGTTGCTCTTCTTCCCAGTTGCGGGGGATGCTGCCCAGAACGGGGTATCCCTTGCTCCGGCGGTAATAGGCGTAATAGAGGAAGCAGAGGAGTACCCAGGCCGGGCCGGCAATCCGGCCAATAGCATGGGTAAGGATAACCTCAAAAAGAATGGTGCTGATCCCCAGGGTGCCGAGAACGGCCAGGCCGGGAAAATCAACCTGTCGTCCGCGGTAATTGATTTTGATGTTCAAAGGTACTTTATAGGGCCGGGGCGAATAGGGATCGGTAAAGCGCAGTTTGATCAAAGCGATAAAGACCAGGATGTATCCCGTGGTGGCGCCGAAGGCATACATGTTACCCAGGGTATCCATAGCATTGGGTGTCAGGAACGAAAGGATGATCTGGAGTATACCAATACCGGAGAAAATGATGATGGTACGATAAGGAGTCCGGAAACGTGGGTGGACGGCGTTAAACCACTCGCTGATAAAGTGAAACTGGCTCATGGCAAAGGTCAGCCTTGAGGCGCTCATAACCCCCGAATTGGCCGAAATCAAGAGGATCGTCGCTCCCAGCACGGCGGCAAAGGGACCGGCAATAAAACCAATAAAGGGAATGGCGTGGGCCAGGGTGGCTATGGGGTCACCTACGGACTCGGCAATTTCCTGCCAGGGCAGGACACCCAGGCTCATGGTGGAAAAGGCAGTGGCAAAGATAAAAACGGTAAAGATCAGGCTCACTGATGTCCGGGGGACGATGGTTGCCGGCCGTTTGGTTTCCTGGGCCGCCTGGGAGATAGATTCCAGGCCGACAAAGGAAATAATGGCCAGGGAGGAACCGTAGGCGAATTCTTTCAGGGTGGGGAACTGGGTGAGCCACTGGTGGGCCAGCATTTCCGGCCGCCAGGCAAAGAGAAAACCGAAGATGATGATACTTGATTCCGTAAGGATGTCGATAACCCCCAGTACCTCGTTCAGCAGGGAGGACTCCCGCATCCCGCGAATATTGAGGGCGATAAGGAAAATCACCAGGAGCAAGGCTTCGGCCATCCACACCAGGTTAACATGGTGCAGGGGCCCGATGCTAATGGCCAGGGAGTTAATATCAATACCGAAGATAAAGGGCAGGAAAAAGTTGATATAACCGGCAGAAGCCGTGGCAAAGAGGGCAATGTCGATGGTATAATCCAGCAGCAAGGCGGACCCGGCGACAAAACCCCAGAAGTCGCCCAGGCCGCGCAGGGTAAAATACTGGCCGCCGCCGGCTACGGGATAGGTGGCCGCCAGCTCGGTATAAGCCAGGCCAATCATAATGTAAACAAGACCCGCCAGAGCGAAGGCCAGGGGAGTAGCGCCCTTGGCCCACAGCATGACCAGTCCCAGGGCGGCGTAGATGTCGGCGCCGACATCGGCGTAGCCCCACATATAGGAGCCCCAGACGGTAACATCCCGGCGGAGTTCCAGCTTTTCTGCAGCCGCAGCCAAAATTACGACCCTCCTCTTTCACCTTTTGTGAAGTCAAACGTGAAGTATCAATATTAATATTGCTTCTGAAAGCTATTTAGCATAAAAAAACCAGCACCTTTTAAGGTCCCGGGTCATTGGCCAATACAGTTAACATGCAGGTTCATCTCCCTTCCTGCCGACGAGGTTAGCTGCCGGGTTCGGGCCGGAGAAAAGCCCTATCCCGCACCCAGTTTTCCTCCCCCTGCTACCTTAATTACTTAAACTCCTCAAAAAGGAGTTTCGCAAAAAGGCAATGATGTTACTGGGTGCGGGGATTCACCCCTTCTGGTGGTTCCCCCGTTCCCTAGTATTTACGGGATTAGGCAATTTATTTGCATAGCCCTGATACTAGCACTGTAGGTGTTTACTGTCAAAGTAAAAAGAAAGGAGAAAAAGTCCGTTTTTGCAGCGCGCAAGTCCGACCTGCCTTTAATAGACGGGCTGCTCTTTTTTAAACTTCATTTTGCTTTCTTAAAGAAGCCCTTGCATGACTTGCCGGTATGAACTATAATCGGCTCAAGGGCTATACAGGTGGTGAGCATATGGAATACGGGAGCAAAAAAGTGGCGGCGGTAGCTATTAAGATGGCCCTGTCGGAAAGCCGGGAAGAAGAGGCGCGCTTAAAGAAGGAGTATGCCGCCGCTGGCATTTACACTGCAGCCGTTGATTACGGCGGCGAATTTATCAATTCCATGCAAAAAATCGTGGAACGGGCCGTAGTGGCCGCCAAAAGGGAAGGGGTCATAAAAGAAACCCACCCCGAGGAAGGGGCCGTTGCCGGGGCAACCCGGGAAGCCCTCTCCCAGATCATGCCCAAGGCCCTGGGTTTAAATGTAGGCGGTAAAATTGGCATTGCCCGCTGGCATGATCACTTGAGTGTGGCCATTTTCTTTGGCATCGGCCTGTTGCACCTGGATGAAGTAGGTGTTGGCCTGGGTCACCGGGCCGTCTGAGGGGCAGGATGGCAGGCAGCCTGTTAAAAAAATCGCAGGATGGTAGGGGAGAACTATGGAAGAAAAAATTCAGGGTTTACCCGCAGCCGGAGGCAAACAGGAATCCGGGGGGACAAAAGTACGGGGGCTGCGCGGGGCCGTGGAAGTGCCGGAGAATACGGCCTCCGCCATTCTCACGGCAACGGAAGGTTTGCTCCGCGAAATAATGGTCCGGAACAGGCTGGCAGTAGAAGATATTATCAGCGCCATTTTTACGGTGACGCCGGATCTCAACGCGGCCTTCCCGGCCGAGGCGGCACGGCGCCTGGGCTGGCAGGAAGCAGCCTTGTTATGTGCTACCGAAATACCGGTACCGGGGAGCCTGGCGGGGATTGTCCGCGTTTTAATCCATGCTTATAGCGACCGGGAACCGGTCCACGTTTATCTGGGCCGGGCAGCACAATTACGCCCGGATTTACGTTAGCGAAAACAAAACTATTGACAGCTATTTACTATCCGTGGTATGCTGTTAACAACAAAATGAATATAGCTGAGTTGAGCTGAGTGGAGTTAGAGAGGAGCCCGGAGTAGAGCATGGGAGAGTATGCCGGACCAGGGCTCACTTGAGCGCTGGTTTTTATTTTGTCTAAAAGGGGAGGAGAGACTGGTGATCCAGCCTGACCGGCAAACCTACCTGGAGCTGGCCCAAAAGGCCCCTTATGTTCCCGTCTGGGCCGAGGTCCTGGCCGATACCGAAACTCCCATTTCCCTGTACTTAAGATTTGCGAATAAACCTGACAGCTTTTTGCTGGAAAGTGTTGAGGGCGGGGAGAGGCTGGGCCGCTACTCCCTGATCGGCTTTGATCCCTTGCTGACTTTTAAAATCCGGGCCGGGAAAGCTTATTTAACTACCCGGGGACAAACTGAGCTCCTCCCCGAAAAACCGGTGGCGGCTTTACGCCGATTAATGACGCAATTATCCCTACCGCCGGTTGTTGGGCCTCGTTTCTGCGGGGGATTGGTTGGTTACCTGGGTTACGACCTGGCCCGGGAAATAGAGAGCTTACCAGGCCACGCCGTGGATGACCTGCAACTGCCGGATACTTATCTAACCCTCCACCGGGTGTTTCTCATCTATGACCACGTCCTGCGAACGGTACGGGTGGGTTACCTGGGACGGGGGGGTGAAGAGGCGGCAGCGGGTTATGAAGATGCCGTAGCCGCAGTGCGGCGTCTCTTGCAGGCTTTTGATAGGCCTGCAAGAGCGTGCCGGCAGGACAGTAACCTTCCCTTTACTACTGGACCCTGGCAGGCCAATGTAACCCGGCGGGAATTTATCCAGGGAGTAAAAAAAGCCAAAGAATATATCGCTGCCGGGGATATCTTCCAGGTCGTCCTCTCCCAGCGCTTGAGCCTGCCCTTTACCGGCGATACCCTGGCTGTTTACCGGCGCCTGCGCGCCCTTAATCCTTCCCCCTATATGTTTTACCTGAACTTACCGGAAGTAAAACTGGTAGGGGCCTCCCCGGAAATGCTGGTTAGGGTAGAAGGTGGGAAGATTGACTACAGTCCCATTGCCGGTACCCGGCCCCGGGGCCGGACTCCCCGGGAGGACCAGGAGTTAACCAGGGAACTCCTGGCCAGTGAAAAGGAGCGGGCCGAGCATCTAATGCTCCTGGACCTGGGTCGCAACGACATCGGCCGGGTGGCAGCTCCCGGAAGTCTCCAGGTACCCCGGCAAATGGTAGTTGAATATTATTCCCACGTCATGCACCTGGTTTCCAGTATTACTGCCCGCCTGGCGCCGGGTAAGGACGCCCTGGACGCCTTACTCGCCTGTTTCCCGGCGGGTACGGTAACCGGGGCCCCGAAGGTGCGGGCCATGGAGATCATTGCCGAATTGGAGCCAACGGCGCGGGGACCTTATGCCGGTGCCGTGGGGTATCTCGGCCTTCACGGCAACCTGGATACCTGCATTGCCATCCGGACCATTACTTTTACCAGGGGGCAGGCCTTTGTCCAGGCCGGTGCCGGTATAGTTGCCGATTCCGACCCGGCGGGTGAATATGAAGAAACCTTGAATAAAGCCCGGGCTTTGCTCCAGGTGCTGAATACCAGGGAGGAAGAGAATTATGCTGCTAATGATCGATAACTACGACTCCTTTACCTATAACCTGGTCCAGTATTTCCTGGAACTGGGACAGGAGGTGGTGGTGCGGCGTAATGACGCCATTACCCTGGAAGAAATTGCTGCCCTGCAGCCTGATTACCTGGTCCTTTCCCCCGGTCCCTGCACGCCCAATGAAGCGGGTATCTCCCTGGCGGCCATAACCGCCTTTGCCGGGAAAATCCCCATCCTGGGGGTTTGCCTGGGACACCAGAGTATAGCCCAGGCCTTTGGCGGCCGGGTAGTGCGGGCCGCGAGGCTGATGCACGGCAAGACCTCAACTATTACCCACGACGGTAAAACTATTTATCGTAACCTACCCAATCCCTTCACTGCCACCCGTTATCATTCCCTGATAGTAGCAGAAGAGACCCTGCCGGGCTGCCTGGAAGTCACAGCCCGCAGCGAAACCGGTGAATTAATGGGCTTGCGCCACCGCCACCTGGCGGTGGAAGGGGTCCAGTTCCACCCGGAATCCATCCTGACGGCGGTGGGCAAGGAATTGCTGCAAAATTTTTTAGAAGTATATGCTAAGCAAGCCTTCATGGAGGCTGGCACCCTTCCGCTTCAAGGCTTAAGTGGAACAAACGAATATAAAGCCAGCTAAACTATCCTTTGCGAGGGGAGAGGAGCAGAGTGTTAAAGTCCCTAATTGGCCAGGTTGTAGCTGGCCAGGATTTAAGTGAGACCGAAGCTGAGCAAGCAATGGATATCATCATGACGGGCCAGGCTACCCCGGCCCAGATAGCTGCCTTCCTTACCGCCCTGCGCTTGAAGGGTGAAACGGTAGAAGAAATCACCGGCTTTGCCCGGAGCATGCGGCGCCGGGCAGCCACCCTGACCACCCGCCACCAGGTTTTTATTGACACCTGCGGTACCGGCGGTGACGGTCGCCATACTTTTAATATTTCCACCACGGCTGCCTTCGTTATTGCCGGCGCCGGGGTGGCCGTAGCTAAACACGGCAATCGTTCCGTATCCAGCCATTGCGGCAGCGCCGATGTTCTGGAAGCCCTGGGTATCAAGGTTGACCTGCCGCCGGCAGCCGTGGCCTGCTGCCTGGATGAGGTGGGCATGGCCTTCCTCTTTGCCCCGGTATTTCACGGTGCCATGAAGTATGCCGCCGGCCCGCGCCGGGAAATCGGCATCCGCACCGTCTTTAACCTCCTTGGTCCCCTGACCAACCCGGCCGGTGCCCCCTGCCAGCTGGTAGGCGTTTATGATCCTTCTTTAACGGAAACAGTAGCCGCTGTCCTGGGGCGGCTGGGGAGCCGCCGGGCCTACGTGGTCCACGGCAGCGACGGCCTGGACGAAGTCACAACCACCGGACCTACGAAAATAACCTGCCTGGATCACGGCAGCCTCAGCACTTATACCTTTTATCCTGAGGATGCCGGCCTGCCCCGGGCCGGTTTAGAAAACCTGGCCGGAGGGACGGCAGCCGATAATGCTGCCATTACCCGCTCCGTACTGAAGGGCGAAAAGGGCCCGGCCCGGGACGTAGTTCTCCTCAATGCCGCCTTTGGCCTCCTGGCCGCGGGTGTAGAAAATTCCCTCACGGCAGCCCTGGCTACAGCTGCAACGAGTATCGATTCCGGCGCCGCCATGGCCAAACTACAGGATATGACGGCCTGGATAGAAAGCTGGGCTGCCTGATGCTGGCGGAGATTTTGGCCCATAAACGCCGGGAAGTGGCGGTTGCCAGGGAGCAAAGGCCCCTGGCCCGCCTGGAAAGGGATGTAAAAAATTTACCCTTGACCGGGGATTTTAGCGCCGCCCTGCGGCGCCAGGGGGCCGGCCTGAACCTCATTGCCGAATTAAAGCAGGCTTCGCCTTCCCGGGGCCTGATCCGGGCCGCCTTTGACCCGGAGGAGCAGGCCCGGCTTTATACAGCTACCGGGGCGGCAGCCATTTCCGTATTAACAGACTGGCGTTTCTTCAAGGGTAAGCCGGAGTACCTGTCCCGGGTGCGGCAGGTAACCTCCCTGCCTCTACTCCGCAAGGATTTTATTGTTGACCCCTACCAGATTTATGAAGCCCGGGCTTTAGGTGCCGATGCTGTACTGCTAATTGTTGCCGCCCTGGAGCCGGCAGAACTGCAGGAATACCTGGCCCTGGCGGATGGGCTTAAGCTGGGGGCCCTGGTGGAAGTCCATACGGAGGCAGAAGTTGAAGTGGCCCTCCAGGCCGGCGCCGGGATTATCGGCATTAATAACCGGGATTTACGGACCTTTAAAGTCGACCTGCATACTACCCTTGCTTTACGGCCCTTGATCCCCCCGGGGCCCGTAGTGGTCAGTGAAAGCGGCATCCAGAGCCGGGCCGATGCGGCCCTGGTAGCTGAGGCTGGCGTTGATGCCATCCTGGTGGGGGAAGCCCTGATGACGGCGGGGGATGTCAGGGCCAAAGCTGCAGAGCTATGTCTATCTCAAGATCCTTATGCCGCTATCGTGGTAACATCAGAAGGATGAAAATAACGGGCTGGCATTTGTTTGGAGCGAGCAAAAACAATGCCGGCCTGGAGCGAAGTTATTTTTAGTGTAGAATAACAGCAGGAGTGACGTGATGGTCAGGGTAAAAATTTGCGGCATCCGGAGCTATGAAGAAGCCCGGCAGGTCCTGGACGCTGGCGTTGATACCCTGGGTTTTGTCTTTGCCAGGAGTCCCCGGCAGATAAACCCGGAAACCGCCCGGGAGATAATAACGAGACTACCGCCCTTTACCACGACGGTAGGCGTTTTCGTGAATGAGCCCCGCTACAGCCTCATGGAAATAGCAACCTTTTGCCGCCTGGATATCCTCCAGCTCCATGGCGATGAGCCGCCGGAATACTGCCACGGGCTTTCCCAGCGGCTTATTAAAGCCTTCCGGGTACGGGATGCAAGCTTTATCCAGGCCATGGACTCTTACCCGGAGGTACAGGGCATCCTCCTGGATGCTTACGTCCCGGGGGTTGCCGGCGGCAGTGGCCGGACCTTTAACTGGGAACTTGCCAAAGATGCCGTGGCCCGGGGCCGGCCTATCATCCTGGCCGGGGGCCTGACACCCGAGAACGTTGGCACCGCCATCCGTACCGTGCGGCCCTATGCCGTCGATGTCGCCAGCGGCGTGGAAACAGACGGCCGCAAGGATCCGGTCAAAATAGTTTCATTTCTCCAGGCTGTGAGGGAAGCTGAAGAGCAGGTCAGCCGTCCAGCCACCGCATCACCCCTAGCGAAGAGGTGAAAATACTGATACGGAGGTAAAAGCAATATGGCCTTACCAGACAGCCGGGGGCATTTTGGTCCCTACGGCGGGCGCTTCGTACCCGAAACCCTCATGCCGGCCCTTAAGGAAATCGAAAAGGCATACCAGGAGGCCAGGGAGGATGCCGCCTTTCAAGGGGAATTAAAATATTACCTTGAGCAGTACGCCGGCCGGCCGACACCTCTATATTTCGCAGCCAATCTCACCAGGCACCTGGGCGGGGCCCGGATCTACCTGAAGCGCGAGGATCTAAACCATACCGGTTCCCACAAGCTGAATAACGCCCTGGGCCAGGCTTTGCTCGCCCGGCGCATGGGCAAAAAACGCCTTATTGCCGAAACCGGTGCCGGCCAGCACGGGGTGGCCACAGCCACCGTGGCCGCCCTCCTGGGAATGGAATGCGAAATTTACATGGGGGAAGAAGATACCCGCCGCCAGGCCCTGAATGTCTTCCGCATGGAACTCCTGGGGGCCAGGGTAATCCCCGTGGCGGCCGGCAGCGCCACTTTAAAGGATGCCGTTAATGAAGCCCTGCGGGACTGGGTTACCAATGTCCGGACCACCTATTATCTAATCGGTTCAGTTGTTGGTCCCCACCCCTACCCCATGATGGTCCGGGACTTCCAGGCCGTCATCGGTGAGGAAACGCGGCAGCAGGTCCTGGAGGCTTCAGGCCGCCTGCCAGACCACCTCATTGCCTGTGTTGGGGGGGGCAGTAACGCCATGGGCATCTTTTATCCCTTTATCCAGGACACCGGTGTCAAACTGTGGGGCGCTGAGGCGGCCGGGCGAGGGTTAAATACCGGCCGGCATGCAGCCTCGTTAACTGCCGGCCGGCCCGGCGTCTTCCAGGGATCTTACAGCTATATCGTCCAGGACGAAAACGGCCAGATCCAGCCTGTCTACTCGCTATCAGCCGGCCTCGATTATCCCGGCGTAGGACCGGAGCATAGCTACCTTAAAGACAGCGGCCGGGCCACCTATGTGGCCATTACTGACGCCGAAGCCCTGGAGGCCTTTCAACTGCTGAGCCGTACCGAAGGCATCATCCCGGCCTTGGAAAGCGCCCATGCCGTGGCCCTGGCCATGAAAGTGGCCCCCGGGTTATCACAGGAAGAAATTATCGTCGTTAATCTCTCCGGCCGCGGCGATAAGGACGTCCAGCAAGTGGAGGCTGTGCTCCAGGAGGGAGGAAAAAACCATGGGTGTTGAAAGGATCGGCGCTGCCTTTGCCGCCCGGGAAAAGGAAGGACGCAAGGCCTTAATCGTCTACCTCTGTGCCGGGGATCCTTCCCTGGAGGTGACGGCGGCGGCCATTGAGAAACTGGCGGCAGCCGGGGTTGATATCATTGAGCTGGGGGTACCCTTCTCCGATCCCGTGGCCGATGGCCCGGTCATCCAGGCCGCCAGCACCCGCGCCCTGGCCAGGGGGACGAATTTAAGGAAGATCCTGGACCTGGTAAAGGATTTGCGCTCCCGGGTGAGCCTGCCCCTGGTCCTCATGAGCTACTACAACCCCCTCCTCCAGTACGGCCTGGCAGCGCTGGCTGCCGACCTGGCCGCTGCCGGGGTAGACGGCCTGATCGTTCCCGACCTGCCCCTGGAAGAAAGCGCCCCTTTGCGGGAAAAATTAGAAGCGGTAAAACTAGCGGCCATTCCCCTGGTGGCGCCGACGACGCCGGCAGAACGCCTGCAGCAAATTGCCGCGGCAGCGCAGGGCTTTATCTACTGCGTTTCCCTGACCGGGGTAACCGGGGCCAGGGAAGGCCTGCCGCCGGGGATTGCAGCTTACCTGGCCAGGGTGCGGGGTGCGACGGACCTCCCCCTGGGAATAGGTTTTGGCATCAGTAATCCTGCACAGGCCAGGCTCCTGGCTCCCCTCTGCGACGGCATCATCGTCGGCAGCGCCGTCGTGCGGGCCCTCCATGAGGGAGGCCTGCCGGCAGCCGTCAAACTCGTTCAAAATCTGCGCCAGGCTATATAAAAATGATAAAAGGCCCCTTGCCAGGAGGGGGGGCACTGTGCTATAGTCTAAATTGTAGTATGGTAGGGTACCCTCAAGGGTTACTTAAAATGGCAGGATGGCAGTACGGCAGGAGAGATGGCACTTGAAAAAACGTCACTCCTGGCGGGGGTGACGTTTTGTTTTTCAGGGGGGGTACAAATGATCATTGTCATGGAACCCGGAGCAACTTCTGAGGAACAGCAGGCGGTGATAGCGCGCCTGGAACGGGAGGGTTTCAAGGTGCACCTGTCCCGGGGAATAGAACGGACCATAATTGGTGCCATTGGCGATAAGACACGTTTAAGGGCTGAGACCCTGGCCGCCCTGCCCGGGGTGGAAAAGGTGGTGCCCATTTTACAGCCCTACAAACTGGCCGGCCGGGATTTTCACCCCGAGGACACCTTGGTACCTGTAGGGGAATTGACCATCGGCGGCCACCAGGTTCACATTATCGCCGGACCCTGCGCGGTGGAGAGCCGGGAGCAGCTCCTGGAAACCGCCATGGCCGTACGCGAGGCCGGGGCGACCATGCTGCGGGGGGGAGCCTATAAACCCCGCAGCTCACCTTACTCCTTCCAGGGCCTGGCAGCCAAAGGCCTGGAATTCCTGGCCGAAGCCAGGGAAGTTACGGGTTTGCCTGTGGTAACGGAAATCATGGACCCGGCCCTGGTCACCGCAGTCGCGCAGGTTGCCGATGTACTGCAAATAGGTTCCCGGAACATGCAAAACTTTGCCTTGCTCCAGGCCGTGGGCCGCACCCAAAAGCCGGTGCTTTTGAAGCGCGGCCTGTCGGCGACCATTGAGGAATGGCTCCTGGCCGCCGAATACATCCTCACTGAGGGTAATAGCCAGGTTATCTTATGCGAGCGGGGCATCCGTACCTTTGAGACGTACACCCGTAATACCCTGGACCTGAGCGCCGTACCGGCAGTAAAGCATTTATCCCACTTGCCGGTCATTGTCGATCCCAGCCACGGGACCGGGCGCAAGTTTATGGTCGCGCCCATGGCCAGGGCCGCCCTGGCTGCCGGCGCTGACGGCTTAATGATCGAGGTTCACCCCAACCCCCAGGAAGCCCTCTCCGATGGCCCCCAGTCCCTGACACCGGAGCAATTTGCCCGCCTGGTGCAGGAAATCCGGCCCATTATCGCTGCCAGCAGCCGGGAACTGGGGCATCTGGTATCATGAAGGCAATAGCTTACCTGGGGCCCCCCGGGACTTTTTCCCATGAGGCGGCAGTTGCCTGGGCACGGCGGGTAGATCGCAACTGGCAGGCAGGGGCGGATACTTTCCTGGCCTGCCCCAACTTGCCGGAAGTCATGACCGCAGTCCAAAACCACCAGGCAGGAGCAGGGATTTTACCGGTGGAAAACTCCATCGAAGGAGCGGTGAACCTCACCCTGGACCTGGTCCTCGAGGAAGAAGGGCTGCAGGTAATCGGCGAAGTAGTATTGCCGGTCTGCCACTGCCTTATGGGCCAGGCAGAGGATATGAAAGCAATCCGGGAAGTCTGGTCCCACCCCCAGGCCCTGGCCCAGTGCCGCCATTACCTGGCCACTAACCTCCCTGGAGCAAAACTTAAGGCGGTTACCAGTACGGCTGAGGCTGCCAGGGAGGCCCGCCGGATGCCGGAACTGGCAGCCATCGCTTCGGCCTTTGCCGCCAGGCTTTACCAGCTACCGGTACTGGCAACCAGCATCCAGGATTACCAGGAAAATAAGACGCGCTTCTGGGTTCTGGGGCGGGAGGCACCGTCCCTCCCCGGTCCTTACAAGACCTCCCTGGTGGTGGCTGCCCTGGCCAACCGCCCGGGGAGTCTTTATGCCATTTTAAAGGATTTCGCTGAAGCCGGCATTAATTTGACCCGTATTGAATCCCGGCCGACCAAAAAGGAACTGGGGGAATACCTTTTCTTTATTGATTGCGAGGGCAAAGCCACGGCACCACCATTAAAAGAAGTGCTGGCAGGCCTGAAATCCAGGACGGGTTTATTAAAAATCCTGGGATCTTATTCCCAGGACAGGGGGGAAACCAGTTGCAGCTAGTTCCGGGTCCGGTTCCGGTTGCCCCACCGCCATCAGGTCCTCTGGTTGAAAGAGTGGCCATCATCGGCCTGGGCCTCATGGGGGGTTCCCTGGGCCTGGCCCTGCTGCAGGGAGGCCTGGCCCAGGAAGTGGCGGGCTATGACCGTCAGGCAGAGGCCATCCAGGCGGCCGGGCAACTTGGTGCCATCAACCACCAGGCTACCTGCCCGGAGGAAGCCGTCGCCGGGGCTGAGGTAGTAATTCTGGCCGTACCGGTAGGGACCTTAAGCCAGGTGGCCGGGGCCATCGCCCCGGCCCTGGCGCCGGGGACCATTGTTACCGACACCGGTAGCGTCAAAGGAGCCGTTGTCCGGGAACTGGAAAGTATTTTTCAGCCCCGGGCATTTTATGTCGGCGGCCATCCCATGGCCGGATCCGAGCGGGCCGGCATCAAGGCCGCCGACCGCTATCTCCTGGAAAATGCCGTCTATGTATTAACGCCGACCCCGGCCACCGATGCTGGGGCCTTGCAACGCCTGGAAGAGCTGTTCCGGGCGGTGGGAGCAAGGGTTATAACCCTGGAGCCGGAGGAGCATGACCTGGTGGTGGCCGGGATCAGCCATTTACCCCATCTCTTAGCCGTCAGCCTGATGCAAACTGCTGGCGAACTGGCGCGGGAGCATCCCCTGGCCCTGATGCTGGCTGCCGGGGGTTTCCGGGATACAACCCGCATCGCTGCGGGGGACCCGGTTATGTGGCGGGATATTTTTCTCCACAACCGCCAGGCTATTCTTACTTTGTTAAAATGCTGGCGCCGCCAGCTGGAAGCCCTGGAGGGGATGATTGCCCGGGGTGATGGCGAGGACCTGGAGGCTGCATTACAACAGGCCCGCTCTTTAAGGGCTCAGGTGCCGGTGCGGCAAAAAGGCCTGCTGCCCGCCCTCCATGAACTGGTGGTGACCGTCCCCGACCAGCCGGGGGTCATTGGTGCCATGGCTACGGCCCTGGGTAATGCCGGTATTAATATTATTGACATCGAAATCCTCCGGGTACGGGAAGGTGAAGGGGGCAGCATCCGCCTTGGCTTTACCACAGCCGCCGCTGCCGCCAAAGCCTTGGAAATATTGCAAAGCAGGGGTATTAACGCCCGGATGTTGTAGGAACTGCTTGACACCGGTAGATATTCCTGGTAGTTTGGAAGGGGAATCAGGAGGAAAAGAATGCAGCTTATTATCAAGCCGTCGCCATCCCTGGCGGGAAGTTTAAGACCGCCGGGGGATAAATCCATATCCCACCGGGCGGCCATCATCGGGGCCCTGGCCGCAGGAACAACGATTATCGATGGTTTCCTGGAGGGAGCCGACTGCCTCAGTACTTTAAGATGTCTCAGGGCCCTGGGAATAGATATTGAGGGCCCGCACGAAGGCCGGGTAGTTGTCCACGGTAAGGGGATGGGTTCCTTGCGGGAGCCGGAAGCCATCCTCGATGCCGGCAATTCGGGTACCACCATGCGTCTCCTTCTGGGGGTGCTGGCCGGGCAGCCCTTTTATAGCGTGATTACCGGCGACGCCTCCCTGCGCCGGCGGCCCATGGGCCGGGTGACCCAGCCCCTTGCGGCCATGGGGGCCAGGATCTGGGGACGCCGGGGCGGGGAACTGGCCCCCTTAAGTATCCAGGGTGGTAACCTGCATCCCCTTACCTATACCCTGCCGGTGGCCAGTGCCCAGGTAAAATCGGCCCTGCTCCTGGCCGGTCTTTTTGCCCCCGGGGAGACGGTTATTATTGAACCCTGCCGCTTACGGGATCACAGTGAGCGCCTGCTCAAAGCAGCTGGGGCTGCTATCAAGGTCGAAGGGCTGGCTGTCAGGATCGCCGGCCAGAAGCCCCTGCAGCCATTAACCATCAGCGTTCCAGGGGATATTTCGGCAGCGGCTTTTTTCCTGGTAGCCGGGTGTATTCATCCCCGGGCCAGGATCACCCTGGAAAATGTAAATTTAAACCCCACCCGCACCGGCATCCTGGATGTACTGCTGTCCATGGGGGCGCAAATATCGGTAATGCCCCGGGGCGAGAGCGGCGGCGAGCCGGTCGGTGATATCCAGGCAACCTCCAGCGGCCTCCGGGGTGTGGAGATGGGCGGCGAACTCATTCCCCGCCTCATTGATGAAATACCAGTCCTGGCAGTGGCGGCCGCCCTGGCCGCAGGGGAAACGGTAATCCGCGACGCAGCCGAACTGAGGGTGAAGGAGAGCGACCGCATCACTATGGTGGCCCGCGAGCTGGACAGGATGGGCGCCAATATCCAGGCACGGCCCGATGGTTTCCTGATTAAAGGGGTTAAAGGGGGCCGCCTCCAGGGAACGGTGGTGGACAGTCACGGCGATCACCGCTTGGGAATGGCCCTGGCAGTAGCCGCCCTGGTGGCCGAAGGGCCAACGGTAATCAAGGGTGCTGAATGTATGGCCATTTCTTACCCTCATTTTGCCGCCGACCTGGCCCGGCTGGGGGTAGAAGTCAAGGAAGAAGAGTGAGGAATAAATTGCACGGTAACGTAGCCATCGACGGCCCGGCCGGGGCCGGTAAAAGCACGGTAGCCAGGCTCCTGGCGCAAAAACTGGGTTATCTCTACATCGACACCGGGGCCATGTACCGGGCCCTGACCTGGAAGGCCCTGCAGCAGGGGATAGACCTGACCGACGACCGGCAACTGGTTGCCCTGGCAGAGGCAACTACTATCAGGCTGGAAAATACGGCTGCTGGCACGGTGAAGGTTTACTGCGATAGCGAGGAAATTACCGCGGCCATCCGGCAGGAAACTGTTTCCCACCAGGTGTCTACCGTGGCCCGGGTGCCAGGGGTGCGGCGGCGGCTGGTGGAGTTACAGCGGCAGATGGCCGCCTCCAACCGGGTGGTCATGGACGGCCGCGATATCGGCACCAATGTTCTGCCGGAAGCGCCCTACAAATTCTTCCTGACGGCTTCCCTGGAAGAGAGGGCGCGGCGGCGTTACCGGGAACTCCTAGCTTCCGGCCGGCCGGTAGACCTGGAAATTATCAAGGAAGAAATCCGCCGGCGGGATGCCCAGGATAGCCAGCGTGAAGTTGACCCCTTGCAGCCAGCGCCCGACGCCGTGATCATTGATACCACTAATATGAAAGCTGCAGAAGTAGTGGCTAAAATGCTGGATCTAATCCAGGCCCATCGTGGGGTTAATGCCACCGCCAGCGAACGATGAAAATTTGTCTGGCTGTTAGGATGGGGATATGTCCCCACCAGAAGGTACCATTTCTGGCAGAACCCTATTTTCGGAGGATCCTCCAGGTGTTTTACCAGTTCGCTAAATTTGTCTGTTATCTCTTCTTGCGTTTCTTCTGCCGCTGGGAAGTTCAGGGACGGGAAAACTTTCCCCTTGAGGGACCGGTTATTGTCATTGCTAATCATATTTCCTACCTGGACCCGGTGGCAGTCGGCGTGGCTGCCCCCCGGACGGTGCGCTTTATGGCCAAGGAAGAACTTTTCCATATTCCCGTAGTTAACTGGATTATCAAGGGGCTGCACGCCTTCCCCGTCCGCCGGGGGCGTTCCGACCGGGCGGCCTTAAAAGCAGCCCTGGAGGTCCTCCAGGACGGCCAGGTCCTCGGCATGTTTCCCGAAGGCACCCGCAGCAAGGACGGCCGGCTACTTCCTTTCCAGCATGGCGCCGCCCTGCTGGCCTTGAAAACCGGTGCCCCCTTACTGCCGGTGGCCGTAAAAAATACCAATAGAGTCTTTCGTGGCGGCAGGATTAAAGTGATCATCGGCCGGCCTTTAAAATTTGAGACTGCAGGTCCAAGTACACCCCAACAAGTCCAGGACCTGACGGTTGCCGCTTACCAGGCAGTAGCCAAAATGCTGGCTTAAGGCCGGCTTTTTTTAATGACAGGCAGGATTTTGCCTCTTTTTCGCGAAATGTAAATAATGTTTGGCTGGAATTAGCAAACTAAATTTTAGCCCTGATCCAGGAGAAGAGCTTTAGTGGATGTGATTGTGGCTGATTATGCAGGCTTTTGTTTTGGCGTCACGCGGGCCGTAAAACAAGCCAGGGAGGCTCCCAAACCAGTCGTCTCCCTGGGGGCCCTAATCCATAACCGGCAGGTAGTGGAACAGTTGGCCAGGGAAGGTGTCCACCCCGTAAATTCCCTGGAAGAAGTAGATAGCGGCCGGGTATTAATTCGTTCCCACGGCGTGACGCCGGAAATTTTAGCCGCGGCCCGGGAAAAGGGCCTGGAGATTATCGACGCTACCTGCCCCTACGTGGCCCGGGCCCAGCACCTGGCCAGGAAACTGGCTGGTGAAGGTTACCAGGTAATAATTGTAGGTGATCCTGGACACCCCGAGGTTAAAGGGTTGCTCGGCTGGGCCGGTCCAGGGGCGGTAGTAGTTCCCCATAAAGAAGCAGCAGCAAACCTGCCCTTTCACCCCCGGCGGGCGGTTTTAGCCCAGACCACCCAGCCGGAGGAGAGGCTGGAGGAAGTTGCCGCTGCTTTAAGTTCCAATACGGATACTCTGGTAGTACACAATACCGTTTGCCAGGCTACCCGCCAGCGCCAGGAAGCAGCAGTTAACCTTGCGCGCCAGGTAGACGTAATGGTGGTAGTCGGCGGTAAGGAGAGTGCCAATACCCGGCACCTGGCAGAACTCTGCCGGGCTACGGGGACGCCGACCTACCACGTGGAAAGGGCCGGGGAGTTGTGTCGCCAGTGGTTTATAAATGCCCGGAGGGTCGGGGTCACAGGTGGCGCTTCGACCCCAGCGTGGATTATTGAGGAGGTAGTAGTAATGCTGGCTGAACAGGAAAAGGTAATGGTTCCAGAAGACGAAAAGGAACCGGTAAAGGCACCGGAAGGGGCCGGCTTCGCGCCGGCCGGGGAAAATAACGAGGTTGAGGTGAAACCGGAAGCCAGTCCTGACGTTCCAACTGCGGAGGCAGAGGACACCGCGGTAGCAGCAGGAGCCGTAGCCGGCCCGGTGGAACCAGCAATTGAGGAACCTGCCGCTCCCGGAGAACAGCAAGAAGAACAGAAAAATGAAATGCAACAAATGGAAGCTAAAATGCCTGAACTACGCCGGGGCAGCATTGTCACGGGTACAGTAGTCCAGGTCAACGATAATGAAGTCCTGGTGGATGTAGGGGGTAAGTGCGAGGGGATTATTCCTCTAAACGAACTCTCGCACCGTAATATCAGCGACCCCCGTGAAGTAGTAGCCGTGGGCGATACCATCAATGTCATGGTTGTAAAGCCCGAAGATGAGGAAGGCCATCCCGTTTTATCCAAGCGCCGCGCCGACCGCCGGGCTGCCTGGGAGAAGCTGGAGGAATACCTGGCCAGCGGCGCTGAACTCCAGGGTGAAGTTATCGAAGTCGTTAAAGGCGGCTTACTGGTCGATGTAGGCGTCAGGGGCTTTGTCCCCGCTTCCCTCATAGAAAGGGGTTACGTTGAAGATTTAAACGCCTACCTGGGTAAAACTTTACGCCTGCGGGTTATCGAACTGGACCGCAGCAAGAATAAAGTCGTCCTTTCCCGGAAGGCCATCCTGGAAGAAGAGTATGAAAAACAACGCCAGGCTACCTGGGACAGCCTGGAGGTAGGCCAGGTCCGTAAAGGCGTAGTCCGGCGGTTGACCAACTTTGGCGCCTTTGTCGACCTGGGCGGTGTTGATGGCCTCCTCCACGTCTCAGAAATTTCCTGGGGCCGGGTGGAGCACCCCCGGGATGTGCTGACGGAAGGCCAGGAAATCGAAGTAAAAATCCTGGGTATCGACAGGGAAGAAGGCAAAGTTTCCCTGGGTTGCAAACAACTCCTGCCCAATCCGTGGGATACGGCCGCCGAGCGTTACCCGGTGGGAACGGTTGTGGAAGGTAAAGTTTTACGCCTGGCCCCCTTTGGCGCCTTTGTGGAAGTCGAACCGGGTATTGAGGGCCTGGTGCATATCTCCCAGCTGGCCGACCGGCACGTGGAAAAACCCGAGGATGTGGTGAACGCAGGGGAGGTCATCCCGGTGAAAGTCCTGGGGGTAGACCAGGAAGCCCATCGCATGAGCCTGAGCCTCCGCCAGGCTCTCCGGGACAAGGCCAGGAAGCAGCCCAAACAGGAAGAAAAAGCCCGCGAAAACCAGGAGGACAGCGGCGTTAAACTGGGTGACCTGTTTGGGGAGCTTTTTGAAGAGGCAAAATGAAACGCGAGGCGTAAGGGGATGCCAGAGACGATCGCGGGGAGGGGCCAGCGCAAGCTGGAACACCTGCGTTTCTTCCAGCAAGACTGTAACGGCACCAGCGGCCTGGAGGATGTCCATTTAATCCACCAGGCCCTGCCGCAACTCGACTGGACGGATATTGATCTTAGCTGCCGGTGGCTGGGGAAAACCCTGGCCGCCCCTTTTATTATTAACGCCCTTACGGGCGGCCCTCCCGAAACAAAGGCCATTAACGCCGCCCTGGCCAGGGTGGCCCGGCGAACCGGCATTGCCCTGGCCGTGGGTTCCCAGAAGGCAGCCATAGAAAATAAAGCCTGGGTCGAAAGTTTCGCCATTACCCGCCGGGAAAATCCGGAAGGCTTAATCCTGGCCAATCTGGGGGCCGGTAATTCCCCGGACGTTGCCCGGGAAGCGGTAGCTATGATCGCTGCCGACGGTTTACAGGTACACCTCAACGCCGCCCAGGAACTGGTCATGCCGGAGGGCGACCGTTCCTTCCGGGGCTGGCTGGATAATATAAAGGATATGGTAAACTTCCTGGACGTACCCGTTATTGCTAAAGAAGTAGGCTTTGGCCTGTCTCGGGAAGCAGCTTTACAGTTATATCATGCTGGCGTCCGTATCCTGGATGTGGGCGGCCGCGGCGGGACTGATTTTGCCGCTATTGAAAACAAACGCCGGGACCGCCAGGTAACGGCCCTTAACCATTGGGGCCTGCCCACGGCAGTCAGTATCCTGGAAATTAAGGAACTGGGCCTGCCGGTGGAGATTGTGGCCACCGGCGGTATCCGGAGTGCCCTGGATGCCGCCCGGGCCCTGGCCCTGGGGGCGAAAATTGTTGGTGCGGCCGGGCATTTCCTGAAAATTCTCCTGGACCAGGGTGAAGAGACCCTGGTCCAGGAGATTTTCAGCTGGCAGGAAGATTTAAAACGCATTTGCCTTTTAACCGGCTGCCCCACCCCGGCGGAACTGGCAACTAAACCTCTGGTCATTACCGGGAAGACCAAAGCCTGGCTGGAGGGTATCCAGCGCCGGTAGGGAGCAGGCATTATCTCTGGGTACTGAACTCTCTGTGGTCCTTCTGAGCAATGCGGGGCCTATTTAACCACCAGATCCACCGTCCATTATTGACGGTGGATTTTTTTTCTCCCGGCCGGTCCCGGTATATTTCTTACCTTACGGGGAAATCTAACCCTGGAAGGTGATTAATCATGACGGGATATACTACCGGTGTTTTACTGTTAGTCATCGTCTTTGTCCTGGTTTATTTCGGCCTGGCCCACCGGGTCCTGGACCGCCTTTATTTAAGCGACCGGGTGGCCCTGGCCCTTATTATCGCTATGATCGCTGGGAGCTTTATTAATATCCCGATAACCAGCGGGCGAGTAGTTACTTCTGTTAATGTGGGTGGTGGCCTGATACCCCTGGGCCTGGCCATTTATGTCCTGTACCGGGCCGGAACCGCCCGGGAAGTGGGGCGGGCTTTGCTGGGAGCAGTAATTACCGCCGCCGTACTTTCTGGCATCAGCCTCCTGACCCGGGGCCGGGAAGCCTGGAATGTGACGGGCTTAAGCCTCCTGGACCCCCTTTACTATTATCCCCTCATCGCCGGTGTAGTAGCCTACCTGGTAGGCCGCTCCCGCCGGGCCGCCTTTGTAGGCGCCATCCTGGGAGTGCTTTTACTGGATGTCGTCGACCTCTTTTTCTACCTCAGCCGGGGTCTAAGGGGAACGGTAGCCTTCGGCGGTGCCGGCATAATCGATGTTACTTTTATGGCCGCCGTCGTGGCCGTACTCCTGGCGGAATTAATCGGCGAAGCGCGCGAAAGAATCCAGGGTGGACCGGAGGCTTCCGAACGCCCGCGTTCCCTGCTGGCTGGTTTGAAGGGAACTGCGTTAAAACCTTTCCCGGACAACAAAAAGGATAACGGTGGTGAACAGGGTGAATAAATTAAGGCGACCTGGTAGATTTTGGAGTAGATTAATCCTGCTTATTTCTGCCTTAGCTCTGATGGGTATCCTTACCTTCCAGGAAAGCCGGCAGGGAGCTGCCACCAGGGTTTTCAGCCTGAAAAACCTGCTGATAAGCCAGGCCCATACCGAAGGCCAGTATTCCGTTTTAGTTGACGAACAGGGCCGGATGCTGGATATGATGGCCCGCCGGGTTTACCTTAACGATGAGTATATTGCCGCCGACAACCGCCGTTATAAGGTAATTCGCGTGGAAGGCAACAGGGCCGTCTGCCGGGAAATAGGTATAGAGCAACTTTCCCAAGGTGAAGAAACGATTGCTGTTCCGGCCAGAACGGCTGTCCCGGTTCAGGCCGGCGGCAACCAGGTAATCGGCGTTTACCATTCCCACGATGACGAATCTTATGTACCTACGCAGGGCGCGGAGAGTATACCCGGCAGCGGCGGTGTCCTGCAAGTGGGTACGGCCTTTGCCAATCGCCTGCGCAGCCTGGGCCTAACGGTGTACCATGACCAGACCTCCCATGCCCCCCATGACGACGCGGCCTACCGGCGTTCCCGCCGTACGGCCATGGGTCTCCTGCAAAAAGGAGCGGCAGCCATTTTTGACCTGCACCGGGACGGCGTGCCTGACCCCACCTTTTATCGCCGCACCATTAACGGCCAGGATGTAACGATGATTCGTCTGGTCGTCGGCCGGGAAAATCAGAATATGAGCGCCAACCTGGATTTTGCCAAGCGGCTTAAGGCAGCCGCCGATGCCAGGTACCCGGGCTTGATCAGGGGGATTTTTATCGGTGCCGGCAGTTATAACCAGGACCTGTCACCCCGGGCCATGCTCCTGGAAGTGGGTACCCACACCAACACCCTGGCTGAAGCCGAACGGGGGACAACTCTCTTTGCCGACGTCGTGCCGCCCGTCCTGGGGGTGGCGGCCCGGCCCACGGCCGCCCGGACTCCCAGCACGGCCGCCGACTGGAAGGGCGTCCTGTTTGTCATCCTGGCTTTCGTCCTTGGTGGCGCTGCCTTCCTGATTATTTCTGCCGGCAGCTGGGAAAAGGCCGTGGCCCGACTTAAGCAGTTTACTTCGATAGAGTGGGTCAATTTACTGGGATGGCGGCGGTCAAGGCGGCCTTTGCTGACCAGGGAAGCCGGACAGGGACCCGGCAACCAGAAGGAAATAGTGAAGCTGGACAAGAAACCTGCTGCGGAGTCAACGCCCAATGATGAACGGGCCGACTGGCAAAAGGAATAAAAAGTTAGTTATCTACCATTGTTTTGGCGGCTCCCATTCTTCGGTTACGGCAGCAGCCATTCACCTGGGGCTTTTGCCCCGCGACAGGATACCTACGGCAGCGGAACTCCTGGCCCTGCCGTATTTTGATGGCCGCAGCCGGGGAGAAGAGGGTGAACTGAAATTTATGGGTACCGATATTTATGGTAACAAGGTATACGCCGCCGGCAAAAAAAACCTGGGCAGCAGGTTCGAAGCTCTACTCTATGACCTGGCCGGCGTTCTGGGGGTACCGCGGCAAGAAATTCTACTTCTAAATACGTCCCCGCTGGTAAATCTATTAATGCGGCTGGGCGGTTTTACTTCCCGCCGTCTTGGCCTGACTGCTCCAGGACGTCCGGTGGTAGTGTGGGGTACCAGGTGTGCCTTCACCAGGCTGGTGGAGTTTGTAGAACAGAATCAGCACCTGTGGATACCTGCACCTGCGTCACCAGGTATGCTCTGGCGGGAAAAACATGAATTAACCCGGAAAGGCCCGTTACAGTGATTATCGTTTATGCCTGTTTTAGCGGTACCCATGCCGCAGTGATCGCCGCTGCCCTGCATGCGGGTTTCTTAAATCCTGGCCAGTTCCCGGCCTGGGAGGAGTTAAAAAAATTGCCTCACTTTGACGCCCCTGAAGGGGAAGGCGGCATGCGTCATATAGGTCATACGCCAGCAGGTCATGCCCTTTATACTGCGGCCGTCGGCCATGACGGCGAGGCAGCCCGGCGGGCTATAGAGACTTTCCTGGTAGCCCTGGGCCGGGACCAGAGTGAGGTGCTGTGGCTAGACGTTTCTCCCCAGGTTTCCTTTTTATGGCGGGTGGGCGCTTTTTGCCGGCGTTATTCCCGCCTGGCCTGGTTGGGACGGCTGCTGCTGCAGTGGAGCCTAGGGCGAGACTACCCCGTCCTGGTTAACCTGGTTAAGAGGGCTCGCCAACAAGAGCGCAATAACGTTAAGTCCGGTACCACGACCTGTATCCAGGTGTAAAACCACAGCTCCAAGTCAAAACTTGACGGCCGGGGTAAAATATTGGATAATTAAGGCGAAAAAAACGCAGGCCGTGGGTACCACAGCCGGGACCTGCGCAGTGAAGTCAGGAGATGACATCTGCTTGCCTGAACAAAGGGCAGTAATAGCAACCGTCCGGCCGGGCAGCATAGCCGCCGAGCTAGGAATCAATGCCGGCGATGTGCTGGTGGCCATCAACGGGGAACCGGTGCCCGACCTGATTGTCTACCGTTACCTTTGCGCCGGTGAAAGCCTGGAGGTGGAGATTGAAAAACCCGGGGGCGAGAGATGGCTGGTGGAAATCGAAAAGGACTACGACGAGGACCTGGGGCTGGAATTTGCCGCACCGACCTTTGATGGCCTGCGCCATTGCAGTAATAAATGCCTTTTTTGCTTTGTCGATCAGATGCCCCGGGGCCTCCGGCCCGGTCTTTATATCAAAGATGACGACTACCGTTATTCCTTTCTCCACGGCAATTTTATTACCCTGACCAACTTAAAACCCCGGGATTGGGAATATATCTTCCGCTGGCACCTCAGCCCCCTCTATATTTCCGTCCATACCACCAATCCGCAGTTAAGACGCAGGCTTTTAGGCAATCAACGGGGCGGGGAAATCATGGTGCAGCTGAAGAAGCTGGCTGCTGCCGGCATCCAGATGCATACCCAGATTGTTCTCTGCCCGGGGTTCAATGACGGCCCGGAGTTAGAGCAGACGGTAAAGGACCTCAGCAGCCTTTATCCCGCGGTACAATCTATTGCTGTAGTGCCGGTGGGTTTGACTTCCCGGCGGGAAAATTTATTTCCTTTGCGACGGGTGACACCGGAGGCGGCTGCAGCAATAGTAAACCGGATTGCCGGCTGGCAGGCTGAGTTTCGCCGCCGCTTTGCGCGTGGCCTGGTCTACGGGGCCGATGAACTCTACCTGCTGGCCAATCTCCCGTTCCCCCCGGCTTCTTACTATGACGACTTTCCCCAGACGGAAAACGGCGTTGGCCTCACGCGCCTTTTCCTGGATGATTTTGCAGCTGCCCTGGCTAACCTCAAACGGCCTGAAATCCAGCGCCGCCGGGTGGTAATAGCCAGCGGTACCCTGGCGGCTCCCCTCCTGGCAGGGCTCGTCCAGGAGGTCACGGCAAAGGCCGGCAACCTGGAGGCCAGGGTAATCCCGGTAACCAACCTTTTCTTTGGCCCGCAGGTGACGGTGGCCGGCCTCCTGACCGGCCGGGATCTATTAAGGGGCTTAAACGAAGCCGCCCCCTGGGCCCGGGAAAAAGAAGGAGTTATTCTCATCCCCGACGTCATGCTAAAAAGGGACGCCCCGGTTTTCCTGGATGACCTGACGCCAGGGACGCTGGCCAGGGAGTTAGGGGTAGAAGTGCAGGTAATTCCGGCCACAGGTCGCGGCCTGGTAGAGGGATTATTAACTCCATGCGGAGGTATTCTTTTTGCCTAAACCGGTAGTAGCCATTGTCGGCCGGCCCAATGTCGGCAAGTCAACCCTTTTCAATCGCCTCACCGGCGCCCGGGTAGCTATTGTTGAAGACACCCCCGGTGTAACCAGGGACCGCCTTTACCGCGACGCCGAATGGCGAGGGCGCCAGTTTACCCTGGTAGATACGGGGGGCATTGCTGCCAGGCCGGATGATCCCCTGGTGGCCCAGGTAAGGCGCCAGGCTGAACAGGCCCTGGCGGAAGCTGATGTTATCCTCTTTGTTGTTGATACCAGGACCGGCCTGACCGCCGACGATGAAGAGGTGGCAGAGCTATTACGCCGCTCCGGGCGGCCGGTAATCCTGGTGGCCAATAAGGTCGAAGACTTCAGCGATCCATCTCTGACCCACGAATTTTATCGCCTGGGCCTGGGAGATCCTTTGCCTGTTTCTGCCATTCACGGTTTGAATGTCGGCGATCTCCTGGACAGGGTAGTTGACCTATTACCGGCAGCCCCCGTAGAAGAAGAGGGCACGGCTTTAAAAGTAGCCGTGGTGGGGCGGCCCAATGTAGGTAAGTCTTCCATCGTCAACCGCCTCCTGGGCGAAGAACGGCTCATCGTCAGCGATCTGCCGGGCACTACCAGGGATGCCATAGATACATATATTCGCCAGGGCGAAAGGGAGTACATCCTTATTGATACCGCCGGCATGCGCCGCAAGAGCCGCATCGCCGATCCCACCGAGCATTACAGCGTTTTGCGGGCCCTGAAGGCGGTGGAACGGGCCGACGTAGTCCTGGTAGTCCTGGACGGTACCGAAGGCGTTACCGAACAGGATAAAAAAATTGCCGGCTATGGCCATGAACAGGGCAAAGCCTCTATAATAATAGTAAACAAGTGGGATTTAGTGCCCAGGGATGATAAAACAATGGCCCGTTATGAGGAGATGATCCGCCAGGAGTTAAGTTTTATGTCCTATGCTCCTATCCTTTTTATTTCGGCCCTGACAGGGCAACGGGTTGCCCGGATTTTACCCGCCCTTGATGCTGTGGGAGCAGAGGCCAGCCGTCGTGTGGCTACAGGAACATTAAATTCCATAGTGCGAGAAGCGGTCATGCTCACGCCACCGCCGGCGGTAAAGGGCCAGGCGGTTAAAATCTTTTACGCCACCCAGGTCAAAGTCAAACCGCCGACCTTTATCTTCTTTTGCAACCGTCCGGAAGATGTCCATTTTTCCTACCAGCGCTATTTGGAGAACCAGCTCCGGCAGGCCTTTGGTTTTGAGGGCACGCCGCTGCGTTTATTATTCCGGCACAGCAAAGGGCAATAATTTAAAAAAACGGAGGGGAAAATATGTGGCTGCTGGCCCTGGTACTGGCTTATCTTATCGGTTCTATTCCCACGGCTTACGTGGTGGGACGTTATGTGTACGGTTTTGATATCCGGCGACGGGGCAGTGGCAATGTCGGCGCCACTAACGCTTTAAGAACCATGGGTACTTTTCCAGGCCTGCTGGTACTGGCAGTTGATGCCCTGAAAGGCATGCTGGCTGTCTGGTTGGGCCAGGCCATGGGTGGCCCCTGGCTGGCAGCCATAACGGCCCTGGTGGCCATTATTGGCCATAACTGGTCTGTTTTCCTGGAATTTCAAGGAGGAAGGGGGGTAGCTACGACTGCCGGTGCGGTGCTGGCCATGGCGCCGCCTGTCATCTTCTGGGCCGCATTGCTCTGGGTGGTAATCGTAGTTTTTACTCGCTATGTCTCCCTGGGGTCAATTTTGGCTGCTGCCGTAGCCCCTTTTCTCATGCTCTTTTTTCACCGTCCCTGGCCCTATATCCTTTTTGCCTTTGCCGGGGCAACACTGGTTATTTACCGCCACCGGCCCAATATTAAACGCCTGCTGGCCGGGACCGAACATAAACTGGGGGAGCGAAGTTAATTGACCGGAAGTATTGCCGTCATTGGTGCCGGCAGCTGGGGAACGGCCCTGGCCGTTTTACTGGCCCGGAAGGGCTTCCTGGTTAACCTCTGGGCCAGGCGCCAGGAACTGGTGGTTGAACTGGAAGAAGTGAGAGAAAATAAAGCATATTTGCCGGGGGTCAAATTACCCGCCGGAATCAGGCCGACGACCGATCTGGAATTAGCCACCAGGGAGGTAGACCTGGTAGTTCTCAGCGTTCCCTCCCATGCCGTCCGTTTAACAGCCCGGCAGCTAAAACCTTTTTTGTCCCCGGGAATAATAGTCGTCAATACTGCGAAAGGGCTGGAGCTGGACACAAAAAAACGTTTATCAGAAGTCCTGGCCGAAGAAGGCCTGGAGCAGGTGGCGGTGCTCTCCGGCCCCAGCCATGCCGAAGAAGTCGGCCGCGGCCTGCCCACGACGGTAGTCGTCGCTGCCGCCGACCGGCAGGTAGCTGAATATGTCCAGGATATTTTTATGGACCCTACCTTCCGGGTTTATACCAATCCCGACGTGACAGGGGTTGAATTTGGCGGCGCTTTAAAAAATATTATTGCCCTGGCCACAGGAATTGCCGATGGCCTGGGCCTGGGGGATAATGCCCGGGCGGCCCTCATGACCAGGGGCATGGTGGAAATTGCCCGCCTGGGGGTAGCCCTGGGGGGAAAAGCCATGACTTTTGCCGGTTTAAGTGGTATTGGCGATTTGATTGTCACCTGTACCAGCATGTACAGCCGCAACCGCCGTGCCGGGATGCAGCTGGGGGAGGGCAAGGCCCTGGCCGAAATCCTGTCCGGCATGGGCATGGTAGTCGAAGGTGTGCGGACTACGGCGGCAGCCCGCGACCTCGCCCGTCAGTACCAGATCCGCATGCCTATCACCGAAGAGATTTACCAGGTTCTCTATGAAGGTAAACCAGTCCGGGAGTGCGTCGCCGCCCTTATGGAACGACCGCGCACTCATGAAGTCGAAACAGGCATCTGGTAGACCCCGGCGCCGCCAATGTGATGCCAACCGGAGATTAAAATAGCAATAGGGTATATTTCAAACCCGGAGCTGGCGCACCCAGTTCCCGCCAGTTTCCCACCTCTGATTTCCCGCCTCCAACTTCTATTCATCGCAGGTTCTTTTCTTGTCCCCGGGTGCATAGATCTGTAAAAGATTGACCCCTAAAAATGATTGCGGGTCATATTCTGGCTACCAAATCATATAGATGTATTGTTAAAACATGCCAGTCGGGCTGAACGGTAAACTAAATGGCCTGGGGAGGGAGAATACGGGGTGGAAAAGCGGGATATTTTCCGGGATATAGCCGAACGTACCGGCGGTGATATTTATCTCGGTGTCATGGGGCCGGTACGCAGCGGCAAGTCAACTTTTATCACTCAATTCATGGAAAAGCTGGTGTTGCCGAACATCAAAAATCCCAATGAGCGGGACCGGGCCAGGGATGAATTGCCCCAGAGCGGTGCCGGGCGCATGATCATGACCACCGAACCCAAATTTATTCCCAATGAAGCGGTGGAGATTACCATCCGGGAAGGGTTGAAGATGCGCGTACGGCTGGTCGACTGCGTCGGCTATACCGTACCCGGCGCCCTGGGCTATGAGGACGGCGAGGGGCCCAGGATGGTGCGGACGCCCTGGTTTGAAGAGTCGGTCCCCTTCCAGGAAGCAGCGGAAACAGGAACGCGCAAGGTGATCACCGACCACGCCACTATTGGTATAGTTGTCACCACCGATGGCAGTATTACGGAGATTCCCCGGCAAGATTACGTCGATGCCGAGGAACGGGTCATCTGGGAACTCAAGGATTTAGGTAAGCCCTTTGTCGTCCTGCTCAATTCCGTCCATCCCCTGGCCGAGGACACAATTACCCTGGCCGGGGAACTGGAGTCCGCCTATGATGTCCCGGTCCTCCCGGTGGACTGCCTGCATTTAAGCGAAGAGGACATCCTGCATATCATGGAAGAGGCCCTCTATGAATTCCCGGTGGCCGAGGTCAACGTCAACCTGCCTCGCTGGGTGGATGAACTGGCAGGCGACCACTGGCTGCGGCAGCAGCTGGAAAATGCCGTCCGGGAAGCAGTGGGGGAGGTCCGGCGCCTGCGGGATATCAATGGCGCTATAGACAGGCTTAACGAAAATGAATATGTTTGCCGGGTAGCCCTGAAGGACATGGACCTGGGCACCGGTACCGCCCACATTGACCTGGCAATGAGGGAAGGGCTCTTCTACCAGATCCTGCGGGAAGTCAGCGGCCTGGACATCAGCGGTGACCAGGATATCCTGCGCTGGATGCGCGAACTGGCCGGCATTAAGAAGGAATGGGATAAAATCGCCTATGGTATCCAGGAAGTCCGCAACACCGGCTACGGCGTCGTGACGCCCACCGAAGAAGAAATGGAACTGGCCGAGCCGGAACTTATCAAGCAGGGCGGGCGTTCCGGCGTGCGGCTAAAGGCCACAGCCCCATCTTACCACTTCATCCGCGCCGACATCACCACCGAGGTAACGCCCCTCATCGGTACCGAAAAGCAATGCGAGGACCTGGTCAAATATATCATGGAGGAGTTTGAAGATAATCCCCAGAAGATCTGGCAGACCAATGTTTTCGGCAAGTCCTTAAGCGAACTGGTGCGGGAAGGTATCCAGAGTAAACTCTACCGCATGCCGGAAAGCGCCCAGGTAAAACTCCAGGAAACGGTAGAACGCATTGTCAACGACGGCGGCGGCGGGCTGATCTGCATTATAATTTAGCCAGGTGGCTAACGGTAACCGGGGCAACGCCCCGGATTATTTTTTTGTTCAAGTTGAGACGTTAGTGCAAAAAGGATCAAAATAACGCAAAATAATTTTTATATAAAATAGAAACGCGCAGAAGGAATCATCTAAAAAATGTAGAATATAAAATAAGCAATCAATAAGAAGCAATAAATCTAAATACGTGACATCCTGTCGGGGCAAGGTCAAGGGAGGAGCTTATGCAATCAAAACGAGAGATGTTCATTCTCGATACCCTCAAGACACAAGGTGCTATAGAAGTTGCCGATATAGCAGCAGCCCTGGGTGTGTCTTTAGCTACCGTGCGGCGTGACTTGGCCAATTTAGAGGCAAAGGGATTACTGGTAAAAACTCGCGGAGGGGCTATTTTGCCCGGTTCGCAGATGGCTACAACGTTCAATACTTTTCATACCCCCTTTGAAACCGCCTATGAGTTCCGCGCCGAAAGGATGGTGCAACAAAAACAGGCTATCGGCAAGCTGGCAGCTACCTTGGTGAAGCCGTGCGATACCATTATTCTTGATACGGGCACTACCGTAATAGAGCTGGCCCGCCATATTAAAAATATTACTCCCCTTACTGTGATAACTAATGCTATTAATGTAATGGATGAATTGCGTAATTGCCCTGAAATTACCGTAATTCTCTTGGGGGGGATTTATGACCCGCGAACAATCTCCGTCGTAGGCCCCCTAACAGAAAAAGCCCTGTACCAGCTCAGGGCCGACAAAGCTTTTCTAGCCGGAGGGGGATTAACAGTAGCTGACGGCTTAATGAACAACAACCTGATGACTGCTGGTATTAAAAAAGCTATGGCTGAGATTAGCAGCAGGACAATTGTTCTGGTAGACAGTAGCAAGATTGGATCGATGGCGGTCATTCCTATTATTCCTATTGAAAAAATATCTACTATAGTTACCGATAAGGAGGCTGATAAAAGCATACTGAAAGAATTTGATGCAGCAGGGGTTGAGGTTATGGTGGCTTGAAGGGAGTGATGCGAATTTATCAATAAGCAGAGATATTATTTTACAAAGTAGAAGGTAGAAACAAATTAAATTAAAAGGAGGATTCAGCATTGAGGAAGTTTAGTAAAGGTTATTTCAAAAAGTTCGTATTTTTGGCTTTGATGGTGATAGTAACCCTGCTAGTGGCTGCTTGTGGTGGTGGCAAGCAAGTAAGCGATCAAAAAGCAAGTGATAATAATAAACAAACCAGCAGCGATAAAATCGTTTTGCGATTGGCACATAACCAGATGCCCGACCAGGGCTATGGGCTGGGGGTAGCCAAATTTGTTGATTTAGTTCGACAAAAAACAAATGGCAAAGTAGAAATACAGGTGTTTGATCAAGGGAAACTCGGCGACGAACGGGACGTCACCGAAGGCTTGAACCTGGGCACCGTGGACATGGCTATAACCTCCATCGGGGTCATGACCAACTATAACCCCGAGTTGTCGGCCATAGTCATGCCCTTTATTTTCCGGGATTATGACCATGTTGAGAAGGTGATGGGGTCCGGCATATTAAACCCGGCCCTGGAAAAATTGCAGAGTAAAGGCATGAAAGCCCTAGCTATCTATGCTCAGGGATTCCGTGACGTAGCCACGCGGGAAAAACCTATTAAATCCCTGGAAGATTTTAGAGGCGTAAAAATACGCATTCCAGCCGGGGAGGTCTACACCGAAACTTTCAAGGCCCTGGGAGCCAACCCGACGCCTATCCCCTGGGGCGAACTCTATACCTCGCTGCAGACAAAAGTCGTCGACGGCTATGAAAATAATCCCCAAGTTGCCAATCAAATAAAATTGTACGAGGTTACTAAATATCTAAGTTTAACCAACCATATCTGGGAAGGCGGCATTGTCTTAATCGCCAAGAATAAGTGGGACCAGTTACCGGCGGATATTCAGAGGGCTATCCAGGAAGCGGCCACGGAAAGTGCCAAGATCCAACGCGATCTCATTCGTAAGGGCGACGATAAGGCTATTGAAGTAATGAAACAGAATAAGATGGAAGTCGTCAACATCGACCGTACCCCCTTAATTGCAGCTGTAAAGCCGGTTTATGAACAATTGGGCAAAAAATACGGTATCGAGCAACTCTTAAAACAGATTCAAGAAGTGAAGTAGGACTAAGTTTTCATAAAAAGTCAGGGGGTTATTACCGTAACCCCCTGACAACCCGAAAAAATAATAAAATCGGGAGAATAAATTATGGCCAAACTATATAACCAGTTAAAGCATTTCGTTATTAAGGTTCTGGAGTACCTGATTATAATCTGCGTGGGTACTGCCATTGCCTCCGCCTTCCTCCAAGTAATATTCCGCTATGTCTTAAACAATTCGCTTACCTGGTCGGAGGAACTCACCCGGTATCTCTTCATATGGGTGGTGTTTATGGCAGCCCCGGTAGCCCTGGTCAGGAAAATGCATATGGGCGTGGATATAATCTTTAATCGCCTCCCGGGTAAAATAAAAATTTTCACGGAAGCAATCATCGAACTGTGCGTAGCCATTTTCGCCATAACTCTGGTGAATTATGGCTTTAAGCTGACAAGCATCGCCATGAACCAGCCATCTCCAGCCATGCGGATCCCTATGGGTTATGTGTACCTGGCCATTCCCTTAGGCAGTCTCTTTTTAACCTGGTTTGCCCTGGACGGTTGCCTGCAAGGCTTACGCAACCTGTTAGCACCAGTTACCCGGGAGGAGGTGTATAAAAGTTGACGCCTATAATTATTACCGTAGCTTTAGCACTAATCTTTATCGGTGTTCCGGTGGCCTTTTCCCTTGGGCTGGGTAGCCTGGCAGCCTTATTGAGTAATGGCCACCTGCCGCTGACAGTTATCCCCCAGCGCATGATGGTGAATATTGATTCCTTCTCCTTGATGGCAATTCCCTTCTTTATCCTGGCCGGGGAAGTAATGAGCACCGGCACCATGTCCCGCAGGCTGGTGAATTTCGCGACAGCTGTCGTCGGTCATTTGCGGGGCGGCCTGGGGATAGTCGACGTGGTAGCCAGCACTATTTTTGCCGGCATATCGGGATCGGCGGCTGCGGATACGGCGGCTATCGGTTCGATAATGATCCCGCCCATGATTAAAAAGGGGTATCGGCCTGGCTTTGCCGCTTCCCTGCAGGCAGCAGCAGGTTCCCTGGGGCCCATAATCCCCCCGAGCATCGTCATGATTATTTACGGCTCCATTACCGGCCTTTCCATCGCCTCCCTTTTTATGGGCGGTCTTGTCCCTGGCCTGATTATGGCGACCGGACTGGCCCTGGTAGCCTACCTCTATGCCCTGAAAAACGGCCTGGGTGCCGAACATGCCTTTTCACTAAAGCGTGTTTTCAAGGCAAGCATAGAAGCAGGTTGGGCACTGATTTTACCTTTAATTATCCTGGGGGGCATCGTCTTTGGCATCTTTACTCCTACTGAGGCTGGAGCGGTGGCCGTTGTTTACGCCTTCATTGTTGGGCTTTTTATCTACCGGGATATTAAATTTAAAGATGTGCCCCACATCCTGCTGCGCGCCGGTCTTTCTTCCGCGGTCATCCTGATTATCGTCGGCGCGGCATCGGTAGCCTCCTGGCTCCTGGCCTCAGAGCGTTTTTCCGAACACGTTGTCGGCTTTTTTACCGCTATCAGCAGCAACCGCTATGTAGTGTATCTCCTGCTGTTAGCCTTTGTTATCGCGGTGGGTATGCTGGTTGAAACCGTCGCCTCGGCTATCTTGCTGGTACCGGTACTCTTTCCGGTGGCGGCGCAACTCGGCTTTGACCCGGTCCATTTCGGCGTCGTGGTTTCCATCGCTTTAGTCTTCGCGGGCTTAACACCGCCGGTAGCCGTTATCCTGTACATTACCACGGCCATTGCTAAATGCTCCTTCGCCGAAACCTGCCGTTTCCTGTTACCGTTTTTAGCTGTATGCTTCGCCACCCTGCTCCTGGCGGCCTTTATACCGCAGCTAGTCCTGTGGGTACCATCATTGATGCGTTAAACGAGGTGTTTCGCTTTGAACAGTTACCAGGCTGCGCTAAAAGCAATTAACTTCGAAGAAGCTGCCCACGTACCCGTCGTCCTCTGGGTTGTCGGCCAGACCTATGCCCCCTTTGCCGGCATACCCGATAACGAGTATTACGCCGACCCCGATAAAATGCTGAATGCCCAGATGTATTTCTATGAGCGTTTCCCGGATGTCTTTACGGTGCCCGGCTTGTGGCCGGACCTGGGGACGATCCCGGAGCTGGGCGCCCTGGGAGCGCAGATCGAATTTCCGGCCACTGCTCCTCCCCAGGTCCGCCAGCCGGCCCTGGAGGACATCAGGAAAGTCGAGAAACTGCAGGTACCGGACCCCCGCCAAGCGGATTATACCTCCCAGGTACTGGCTTACCTGCGCTATTTCTTAAAAAACGTTCCGGCAGAACCCAGGCAAAAACATGGTTTCCTGGATGGGCACCTCTTCTGTGGCGGACCGGGAGAAATAGCCGCCCTGATGGTCGGCTATGATAAGATCTCCTTTGCCATGTTCGATTATCCCGAACTGGTGCACCAGCTTTTACGCAAGGTAACGAATTTTATTAAATCCTACCTGGCGGCCCAGATGGAGATTGTCGGCCCGGCTAAACGCCTCTGCCTGTGGGATCATTTTCCGGGGATGCTTTCCCACCAGATGTACGCCGAATTTGTTCACCCTTATCTCTACGAGGTATTTGCCTTTGTCGGCGACGCTGAGATCAAGGTCTACCACAATGAAAATAATTATCCCCATTTAATGGACCTGGTGCGGGAGATCCCGGCCAACGTCGTTCATGTAGGCGCTGCCCATGACCTGGTAGCCACCAAGAAGGTCATGGGGAAATGCGTTATGGGCAATATCCATCCCATTAAAGAACTGATCCAGGCGCCAGAAGAAGAGCTGCGCCAGAAGTGCAGAGAAATAATCCGTACAGCCGGTCCCGGCGGCGGCCTCTGGCTGTCAACGGCCGGGGGAATGGCCCCGGAAACCACGGCCGAACGGATGGCAATACTGGTGGAGGTGGCCCAAGAAATGGTATTACGCTAAAGCAATGCATGGTAGCTTAAATCGCAGCAGAGGAGTGACCCCAATTGTTGGCAGCTGTTTTACACGGTCCCAACGACCTGCGTGTGGAACATGTGAATGACCCTATAATTGGTGCCGGCGAGCTACTGGTTAAAGTCGAAGCCTGCGCCATTTGCGGTACTGATTTACGTATTGTCAAGGGTACCAAAACAAGGGGGGTGCATTACCCTTCCATTATAGGCCACGAATTTGCCGGCACCGTAGTAGATGTCGGCGAGGGGGTTACAAATTTTGCCCCCGGGGATCATGTGGCTGTTGCCCCTATCATCCCCTGCCGCAACTGCGCTTATTGCGTTAACGGGCAGGAGAATGTCTGCTTAAACCGGGTGGCCATTGGCTATGAATTTAACGGTGGTTTTGCGGAACTGGTTTGTATCCCCGCGGTAGTCCTGGATGCCGGCAACATAGTAAAAATAGACCCTGGTGTGCCCCTGGAAGCGGCGGCCCTGGCGGAACCCCTCTCCTGCTGCTTGAACGGGCAGCGCAAAGCCAGAGTAAGGCTAAACTCTAATGTGGTCATTATCGGTGCCGGGCCGATCGGACTGATGCACATCATGCTGGCCAGGGCGGCCGGGGCGGCGCAAATCATAGTCAGCGAATTATTACCCAACCGGCGGGAACGGGCCCTGGCAGCAGGGGCTGACGTGGTCATCGATCCCGGGCGGGAAAATCTGCTGGAGATCGTTAAAAATTGCACTAACGGCCTGGGTGCCGACATAGTCATCCTGGCTATCGGGGTCCCGGCCCTGGTAAATGATACTTTGCGCCTCCTGCGTAAAGGCGGCCACCTCAATTTCTTTGCCGGTATGCCGGAAGGGGCAACCAGCAGTATAGATGCTAACCTGATTCATTACAACGAGCTAAGGCTTAGCGGTACCAGCGCCTCTACGCGGCAGGATTTCTACGAGGCCCTAAATTTAATTGTAACCGGCAAAATTGCCGCCTCATCTTTAATTTCCCACCGTTTTCCTTTAAGGGAGGCCGACCAAGCCTTTGCCGTAGCCTTCGCCGGCGAAGGAGAGAAGGTAGTAATTTATCCATCACAATCAGGGAGGTAGTTTTGTATGCCGTTTTTAGGTAAAGAGGTCCGCCTGGCCAGGTTGTTTAACCAGCAGTCGGGCCGTCTGTTTACAGTAGCCTTCGATCACGGTGTTAACCGGGGCGTATTGCCCGGCATCGAAAAGGTAGGAGAAAAGATTGCCGCAGTTGTAGCCGGCGGCGTCGATGCCGTGACCCTGAACAAGGGCATTGCGGAAAAATTTTTTCCTCCTCACGCCGGTAAGGTAAGTCTGATTATGAAATCAACCGGCTTTTCTCCTTACCATAAGACCTATGATGCCTGGTACGCCGATGTGGAAGAGGCCATTCGGCTAGGGGCTGATGCCATCTCCATGGGAGTTATCCTGGGTGAAGAGCGCCAGCCGGAAATGTTGCGTCACCTGGGTCTCTTAACGAAAGAAGCGGCCAGCGCCGGCCTGCCTGTTATCGCCCATATCTACCCGGCCGGTCCGTTAATTGCCGACGACCAACGTTATTTGCCGGAAACCATTGCTTACTGCGCCCGGCTAGGGGCAGAATTGGGTGTCGATGTCGTCAAGACCTGGTATACAGGTTCCATGGAGACATTCGCTAAAGTAGTGGAAGCCTGCCCGGCGAAAGTAGTAGTAGCCGGCGGGCCCAAGATGGATAACCCGGAAGACCTCTTTGCTACCACACGGGACGCCATCCAGGCCGGGGCAGCCGGGGTAACCTACGGCCGCAATGTCTGGCAATATGCCGACCCCACCGCCATGGTCCAGGCCCTGAAGGCGATAATTCACGGCAATGGGACGCCAGCAGAAGCCATGCAGATTCTGGAAGCAGCCACCTGCTAGGGAAAAGTATCTTAACCCGGCCAGGAAAAGCATTTTTCTGGCCGGCCTTGATTAAACTAAAGCGGTGATTACCATGGTAAGGCAGGAAGACAGCCTTTTACTGGGCATAGATGTGGGAGGTAGCAGCGTCAAAGTTGCTACCTTTACGCCAGAAGGGCTTTTACGCGGATTCCAGTGTGAGGCGATTTCTATTGATTACCCTCAACCCGGCTGGGCCGAGGTCTGGCCACGGCAGTGGCTGGAAAAAATAGCCACGGTTATCCATGCCCTCTATACTAAAAATGGGATCAGGAAGGAACAGATTGCCGCCGTGGGTTTAAGCACCATGTGCCCGGCGCTGATTGCCTTTGACGCTAAAGGGCAGGTCCTGCGGCCAGCAATTTTGTATATGGATACCCGTTCCCGGGAGCAAGCCGGGTGGATGGAGCAGCAGGTTGCCATGCCGGAAGCGGTGCGCCTTACCGGCAACCGCATAGCTGCCGGGACTATTTCTGCTACTTCCATGTTATGGTTAAAGAAACATGAACCGGAGGTTTATAAAAGTACAGCCTTTTTCGGCCACGGTAACACCTACCTGGGACTGCTGTTAACGGGGAAAACGGGTATCGACCCCTCCAATGCTTCCCTTACCGGCCTGTTTACCACCGGGACGAAACTCGACTGGTCCCATGAATTATGCCGGGCTTATGAGCTTTCTATGCACAAGCTGCCACCAATTATACCTTCAACCGAGAAGCTGGGCTCTTTGCGCTCCGAGGCTGCAACAGCCCTTGACCTGCCGGAGGGCATCCCTGTAGCTATGGGCGGGGCAGATACGGCCTGCTCCGGCCTGGCCCTGGGGGTAACGGAAACGGGACAGATTTTTGAAACGGCGGGGACTTCCGATGTTTTATCCTTGTGTACTGACGACCCCAAGTTTGATGACCGCTTTCTCAACCGCTGCCACGTTGTCCCTGGCCGCTGGCTGAACATGGGGGCCATGTCGACGCCGGGGGCGGCTTTCCGCTGGGTAAGGGACCAGCTTGGTCAGGTAGAGAAATATGTAGCGGAGGCCAGCGGCCAGGATGCCTATGATATCCTGTGTAGCGAGGCGGCCCAATCCAGGCCAGGTGCCGGGGGAGTTATCTTTTTGCCCTACTTATCAGGGGAGCGTAGCCCCATCTGGGACCCACTGGCCCGCGGCGCTTTCGTTGGCTTAAATCTGGCCACTACCAGGTCCGACCTGATCCGGGCGGTGCTGGAAGCCGGGTGCTATGGCTTACGCCAGAATTTAGCCATTGCCGAAAAAATACTGGGCAAACCCATCGACAGAATTAAAGTAGTTGGAAAAGGTGTTAAAAATGACATTTGGGCGCAACTACGAGCCGATATTACTGGTAAAGAAATCCTGGCCGTTAGCTATCATGAAACTGCTGTACTGGGAGCTGCTATGCTGGGAGGAATAGCTGCTGGGATTTATAAGGATTATCAAGAGGGGGTAAAAAAGGCTACTGCCCTAGAAGGCAAAGTATGTAGGCCAGATAAAAGATATAAAGAAATTTATGATAAGGCTTTTATGATTTATAATCGATTATATCAACAACTCAAACAAGTATTTCCAGATTTTCTGGCGCTTTAAATTGGTACCTTGATAACCATTTTAATCGCCGTCACCATAGGGCTTCCTTGAGGGTAAAGACGGCATCTCTGGCTTCACAGGCCAACCCAACATGGTAGTCAATTATCGAGAGGATATAGAAAAAGCGGTCCTCTCCCGCAAAAGTAGATGCTTGATATAGACAACGATACGGTGTGGGTTATAGGTATTAAACATAAGCACCAGCAGTGTTACTGCTAGTTAGAGTAAATCCCGCCAGTTCACCGGTAAACCGGCCGTCCTGGTAGGCCACCCGGCCGTTAACGATAACCGCCGCGATACCGGCCGGCGTCTGGGCCGGTTCCTGGAATGTGGCCCGGTCGGCGACAGTCTCCGGGTCGAAGAGGACCAGGTCGGCATAAAAGCCCGTAGTTACCCGCCCCCGCCCCCGCAGGCCGAGCCTGGCCGCCGGACGGGATGTCATTTTGGCCACGGCCTCTTCCAGGGTAAGGAGCCGGCGTTCCCGCACATAGCGGCCCAGAACCCGCACAAAGGTGCCGTACAGGCGGGGATGAGTCTGGTCGCCGGAATAGATGCCATCGCTGCCGATGGTCGTCACCGGGTGGCGCAGAATCATGTCCAGGGTTTCCTCGCAGGCGTGATAGGTTTCGATGGCCAGGCTGCCGCCTTCGGTCCACAGCAGGTCCAGGAGGGCGTCAGCCGGATCGCAACGGCGCCTGGCGCCAATCTCGGCCAGGGTTAGACCTACGCAATCCGCATTCTCCCTGTGGGATACTGCGTTGATTACCAACCGATCATAGCCTAAGGATTTGACCATATTATCCCAGCCCGGCAGGCCTTCCTGCCAGGCCTTTTTTATTTCCCGGCGGGTATCCGGAGATTCCAGGCGTTCCCTGAGGGCGGCCGCACCCCCGGCAACGGCCCAGGGGGGTAGGAGGGAGGCGGCTGTAGTCGAACCGGCGATGTAGGGGTAGGCGTCCCAGGTGACGTCCTGCCCTTGCTCCCGGGCTGCCGCCAGCAGGGCCAGGGCCCGGGGTATTTTCGGCCAGTTACAGGGACCGCAGGCTTTAAGGTGAGAGATATGGACGGGAATGCCGGCCTCCCGGCCGATTTCCAGGGCTTCCTCAATAGCCTCCAGGACACCGTCCGATTCGTTACGGATGTGGCTGACATAAATGCCCCCGTACCGGCGGGCTACCCGGCAGAGGGCGATTAGCTCCTCTGTCGGGGCATAGCATCCCGGCGGGTAGAGTAGACCGCTGGACAGACCCATGGCCCCTTCCTTCATGGCCTGTTCGAGAAGGGCCGCCATGAAGTCCATCTCCGCCTTACCGGCCTGGCGGTCGGCCATACCCATGACCGCCAGGCGGATAGAACCGTGACCGGCGAAGGTAGCTACATTAACAGCCATGCCCTGGCGGGTTAGATGGGATAAGTAATCTTTTACCCCGGCAGCATGGAAACCGGGTGGAATCTCTCCCAGTACCGGGCCGGCATAGGCGGCCAGCAGGGGCAGACTCTCCTGGTGGCCGGGAACGAGGGACATGCCGCAATTGCCGATGACCTCGGTGGTGACTCCCTGGACCAGCTTGGCCCGGGCCTCCGGGTCCCGTAGGAGTTCGGCGTCAGCGTGGCTGTGAAAATCAATAAAGCCGGGGGCAACTACCAGGCCGGCAGCGTCAATGACCTTCCCGGCGGGTGTGCCATCCAACCGGCCCAGGGCGGCAATCTTTGCTCCTTGCAAACCTACATCGGCCCGAAAAGGAGGGCGACCGGTACCATCAACCACCGTGCCGCCCTTAATCAGCAAAGAAAACACACGCAAGCCATCTCCTTAAGCAGGCTTTCATCCCATCCACCAGTTATCTCTATCCATTCTAGCAGTAAATACTTGGACGTACAAGTTAGTTAAACCTGGTTTAGAAGCCGGGCAACTGGATATTTACTGCTACCCCGGGCTATGGTACAATTTATAGAGGTAAGACCACTTGTCCCAGGTACAGGAGCGATAACCATTGAGCGATAATTCAACGGAAAAACTTTTCCAGCCCATTAACCGCAATCCCAAAAGCGTTTATCACCGGGTGGTAGATGAAATCAAAAAGAGCATCTTCGAGGGGCGGATGAAGCCTGGCGACCGCCTGCCCGCCGAGCGGGAACTGGCGGAAATGCTGGGGGTGAGCCGGACTTCCGTCCGGGAAGCCTTAAAAATGCTGGCTGCCGAGGGCCTGGTAAGCATCCGTCACGGCCAGGGGGCCTTTATCAGCGAGCAGGATCCCGATGAATACTTAAAGCAGTTTGCCAGCCACCTGCCGGTGAACAGGGATACCGTTTTGCATTTATTTGAAGTGCGTAAAGTCCTGGAGCCCCAGGCGGCCCGCTGGGTGGCAGAAAGGGCCAGCCAGGCTGATATCCAGGAACTGGCCGGCATGGTTACCACCACCAGGGAACAGCTGGGACGCCTGCGCAGCGGCCGCCTCTCCCTCCTGGCCGGGCATGACAGCAATTTCCATTACCGCCTGGCCCAGGCCACCGGCAATACCGTCCTGGTGCGCTTGATGCACAGCATGCTCGATCTCCTGGCCGACAGCCGCTCGCGCAGCCTGGCCATTCCCGGCCGCGGCGAACGCTCGGTTGATGAACACTATGAGATAGTAAAAGCTTTAATCAACCGTAATGGCGATGAGGCTGCGGCAGCCATGTTACGGCACCTGGAAGACGTCGAGGAGCAGGTTGTTGCCGCCTGGCGCCAGGGATAAGGAGAGATTTAGTATTACTTTACTTTACAATAGTTCAAAAAACGGAGTGGAAGCGGCGAGAAAGTGGAGAGGGGCCGGAGGCCCCGCTTAAATATAATTTAATCTAAATGGTCTTTGGGTTCTTCCGTCCCAGGAAAATATAACCCGGGAAAATGAAAATGCCCTTGACACCAGTTGCAACAGGGTTTATAGTTTATATCAAGCTGGCTTAATTGAATACAGGAAGTAAAAACTCTTATCAAGAGTGGTGGAGGGACTGGCCCGATGAAGCCCGGCAACCCGCTATCCCGGTTTTCCGGGGGCGACAGGTGCCAATTCCTGCAGGGCATTTGCCCTGAGAGATAAGGGGGGTAAGCAAGCTCCTGCCTCTTCTTATCGGAGAGGCTTTTTTATTCCCCCGCAGCCGGCTAATTATAAAAGAGAGGGGAATTACCTATGTCCAAGCAGCAGTATCATTTTGCCACCCTGGCGGTGCACGCCGGCCAGGAACCCGACCCGGCTACAGGAGCGCGTGCCGTACCCATTTACCAGACCACTTCCTACGTTTTCCGGGATGCCGACCATGCGGCGGCCCTCTTTGCCTTAAGTGAACCCGGTAACATTTACACACGCATGATGAACCCCACCACCGAAGTTTTCGAAAAAAGGATGGCTGCCCTGGAAGGTGGTGTTGGCGCCCTGGCCACGGCATCCGGCCAGGCGGCGATCACCCTGGCTGTGGCCAATATTGCCACCGCCGGGCAGGAAATTGTGGCTTCCACCAGCCTTTACGGGGGGACCTTCACCCTGTTTAACTCTACCCTGCCCAAATTCGGCCTCAAGGTCCGTTTTGTCGATAGTGCCGACCCGGCAAATTTCCGGTCCGCCATTAATGATAACACCCGGGCCCTGTATGTAGAGATCATCGGTAACCCCAAACTGGATGTGCCGGACCTGGAAGCCATCGCGACCATCGCCCACGCTGCTGGTATACCTTTAATCGTTGATAATACCTTTGCCACGCCGTATTTATGCCAGCCCTTTGCCTTCGGAGCCGATATTGTGGTCCATTCGGCCACCAAGTTTATCGGCGGCCACGGTACCTCCATCGGCGGGGTCATTGTCGACTCCGGTAAATTCAACTGGGATAACGGCAAATTTCCCGGCCTGGTGGAGCCGGATCCCAGCTATCACGGCCTCAGTTATCTGAAAGCCTTTGGCCCGGCAGCCTATATTTTCAAGGCCCGGGTACAACTCCTGCGCGACCTGGGACCGGCTTTGAGCCCGTTCAATGCCTTCCTTTTCCTCCAGGGTCTGGAAACCCTGCCCTTACGTATGGAGCGCCACGTCCAGAATGCCCTGCAGGTTGCCCGCTGGCTGGCAGGACATCCGGCCGTAGCCTGGGTGAGTTACCCCGGCCTGCCCACCCATCCTTCTTATGAACGGGCACAAAAGTACCTGCCCCGGGGAGCAGGGGCGATCTTGACCTTTGGCATTAAAGGCGGCAGGGAAGCTGGGAAAAAATTTATCAATAGCCTGGAGCTGTTTTCCCTCCTGGCCAATGTCGGTGACGCCCGTTCGCTGGTCATCCACCCGGCCAGCACTACCCACCAGCAGTTGACGGCGGAGGAACAGCTGGCTTCCGGCGTAACCGAGGACCTGGTCCGTCTCTCCATCGGCCTGGAGGATGTCGACGACCTCATTGCCGACCTGGACCAGGCCCTGAGCAGGAGCAGGTTATAGTATGGGCGATGTCGGTATTGTTGCCACCCGGTTTTACCACTGGCCGGGAAGCCTGCAGCTAGAAAGCGGGGCCCGTTTAGGCCCCCTTACCATAGCCTATGAAACCTATGGCGAGTTGAATGCTGCCGGGGATAACGCCATCCTGGTCCTCCATGCCCTTACCGGCAGCGCCCATATTGCCGGCCGCCATTCCCCGGACGACCGGCTGCCCGGCTGGTGGGACCCCCTGGTGGGGCCGGGCAGGGCCCTGGACACCCGGCGTTATTTCGTGGTCTGCGCCAATGTCCTGGGCAGCTGTTATGGGACTACAGGACCGGCCAGCATAAACCCGGCCAGCGGCAGGTCCTATGGCCTGGATTTCCCAATAATTACCATTCGCGACATGGTGCGGGCCCAGAAAATACTGCTGGATTACCTGGGCGTCAGGCACCTGGTAGCGGCCATCGGCGGTTCCATGGGCGGCATGCAGGTGCTGGAATGGGGCTTCCTTTACCCGGAAATGGTCGGCGCCATTATTCCCATTGCCACCGGCGGCCGGACCACCCCCATGCAAATAGCCTTCAACAATGTCCAGCGCGAAGCCATCTACGCCGACCCGGACTGGCAGGGCGGCGATTATTACGGTACCCCGGGTCCCCGGCGGGGACTGGCCCTGGCCCGGCGGATCGGGACCATTACTTATAAGAGTGACCCTTCCTGGACCATGAAATTCGGCCGGACCGTGGTGGACCCGGGAAAATACTACCGGCTCGAGGGCCAGTTTGAAGTGGAAAGCTACCTGGCTTACCAGGGAAGAAAGCTGGTCCAGCGTTTTGACGCCAATGCCTATCTCTACCTGACCAAAGCTATTGATCTCCATGATGTCAGTCACCGGCGGGGAAATTATGCCGAAGTATGGCAGGATTTTCCCTGCTCCTGCCTGGGGATAGGTATAGCCAGTGACTTTCTCTTCCCACCCTACCAGGTGAAAGAGATTGTCCGGTTAATTAAGGCCGGCGGTGGCCGCGCCCGGTACCGGGAACTCAATTCTCCCTATGGTCATGACGCTTTTCTTATTGAATTTAAACAGCTGGAAGCTATTATTAAACCTTACCTGGCTGAGTTACGCCCCGACCTGTCTGGATAAAAAAGTATTGCCCAACAGGGAGGGATAAGGTAAAATTGAAAGGTACGAGGAGTGTGAGGGTGTGTCAGGACCAATAAATATCGGCCTCCTGGGCCTGGGGACCGTGGGCAGCGGCGTGGTCCGGCTGCTGCAGCAGAACGGTGCCGCCATCGCCCAGAAGCTGGGCCGGCCTCTAAAAGTCAGTCGCATCCTGGTACGGGATAGGCATCGATCCCGCCAGGTAGAAGTTAGTCCCGACTTGCTTACTACCGAGCCGGATACGATCCTGGCTGACCCGGATATTCCCATTATAGTCGAAGTGATGGGGGGTACCGGCGCGGCCCGGGAATACATCCTCAAGGCTATCAGCCGGGGTAAAAGCGTGGTAACGGCCAACAAGGATCTCCTCGCCCTTTACGGCAAGGAGCTTTTTGATGCCGCTGAGGCCAGCGGGGTTGACCTTTTCTTTGAGGCCAGTGTGGGTGGGGGTATTCCCATTATCCGCCCCTTGAAGGAATGCCTGGCCGGTAACCGTATCCGCCAGGTCATGGGCATCGTCAACGGGACCACCAATTATATCCTCACCAAGATGAGCCGGGAAGGGCGGGATTTTGCAGAAGTCCTCCAGGAAGCCCAGTCCCTGGGTTATGCCGAAGCTGATCCTGCTGCCGACATTGAAGGTGAGGATGCCGCCCGTAAAATGGCCATCCTGGCTTCCATCGCCTTTGGTACCCGCATTACTTACCCGGACGTTTACCGGGAGGGAATCAGCAATCTCACGGCCCAGGACATTAGTTACGCTGCCGACCTGGGTTATGCCGTCAAGCTCTTAGGAATTGCCCGGGAGGACGAAGAAGGAATAGAAGTACGGGTCCACCCGGCCCTGGTACCCTTAAACCATCCCCTGGCGGCAGTCAGCGATGTTTTTAATGCCATTTTCGTGGAAGGCGATGCCGTAGGGGAAACCATGTTTTACGGCCGGGGTGCCGGTTCCATGCCTACGGCCAGCGCCGTGGTGGGCGATATTATGGAAGCAGCCCGCAACATCCAGCACCAGACCCGCGGCCGCATATCCTGTACCTGTTTTTATGATAAACCCCTGAAACCCATGGGAGCCATTATTACTAAGTATTACTTACGGTTGATAGTTGTCGACCGGCCGGGGGTGCTGGCCAGTATTGCCGGCGTCTTTGGCGAGCGGGAAGTCAGCTTGGCTTCGGTCATCCAGGAGCGCATGCTGGGGGAACTGGCCGAACTGGTCCTCATTACCCACCGTGTCCGGGAGCAAAACCTGCAGGATGCCCTGCGCATCTTAACCGGTTTGCCGGTTGTTAAAGAAATAGCCTGTGTGGTGCGAGTAGAAGGAGGAGAAGGTGGTTGAGCTGGCCGGGAGTTATTCGCGCTTACCGGGAGTTCCTGCCGGTGACGGAGGCAACTCCCTTGATTACTTTACAGGAGGGCAACACCCCCCTGATAGCCGCCGGGAATCTTTCCCGGGAGCTGGGTATAAAACTCTATTTCAAGTATGAAGGGCTTAACCCCACCGGTTCCTTTAAGGACCGGGGCATGGTCATGGCGGTGGCCAAAGCCATGGAGGCCGGGTCGAAGGCCATTATGTGTGCCTCAACGGGCAATACGTCGGCTTCGGCTGCTGCCTATGCCGCCCGTTGTGGCTTAAAGTGCAGCGTTCTTATCCCGGAAGGCAACATCGCCCTGGGGAAACTGGCCCAGGCCCTTTTTTATGGCGCCAGGGTAATTGCCATCCAGGGTAATTTCGACGACGCCCTGGACCTGGTACGCCGGATTACGGCCAAACATCCTATTACCTTGGTCAATTCTCTTAACCCTTTCCGCATTGAAGGCCAGAAAACGGCCGCCTTTGAGGTTTGTGATTGGCTTGGCGAGGCGCCGGATTACCTGGCCATACCCGTAGGCAACGCCGGCAATATTACCGCTTACTGGAAAGGTTTTAACGAGTATTACCAGGCCAGTCGCAGCCATTATTTGCCAAAGATGATTGGCTTCCAGGCCGAAGGCGCGGCCCCGATAGTGCGCGGCGAAGTGGTGCCCAACCCGGAAACGGTGGCCACGGCTATCCGCATTGGTAACCCGGCCAGCTGGCAGCCGGCCGTCCGGGCGGCGAAAGAATCCGGGGGCTTTATTGACTGTGTCAGCGATGAAGAAATCCTGGCGGCCCAGCGCCTGCTGGCTACGGCCGAAGGCATCTTTGCCGAGCCGGCTTCGGCCGCTTCCCTGGCCGGGGTAATCAAGTATGTTAAAAAGGGTTATTTCCACCCCGGCGACCGGGTCGTCTGCGTCCTGACCGGTCACGGGCTGAAGGATCCTAATATAGCCATCAAGCAGGTGGCCGAGCCCATATCCCTGCCGCCTGAGGAAGCCAGGGTATTAGAAATGGTATTGTAAGCAAACAGCCATATCAAAGAGCAGGGCAGCTTAAAGGGTCTGCCCTGGAGATGGCGAAATGAAGGTTGGATAAGTTATGCCACTGGTAAGGGTGCCGGCTACTACCGCCAACCTGGGGCCGGGGTTTGACACCCTGGGGATGGCCCTGGACCTTTACGATGAACTGCTAATCGAAGCAGCTCCTGCCCTGGAGATTACCGTGACCGGTGAAGGCGAAGCAACCATACCCCGGGGACCGGAAAATATCGCTTACCGGGCCGCCCTGGCCGTCTTTGCCCGGGCCGGGCGTCCGGCGGTTAATTTGAAAATAGCCATGTATAATAGCATTCCTGTTGCCCGGGGCCTGGGCTCCAGCGCGGCGGCCCTGGCTGGAGGGTTGGTCGGGGCCAATGCCCTTCTGGGTGAACCATTAAGCCAGGACGAACTGGTAAACCTGGCTGCGGATCTGGAAGGGCACCCCGATAATGTTGCCCCGGCCATTTTAGGCGGCCTGGTGGTAGCCGCCAGGGACGGGGATAAGGTCTACTGTCGCCGCCTGGAACCACCGGCAGGGTTAATAACCGTGGTAGCCATTCCCCAGTTTACCCTGTCCACCAGGGTATCCCGGGGTGTCCTGCCGGCCAGGGTGGCTTTGAGCGATGCCGTCTTTAACCTCAGCCGGGTGGGTCTCCTCCTGGCCGCCGTCCAGGCCGGTGACCTGGAGTTAATGGGAAAAATGATGGAAGATAAACTGCACCAGCCCTACCGCCTACCCCTGGTGCCGGGAATGAATGAGGTTTTTGGCGCCGCCCGGGAGGCCGGGGCACTTGCGGTTGCTTTAAGCGGTTCCGGGCCATCGGTAATTGCCTTTTGCCGTGGCCGTAAGCCTGAGGTAGGACCGGCCATGGCAGCAGCCTTTGCCCGCCACGGGGTGGCCTGTACCGTCAAGGAACTGGCACCGTGCCGCCACGGTGCCCGGGTAATTTAGTTATCGCCAGGTGCAACGGGAATTCCGGCTTCAGACTTCCTGCCGCTGACTGCCAGTAGAGGAGGTTCTTTATGGCACTTATAGTTCAAAAATACGGCGGGACTTCCGTTAATGGGCCCGAACGGGTCAAAAATGTCGCCCGCCGGGTGGTTAACACCCGCCGGGCGGGCAATGAGGTAGTGGTCATTGTCTCGGCCCCGGGAGATATGACCGACGACCTGATCGCCATGGCCCACGAGATCAGTCCCAACCCCCCGGCCCGGGAGATGGACATGCTCCTGGCCACCGGGGAGCAGACATCCATTGCCTTGCTGGCCATGGCCATCCATGAACTGGGGGAACCGGTCATTTCCCTGACGGGTCCCCAGGTGGGCATTCTCACTGACAATGTCCACACCAAAGCCCGTATCCTGGAAGTGAGCTGTGACCGCCTGCGCCGGGAATTGGCCCAGGGCAAAATCGTCATTGTGGCCGGTTTCCAGGGCATGACCTGCGACAACGAGATCACCACCCTGGGCCGGGGAGGGTCGGACACGACGGCCGTAGCCGTAGCTGCCGCCCTGAAAGCGGATGTTTGCCAGATTTTTACCGACGTGGACGGCGTTTATACCGCCGATCCCCGTATAGTTCCGGCAGCCAGGAAACTACCTGTTATTTCCTACGACGAAATGCTGGAGCTGGCGAGCCTGGGCGCCCAGGTGTTGCAGCCCCGCTCGGTGGAGTTCGGCAAGTTAAATCATGTAGTGTTAGAGGTGCGCTCCAGCTTTAACGACAATGAAGGAACCCTGGTGAAAGAGGTGACGGAAGTGGAAAAGAAAATGGTGGTCAGCGGCGTAGCCGGTGACCGTAACGTAGCCAGGATAGCCCTCCATGATGTTCCCGACCGGCCGGGGATAGCCAAGGCCCTCTTTGTGGCCCTGGCCAGGGAAAGCATTAATGTCGATATGATCGTCCAGAGCGCCATGCGGGATGGGATAAACGATATAGCCTTTACGGTAGGACGCGATGACCTCCGCAAGGCCGTGGAGGTTACCGACAGGGTAAGGGCCGAAATCGGGGCCAGCAGGGTAACCTATAACGATAAGGTGGCCAAGGTGTCAATTGTCGGCGCCGGCATGATCACCAATCCCGGCGTGGCGGCCGACATGTTTGCCTGCCTGGCGGAGGAAGGGATTAATATTCATATGATCAGTACCTCCGAGATCAAGGTTTCCTGTATTATCGACGAGGAATACCTGGCCTGCGCCATGCAGGCCCTCCACAGCCGTTTCGGCCTGGATAAAGAATAAACCCCGGTACCTTTTTTCAGAGCCCGCGCATAAGATGCAGGAAGAAAACCTGCAAGGGGTGATTAGGCGTGGGCTTGTTTCAAGTACCCTGCCCTTCCGGCCGTTACTGGCGGGTGGAGCCGGGGGATACCCTTTATCTAATAGCCTTACGGATTGGAACCACGGTAGACGAACTGCTGCGCTTGAATCCGGGTGTTGATCCCTACAACCTGCAGGTTGGCCAGGTGCTCTGCCTGCCCCCCGAACCGCCCTGTCCTTCAGGCGTTTACTGGGAGGTGGCCCCCGGCGACACCCTGTACAGCATTGCCCGGGCCACCGGGACGACGGTAGAAAAGTTGCTGGAACTAAATCCCCATATAGATCCCTACAATCTCCAGGTGGGCCAGAAGATCTGCCTGCCGGGTTGATAAGAAAATAAAAAGGGCGGCGTGGTTAACCCTCGTCGCCCTTTTTACAACTTATATTGCCTCATCCCCTTGCTCACCGGTACGGATGCGGATGGCAGTCTCTACCGGGTAGATAAAAATCTTGCCGTCGCTGATTTCACCGGTACGGGCCTCCCGGCAAATAATCGCGACGATTTCCTCCACCCGGTTATCCAGGCTGATAATTTCCAGCTTGACCTTGGGTAACAGGTTAATGGTATAGAGATTACCGCGGTAATACTCCGTCTGGCCCCGCTGGAGACCACAACCCAGGACATGGGTTACCGTCATGCCATGGATATTGTATTTCCCCAGGGCTTCCTTCACTGCTTCCAGGCGGGAGGAGCGGATAATGGCTTCAATTTTCTTCATAAAGACCCCCTCTAATTGCGAACCGGTACTTCCTGCCGGCGGGGAGCGTAAGCAGTTTGCCTGGCAGGTGCCGGTCCCGGGCTGTAGGTGTCGTTAAAGGCCAGGAGAAAGTCAGGGTAAGCCTGGGCGCCCATTTCGGGGATGTCCAGGCCCTGTTCTTCAGCTTCGGGCTTGACGCGAATACCCATAATCTTGTCGAGAACCTTGTAAAATACATAGGAAACGCCAAAGCCCCAGATGAAGACTGCCGCCATATTGATTAGCTGGGCTACCAGCTGGCCGGGATCGCCGTAGAAGAGGCCGGTAACGCCCTGGCCAGCGACTCCCAGGTAGGTGTCAGCACCAACGCCGTTCCAGCCGGCGCCATAGGTGCCGTCGGCAAAGAGACCTACCGCCAGGAGTCCCCAGAGACCATTAACCAGGTGGACGGAAATGGCTCCTACCGGGTCGTCGATCTTGAGGACGTGATCGAAGAAGTAAACGCTCCAGACAACCAGGACGCCGGCTACGGCACCAATCAGGCAGGCTACCGGGCCATTGACAAAGGCCGCGGGAGCGGTAATGGCCACCAGGCCAGCCAGGACACCATTACACATCATGGAAGGATCGGGCTTACCCTGGCGCCACCAGGTATAGAGCATGGCGGCCAGGCCACCGACGGCTCCGGCCATCATGGTATTGACGGCCACTACCGCGATGCGCAGGTCGCCGCCGGACAGGGTACTGCCGGGGTTAAAGCCGAACCAGCCGAAGAAGAGGATGATGGTACCCAGGATGGCCATGGGAATATCATGGCCGGGCATAGCCACCGGCTTGCCGTCCCGGTATTTACCCAGGCGTGGTCCCAGGATGAGGGCCCCCGCCAGGCCGGCAGCGCCACCGATGGAATGGACTACCCCGGAACCGGCGAAATCCACGGCACCGTGACCCAGGCCCAGCTTGCTCCCCAGCTGGGCCAGCCAGCCTCCGCCCCACACCCAGTTGCCGAAGATGGGATAGAGGAACATGGCAATAAAGAAGGAACCCAGGACAACAGCACTGAATTTAACCCGTTCGGCCATGGCTCCGGTGGGGATGGTCACGGCCGTATCCATAAAGACCATCTGGAAGAGGAAAAGGGCGAAAACGCCCACATCATAGGCGTCACCGTTTAAGAAAAAACCCTTCCACCCCAGCAACCCCCAGCCGCCGGCTGTTAACTCATTGGTCAGGGGCGGAGTACCGCCCAGGTTAGCCACGGACCCCAGGCCGCCGAACATGAGGCCAAAGCCCAGGACAAAGAAGCCCACGGCGCCGACCAGGAAGACCATGAGATTCATGGCCATGGTATGGGCGGCGTTTTTGGCCCGGGTGAAGCCTGTTTCCACCAGGGCAAAACCGGCCTGCATGAAGAAGACCAGGAAACCGGCGAGGAGGGTCCAGACAAAATTAAGGCCAATCTTCAACTTTCCTGTCGCAGTTGCTATTTCTTCTAAAGTTGGCGTGCCGGCCTGGGCCGCCGGGATGTCGGCAATACCCCCGGTAGCAGCGCCGGTGGGGTCACCGGCCCAGGCGGGCAGGGCCAGGCTGAGGATAATTAAGGCGGCCAGGATTAAACAGGCGATAAGAACAGGCTTCCTGATGTTCAAATAGTGATTCCTGAGGTGTTTCATGTGGGAGCCTCCTTTTATTGGGTAAAATGATATTTCTTGGACGGCGTTGCCCACAAAGAAAAAGTGGATACATCACCTCCTAACAGCAGGGGCTCCATACTGCTCAAAATACCAGTACGGAGCCCCATTACTCCCGGGGTAAAGTAAAAGCCCCGGTACCTCGTGATACCGGGGCTCCTTTACCCCTTAATCAAACTACACCGCTTGATTTATAACTTAATTATATCGCTACCCCACCGGCTGTCAAGGGGTAAATTGGGAAATCTTTTTCTGTTAAATTGATGCTTGCCAAAAATCCAGTTGTGGTATATATTAAATAGCAAAGGGCAAGGGTGTCCTTTATCCTAAAATTAAAAGCGAACGGCGATGCATGCCAGGTGAGCAAAGACGCTCCAGGGGTAAAACCCCCATGGGGCGTTTTTCTTTTTCCTGAAGCAGGGGGAGGTGGAAGGAATAGCTTGTTCCTGGGAGGATGAAAATGGTAGTCCAGGCTATAACTTTAAAAGGAAAGGGGTTTCTCCAAGAGTATGACGGCAAAAGAAGTCCTCACCATGGCCAGGGAAAACAATGTCCAGATGGTTGACCTGAAATTTATCGACCTGCCCGGCACATGGCAGCATTTCACGGTCCCCATAGAACAGTTTGGGGAAGAGGTTTTTACCAGCGGCGTGGGTTTTGACGGTTCCAGTATCCGCGGCTTTAAAACCATCAATGAGAGCGACATGATCCTCATTCCTGACCCGGGAACAGCCTTTATCGATCCCTTTTGCGCAATCACGACATTGAGCCTGATCTGTAACGTCTATGACCCGGTTACCGGCAAGAACTACAATCGCGATCCCCGCTTTATAGCCCAGAAGGCGGAGGCCTATCTCAAAGAAACGGGTATTGCCGATACCAGTTGCTGGGGCCCGGAGGCCGAGTTTTTCATCCTCGATCACGTTCGTTTTGATCACAGCCAGTACGCCGGTTATTACTTCCTCGACTCCATCGAGGGTTTCTGGAACTCAGGGACAGAAATGAACGGCCATCCCAACCTGGGCTACCGGCCGCGATACAAGGAAGGGTATTTCCCGGTTCCCCCTACTGATACCCTGCAAAACCTGCGTACAGAAATGGTGTTACTGCTCAAAGAAATGGGCATCGCCGTGGAAGCCCACCATCATGAGGTAGCCACGGCCGGCCAGGGTGAAATTGATATGCAGTACGCTCCCCTCACCCGGATGGCCGACCAGCTGATGATGTTTAAATATGTGGTCAAAAACGTAGCCATCAAGCATAACAAAACGGCTACCTTTATGCCCAAGCCGGTGTTCCAGGATAACGGCTCGGGGATGCACGTCCACCAAAGCCTGTGGAAGGACGGCCGGCCGCTGTTCTTTGATGCCGGCGGCTACGCCGGTCTAAGCGAACTCGCCCTTTACTATATCGGCGGGTTGTTAAAGCACGCCCCGGCCCTGGCAGCCTTCTGCAGCCCCACCACCAATTCTTTCAAGCGGCTGGTGCCCGGCTTTGAAGCCCCGGTGAACCTGGTTTACTCCCAGCGCAACCGCAGCGCGGCCATCCGTATTCCCATGTATTCCAACAGCCCGAACTCCAAGAGAATCGAATACCGGCCGCCCGATCCTTCCTGCAACCCCTACCTGGCCTTTGCCGCCCTGTTAATGGCCGGTATCGACGGGATTAAAAACAAGATTCATCCGGGTGACCCCCTGGATAAAGACATCTACGATTTACCGCCGGAAGAAGCAGCCAGGATAAGCTCCCTGCCCGGATCCCTGGATGAAGCCCTTGCCGCCTTGCAAAATGACCACGAGTTTTTACTCCAGGGTGGCGTCTTTGACGAGGACCTCATCAATAGCTGGATTGAATACAAAACGAAAAAGGAAATCAGCCAGATTAAACTCCGGCCCCATCCCTACGAGTTTGTCCTGTACTACGATATTTAGGCAAGGTCTTCACCCTGCCCTGTGCCAGTAAGGGCAGGGTTTTTTGTCCCCGACAGGCAGCTTTAACTCAGTACTTTAACTTAATAAAGAAGCGGCCAGGGCCACCAGGAAAATGCCGTCAAAGACGCCGGCGCCGCCGATGCTGACCACCTGGGAGCGCAAGCTGCGGATGGCACCGAGGTTTAAAATATCGGCTCCCAGGAGGGTGCCCAGGGCGCCAGCAATGTAGGCCACCGGGGCAGTATTATGGGGAGAAACGATGATGGCGGCCAGGGCGGCGGCAATGGGCGGGATAAAGGTAGGTATGGAAATACCCACTCCCGGTACTACCCGGGCCAGAGCCTTGGCTACAATGGTAACAATAAGGGTAGCCTGCAGGGACGGCAGTAACGGCGCCCGGGTGGCCAGGAGGTAGAGGGAAAAGAGAACGGGGATCACCGCCCCGCCGACGTTAACGCACAGGAGCTGGTAGCTCACCTGGGGCGGGTAATAGAAAAAGAAGGGGAAGCGACCGAACTGGGGTTGTTCAATATAAAGGCGCCGACGAGAAATAGGGATATTTATGAGCCCGCCAATGATTGAAGCTGCAAGCAAAGTAAAAGCCCCTGCCGGTGTCAGTCCCAGCCGGGCAAAGGAGAAAACGGCTAAATTGAGGAAAAGGGAAGCCAGCAGCATGGGGATAAATAAAAAAAGGAAGAGTAGCGACCACAACATTTTATCTCACCTCAGTGGTAGTTGTACCCGGTTAACCTGGCTAATCCCTTTTATCACCGGGTCTCCGTAATTATTCTATCATAAAAAACTTGACGGCTCTACCTAGTATGATATAATAACTTCAAAAGCCGGGGAACGGTAAAATGTATAAAACGGGAGCAATGGCGTTCCCAAAGGGGTAAAGAAGCCCTCTGAAGCTATAGAAAGTAGTAGCTTGAGAGGGCTTTATGCTTTTGGGGGAAAAATTTTAACTGGAGGATTTTCGATGGTAAATGAAAAACTAACCAGGGAGGATATTCTCCAGCGGGTAAAGGAACTTAACGTCCGTTTTATCCGCCTGCAGTTTACCGACATCTTCGGTGTTTTAAAGAATGTTGCCATTACAACCAAGGAATTAGAGAAAGCCCTTGACGGCGAATTAATGTTTGACGGCTCTTCCATCCATGGTTTCGTCCGCATCGAAGAATCCGATATGTACCTGCGGCCCGACCCATCTACCTTTGCCATCTTTCCCTGGCGGCCGGCCGACGGGGCGGTAGCCAGGTTAATCTGCGATGTTTACAACCCTGACGGCACCCCCTTTGCTGGCTGTCCCCGGGGAGCGCTGAAAAAAGTCCTGGCTGAGGCGGAAGCTATGGGCTATACCATGTATGCCGGCCCCGAGGCGGAATTTTTCCTGTTCCATACCGATGGCCGTAAGCCCACCTTGGAAACCCATGACCAGGCCGGTTACTTTGACCTGTCACCGGTTGACCTGGGCGAAGACGCCCGCCGGGATATGGTCCTGGCCCTGGAAGCCATGGGCTTTGAAATCGAGGCTTCCCATCATGAGGTTGCCCCGGGCCAGCATGAGATTGACTTCAAATACGATAACGCCCTGGCCACGGCCGATAAAATTGCTACCTTTAAATTCGTTGTCCGCACCATCGCCCAGCGCCATGGCCTGCATGCCACCTTTATGCCCAAACCTGTAGCCGGCATTAACGGTTCGGGCATGCATACCCACCAGTCCCTGTTCAAAGACGGGCAGAACGCCTTTTATGATCCGGGAGATCCCTTACAGCTAAGCCAGACAGCCTATTACTATATTGGCGGCCTGATGCACCATGCCCGGGCCATGGCAGCTGTTACCAACCCGACGGTCAATTCCTACAAACGCCTGGTACCAGGTTTTGAGGCCCCGGTCTATATTGCCTGGTCCCCCCGCAATCGCAGCCCCTTGATTCGCGTGCCGGCCAAGCGCGGGGCCTCAACTAGAATAGAATTGCGCAACCCCGACCCGGCCTGCAATCCTTACCTGGCCCTGGCCGTCATGCTCAAAGCCGGCCTGGACGGGATAAAGAAGCAGATCCAGCCCCCTGCGCCTGTAGAGCGCAATATCTACGAAATGACGGCAGCCGAACGCCGCGACCTGGGTATCGGCAGCCTGCCGGGGGACCTCAAGGAAGCCCTGGAGGAGCTTTCCCGTGATAATGTAATCCGGGAAGCCCTGGGCGATCATATCTATGAACGCTTTGTCGAAGCCAAAGAAAAGGAATGGGACGAGTACCGCGTCCAGGTCCACCAGTGGGAAGTAGAGCAATACTTGACCATGTTTTGAAATCAGCATGAGGTGCCGCCAATTTCGCGACCAGGGACACGCCCTGTTTGTCACCCCCAAACCCATACCCGGACCGGCTTATACGGCAAGGCCGGCCCGGGTTCCGGGGCAGGGGGAGTAGTAATCTCAATCCGTGAACAGGCAACCTTGACCTGTACCTCCAGGCGGCCCGGTCCGGCGGAAACAAAGGCCCGCTGCCAGCGGGGCCCGGACATCAAGGTAATGGTAGCGGTGTGGCCGGCAGCATCGGCATAGGTCACAAGAATTTCATAATTGTAGAAAGCCCTAGCCAGGGCATGGCTGCCGGGGGGAATGGGCACCAGTTGCTGCCTGGCGGTAATATTTTTAACCCCGCAGGCAATAACTTTAACCGGCACGCCTAGGGTAGGTGAGGAGGAACTATAAGACCACTGGAATAAGTTTTCCGTGGCCAGGTAAACCGAATCCAGCACCCTTTCCGCAGTGACTAATTCAATATACCCCGGCTGTAGTTCCTCAAGTAATAAAGGCCGGCCGGCATGGGCAGCAAGCGCATTTGCAGGCGGACTTACTGGCTGTATTCCCCAGGCTGGAATTAACAGCAAAGCTGATTGCACGATATTAAAGACCACCCATTCCTGCACCGTTACCAGGATAATCGGACTGGGACCGACATGGAAGCGGTTACCTTTATTGGCCACAGTAGGAGCTGTAAAGGGCACATACCTTCACCCACCCGGTGAGTCCAAAACCAGACAATTAGCGAAAGACTGTTTCCAGGACCCTGGCCCAACGCTCAGCCCATATCTTACGGTTGAAAGTCAGAGCCACTTCCCGAGCCCTCTGGCCCATGATCTGCCTTTTAGCTTTATCCCGGGCCAAATCTTCGATGGCCGCCACCAGATTTTCCACAGTCGGTTTAATTAGATAACCATTGTAGCCGTGCAAAATAATGTCGCTCAAGCCACCGGCCAGGCCGGCAATTACCGGCCGGCCGCTGGCCATGGCCTCCAGGGCGGCCAGACTCGTGCCTTCGGTAGAGCGTGAAGGGATGATGACAATATCCGCCTGGCGGTAAACCTCGGGCATCATCTCCAGGGGCTTCCAGTAGTAAAAGCAACGTTCCTGGGTAGCAATCCACTGGGACATGAGCCTTTCGGCGTTGTCATCATGGCCGCGTCCACAAAAATGAAATTCAATCCAGGGATAGCGAGCCGTCAATCTTTCTGCTGCCCGCATGGTTTCATTAATCCCGCGAACGGGAACCAGCCGGCGGGGGAACAGGACACGGATGGTATCCGTGCTATTTTTTACCTCCTCAGGTGGGTGAAAAAGGTCAGTATCAACATAATTGGGGATGTACTCCCATTTGTGATAAAAGCCGGGGAGGGTAGCATTGAAGAAGTTAATGGTGTTGGTATCTACAGAGATTAATTTTTGTGGGCCTATCAGGGCAATACCAAGCCGCCTTAACCATTCCTGGCGGTCCTCCAGGCGTCCGGCCATGAGGTCGAAACCCGGCCAATCCCAAAAGATCCCGTGGCTAATGGCAATGCTTTTTTCCCGGGCTATGGGGTAAGCCAGGGTAAGGATGAAATAAATGGCGTAATCAAAGGCCATGGAATTCTCATAAAAGGCTGTACTGAGCTCGGGAAAGGTATGGTATTCGCTTCTAGAAACCGGGATGCTGCGGATACGCACGCCATCGAATTCCTGGGTCCAACCGCTGCCTATCTGCCAGATCTCAACATAAAAACCTAGCTCGCGGAGCAGGCGGCAGAGGTCAACCTGGTAACGCTCCGCACCGCCCATAATAATTCTTTCGTTAGTAGGGTGAAAAAAGTTAGTCGTTAAAAAAGCTACCTTTTTAGTCGTCATATCTCTTTATCACCTTCTTGCAATTAGCTCTCCAAAGTTAAGCCCGGCCGGGGCCGGGCTATGCTTTAAGCGAGGGGGGAAGCCTGGGCCGTAAAGACCAGATCGACGCTCAAGTCCAGGTTCTGGGCTATGGTACCCGTATTACTAGGCAGGCTGACGACGAAGGTCAGCAGGTCATCATAGGGCGAAACCAGCAGGCGGCCACTAGAAGGCTGGTTGTATAGACCGGAAAGAGTGCCATTATAGAGCACTGTTGCTGGGCTGGCTTCGATATAAATGTTTAAGCGGTCGGCAAGTAACTGGGCCTCGCGGGGAGTAGTAGGGCTTACTTCCTTCCAGTCAGCAAAGATAAAGTAATACTCGTCTACAGTACCGGTATTTGACACTTGCAGCTGGGGCGACCCGACAGACTGGCCGGGAACCAGGTTGGCCGGGGAAAAAAGGGCCGTGGTCGGGCTTAAGGTTAGAGCCACATCGGCAGTTCCTGCCGTACTGCCAGTAACAGTGGCGCTGGCGGTTAGAGCCATGCAGATCACTCCTTTTACAAGCTTTTCTCTTTCCCCCTATGCCTTTTGGGTATTGACAAAGGGGGTCTTTCCTTTTTCTGGATTAGTATTACTATATGCATCTTAGCACGGAGAAGTTATCTAGTCCTGCCATTTTTCGAGCTGAATTTTATCCGCTGGCCAGAGGATGCTTTCATAATGTTCCCGGGGCATATATTTAAAGGTCGGATCCTGGCTAACGGCGCGCTCGTATTTAGCCCGGATATCAGCCGGGTTGGCCCAGCCGAGGTGTTTGATCCTTAGATCGCTTTCCAGGTGGGGCAGGCGGCGGTAGGCTAGAGGCAGGCGGCCGCAGTGAAATTTTTGTAATGGCCAGGCGGCATCCAGCCAGGGCTGGTACTTGACGAGGTAGATAGAAAAACCACGCAGCCAGGGATTCCAGAGGCCGTCGACGCGGTAGTAGTCTTCACTGCCCCAGCAATCAAAAAGGCGAAAGCTAATAGCTGGAAAGAGATCCTGTTTTAGCAAATAAGGGAGTTCCCGGTCTACCCTGGTCTCCAGGAATTCATCGGCATCAAGGGCCAGTATCCATTCGGGGTTGGTAGCTACGGTATGGTGCCAGAGTTCGCAGCGCAACTGGGCTTCATCCTTAAGAAATAAGGGGGTATCGCGGCAATAAAGTTTAACCATGGGGAAACTCAAACAGATCTCAGGAGTAGCATCCGTAGAGGCATCGTCCAGGATGACCAGCTCATCAACATAGTCAGTCAAAGCTTTAAGGCAGCGCTCCAAATAACGATTGGCTTCATTACGAACGATCATCATGGCCGTAACCTTGGGCATAGAACTTACTTCCCCTCCGAACTACAGCTTATCCAAAGGATAAACCCTGCTGATATACTGGCGCCAGCGGGCTTCCCAGAGGCGACGGTCAAAGGCCCGGGCGGTAGCAGCGGCATTGGCACCGAGGCGCAGGCGTTCCCGGGGGTGATCAATTAAAAAGCGCAGGGCTTGGGTCAGGTATTCCCTGGAGGGATGGATTAACAGGCCATTATAGCCATCGATAATCAGATTGGTGAGCCCGCCAACATTGGTGGCAATAACGGCCTTACCCATGGCCATGGCCTCCAGGCATGAAAAGCTGGTACCCTCCGAATAAATACTGGGAATAACAACTATATCGGCAGCGGCATAAACCTCCGGCATGGCGTTAAAGTCTGGATGACAGTAAAGGATACGCCCGTTATGGGCCTCCTTTTGCCGCCAGGCATGAAAAATCTCCAGGTACCGGGGGGTATTTGTATCAATGGCAAAGAGAAACTCCAGGTCGGGGTACTCAGCCAGTAAAGGAGGGATAACCTCTTTCAACAGGTCAAAGCCCCGTTCCGGGGCCAGCCGGCGCGGGTACAGGACGCGTACCCTAGGCTGTTGTTCTTTTTCGCGAGGATAAAATTGCTTTAAATCGACAAAGTTTGGGATTACCCGGACCTTCTGGTCGGCCAGATTAGGGTAGATGGCCCGGGCAACGTTAAGAAAGTTGTAGTCGCAAGATATTATTAAAGTGGCCTGAATAAGGGCGGCAGCGACATAGTTTTCATAAGCAGCCCGGGCGTGGGCCGGGCTGTAACCTGGTAGTTCCCACCAGACGCCGTGGGAGATACAAATAGAACGGGGGCGGTAATAGACTTGCTGGAGAATAGAGGAATAAAGCACTCTACCGCGGACAGTCTCCTCCATTCGTTTAACAGTTAAGTGCAAATGGTGCTGATCGGCCTGGTAGCCATATACCGGCCAGCCGCGGAAAGTAGTTTGAAAATCCCGGTGGGCGTTCTGATGGAAGGAAACTTCATAACCCATCTCTGTCAGGAGTTCTGCCAGGGCGTGGAGGTATCTTTCCAGGCCCCCGATTACTGGTTCTTGCCCATTCCAGGCCAGCAGGTTGGGTGTAAAAATGGCTATTTGCCGGTCCAGGGAGTATCACCCCGTTTCTTTTCCATCTCTTGTACTCATGTTAACTTATGCTTTTGTTCCACGGATAGTTACCAAAAACCCTTCCTAATACTGCAGATTAGGAAGGGTTTTAAAAGCTTTAACTTGCTTTAATCAGGGTTTCAGGAAATTCAGCAGCATAGTTCAAAATCCGCTGCAGGACCTCCTGGCGTTTGGCGTTGATGGCCTCAAAATTCATGGCCGGTATATAGAAGGTTTCCATGTAATCATGGGTTAATTTGGCCTGGCGGATGTAGGCCACGGCCCGGTCCAGGCAGGCCTGATAGCGGTAGGCGGCGCTGCTGATCTCGTGGGCGTAAGTTCCCAGCTTATCCCGGTCGATATAGGCCGACAGGTTAAGTTTCATGGCCATAAGGTCCGGTAAAGACGAGGGATCGTAGGTATGCGGCGGCTGGACGTTCATGGCCGCCACTTTTATTTCCGGCATGATTACCAGATCGATATTCCGGGGATTAAAGGGGCAATGGTAAATTTCAGTATGCAGTCCTTTTTCGTGGGCCAGGTCGGCGATCCGGGCCAGCACCTGTGGTACGCCGGAACCAGGTTCTCCGGAGATGGTATAAAGTTGCTGCACATCCTGGAGTAGGGATTCCACGTGGCCGGTAATGATACCATCGGGGGTGATAGCCGTGGCAAAGAGATGGCGGACTTTGGCCGGCCGGTCATAACGTGGTGCTACACCGCTGAAAATAGTATGGAGCAAGTTAGCCACAGCCCTGTTAACCTGGCTTTCAATCATACACTCGGAAATATAGCTTTCCCACTCATCGCGGATAACCTTGGCTTCCCGGAGGGCACTGTAGGCTATCTGGAACAAGCGCGCCACCCGGGCGTTAGCTTTAAGGATTTCCTCTTTATGGGCCCGCATCTTGCTTTCATCCCAGTAGTCTCCCAGGTGGATAATCTCATCTACGGCACCGGGATTCTTGGGATCAACTATATGGGGAGCCGTACCATCGATTAGAGCTACTTTGATGGCCGGGATGACCACGGCATCCAGGGAATTGTTATCGGAGGAGCAGCAGTGGAATTCCACATCATAACCTTTAGCCAGCATGGTTTCGCCGATTTTGCGCATGAAGGTGGACTTGCCCACTCCCGGGCCGCCTTTAACGACGAAGATGCGGGTGGCATCGGGTTCGATAATGTAATCATAAAAAGAATAAAACCCTTCACAGGTATTCCCGCCGGGGAAGACCCTTCTTAACTTGCCCTGGCCCATGTTTTAACCTCCCTGTAATACTAACTTACTTAAATCTTATGCTCCCAGGCACAAAACTTGCCTGGTCCAAGAAGAACATGATTTTCACTATGCGAAAATATTTTTTGAAATACTGGATACATCTGTTTAACCTATTGTCAACTCAGCGTTTTTCCTTTATAATTGTACCATACTCAAATGAAAAAGCATTTCGCAGGGCAAAGGGGTCCTTGAAAGTGCTACAACGGCGTAGCGCGAGGGGGGCAGGGATTCAATTTTATGCAACAGCCCAAAATTTTTATCGCCAGTGCCGACCCGTCTGCCCGGCAAAACTTGAAGTACATGCTGGTACGGGAAGGTTACTTGATTGCCGGCGAAGCCCCGGACGGCAGCCAGGCCCTGCGGATGATCCGCACCCTGCAGCCCAGCCTGATAATTCTAGATAGCGAACTCCAGGGTACCAATGCCCTGGAAGTAGCCAGGATCATCGAGGAAGATGGAGTAGCACCGATTATCCTCCTGGCCTCTTCCTGGCACCGCAATCTGCTTGCCCGTACGCGCGATTTTCCGATCTTTGCTTATTTAATTAAACCGGTCCAGGAGAGCACCTTGTTGCCGGCGGTAGAAGCAGCCCTGGCCAATTACCAGAAAATAAGCCGCCTGCAGCAGGAAATCAGCAAGCTGAAGGAGACCCTGGCCGCCCGGAAAATAATTGAGCGGGCCAAGGGCATTCTCATGGATACCATGGGATTAACGGAAGCCGAGGCCTACCGGCGCATGCAGCGCCAGAGTATGGACCGCTGCGTACCCATGAAAAGCATTGCCGAAGCCATTATTGTCGCCCATGAACTCCAGGGCGGCAGCAATAAGGCCAAAAAGACGGACTAACCCTTTAGGGCAACGGCGTCCTGAAGGAGAGGGTTTTTATGCCCTTTTCTTGCAGGACGCTTTTTATAAAGAAACTGGCGTAGACAGTTTCTATAATTTAGCAGGAGGTTTATGCTGATGGATGACAAGGAAAAACGGGCGGCTGTCCTAAACCGGGCCGAGGAATGGGGGGTAAAATTTGTTCGCCTCCAGTTTACCGATATTTTTGGGGTATTGAAAAATGTAGCCATTCCCGTGGACCAGTTGCCCAAGGCCCTCAACAATGAACTCATGTTTGACGGCTCTTCCATTGAAGGCTTTGTGCGCATTGAAGAGTCGGATATGTACCTGCGCCCCGATCCCGACACCTTCGTTGTTTTCCCCTGGCGGCCCCATGAGGGGACGGTAGCCCGCCTCATTTGCGACGTTTATAACCCCGACGGCACGCCCTTTGCCGGTTGTCCCCGCTGTGCCCTGAAGAAGGTTACGGCCGAAGCAGCCGCCATGGGTTACACCATGAACGCCGGGCCGGAAGCAGAGTTCTTCCTTTTCCACACCGACGCCTCCGGCCGGCCGACCCTGGAAACCCATGACCGGGCCGGTTACTTTGACCTCACCCCGGTGGACCTGGGTGAAGACGCCCGCCGGGATATGGTCCTGACCCTGGAGCAATTGGGCTTTGAAATCGAAGCCTCCCATCACGAGGTCGCCCCCGGCCAGCATGAGATTGACTTTAAATACGCCGAGGCCCTGACCACGGCTGACCGCATTGCCACGTTTAAATTTGTGGTACGGACCATTGCCCAGCGCCACGGCCTCCATGCCACCTTTATGCCCAAGCCTATTTACGGCATTAACGGTTCGGGTATGCACGTTAATATCTCCCTGTCAAAAGACGGCCGGAACGCCTTTTACGATCCCGAGGACAAGCTGGGTCTAAGCCAGACCGCCTACCAGTTTATCGCCGGCGTCATGACTCATGCCCGTGCCCTGGCAGCCGTAACCAACCCGACGGTCAATTCTTATAAACGGCTGGTGCCTGGTTATGAAGCGCCGGTCTATATCGCCTGGTCGCCGCGCAACCGCAGCCCCTTGATCCGCGTGCCGGCCAAACGCGGTCCTTCCACCCGCATTGAAGTACGGCACCCGGATCCTTCCTGCAACCCCTATCTGGCCCTGGCTGTACTGCTGAAGGCCGGTCTGGACGGGATTAAAAAAGGCCTGACCCCGCCGCCGCCGACGGATAAAAATATCTTTGCCATGACCCCGGCCGAACTCCAGGCGGAAGGCATCGGCGTCCTGCCGGGAAGCCTTGATGAAGCCCTGGAAGCCCTGGCCGCAGATGAGGTTATCAAGGAAGCCCTGGGACCCCATATCTATGAGCGCCTGACCCTGGCCCAGAAACTCGAATGTGAACAGTACCGTACCAGGGTACACCAGTGGGAGATCGACCAGTACCTGACGAAATTTTAGTATCCCACCTCTCACCTCTAACTTCAAACTTCAACTTTAAACTTCCATTTAAGGAGGGAGCAACGATGCTCAGGGAGGGAGAATACCGGATACCTTCGGGATGCGCCATCAGCGGCTTTATCAATAAAGACGGCCGCCGGGTTAACGGCAGCGCCATCATCCAGTCTATTGCCCTGATGCAGGAGCGCTCCAATGGCCTGGGTGGCGGCTTCGCCGCCTATGGCATTTACCCGGAATATCAAGATTATTATGCCCTCCACCTGCTCTTTGAGGATAAGCTGAGCCGCAACCAGGTGGAAGAGTTGATAAAGGATAATTTTTATATTGAAGCCGAAGACCGTATCCCCACCCGTCATGTCCGGTCCATTGGCAAAGCGCCCTTACTATGGCGCTATTTTGTAACCCCCAGGCTGTCGAAAATTGAAGAATCCCAAGAGACAGAGGCCGACTTCATGACGCGGCTGGTCATGCGCATCAATGATAGCGTCAACGGCGCCTATGTCGTTTCCAGCGGTAAAAACATGGGAGCCTTTAAAGGAGTGGGTTATCCCGAAGATATCGGCGAGTTTTTCCGCCTGGACGAGTACCAGGCCTACAGCTGGATTGCCCACGGCCGCTTTCCCACCAATACCCCCGGCTGGTGGGGCGGCGCTCATCCCTTTACCCTGCTGGATTGGTCGGTAGTTCATAACGGCGAGATATCTTCCTACGGGGCCAACCGGCGCTTTTTAGAAATGTACGGTTATAAAATGACCCTGCAGACCGATACTGAAGTAGTCGCCTACGCCATAGATTTACTGGTCCGGCGCCATAACCTGCCCCTGGAACTGGCGGCCAGGGTCCTGGCAGCCCCCTTCTGGCAGGAGATTGACCGCCTGCCCGCGGCGGAACGCGACCTTTATACCCGCCTGCGGGTAGTTTACGGTAGCCTCCTGATGAACGGGCCCTTTTCCATCATTGTCGGCTTTAGCGGCGGCATTATGGCCCTGAATGACCGCATTAAGCTGCGGCCCCTGGTAGCCGGCTCTCACGCCGCCACCCTGTATGTGGCCAGCGAGGAAGCAGCCATCCGGGAAATTTGCCCTGACGTGGAAAGGGTATGGTACCCGCAGGGTGGCGAGCCGGTCATCGGCCGCCTGGAGGAGGAAGCCCAATGCCGACTCTCAGCCTGATGCCGCCTGAATTCAGTGTCGCCCGCGATGACAACAAATGCATTAAATGCCTGGCCTGCGTGCGCCAGTGCGGCTTTGACGCCCAAAAGTATGACGCTGAAGACGATCGCCTCTATACCATTGATGCCAACTGCGTCAACTGCCAGCGCTGCGTCAGCATCTGCCCGGCCGGGGCGCTGACTATTTATAAAAACCCGCCGCCTATGCGGCCCAATGCCCACTGGACGGAAGGCCACCTGCGCAACATTGTCAAGCAGGCGGAAACCGGCGGGGTGCTCCTCACCGGCATGGGTAACGACCAGCCCTTTCCTACCTATTTCGACCGGCTGCTCCTTAACGCCAGCCAGGTGACCAATCCTTCCATTGATCCTTTAAGGGAACCAATGGAACTGCGGACTTACCTGGGCAGCCGGACCGAGCCGGTAAGCAGGGAGGAACGCAAGGATAAAACCAAAACACCCCTGGTACCCATAGAAACCCCTATCATGTTTTCCGCCATGTCTTACGGGTCCATCAGCCATGAAGCCTTTGAATCCCTGGCCCGGGCGGCCAAAGCATTCGGCACCCTGTTTAATACCGGTGAAGGCGGCCTGCCTGCAGACCTCTACCAGTATGCCGATCACGCCGTGGTGCAGGTGGCCTCGGGCCGCTTCGGCGTCCATGCCGGTTACCTGAATGCCGGGCGGGTGATCGAAATTAAAATCGGCCAGGGAGCCAAACCGGGCATCGGCGGCCACCTGCCGGGGGAAAAGATTACCGCGCCTGTGGCCGCGACGAGAATGATACCGGAGGGTACCGATGCCCTGTCATCGGCTCCCCATCATGATATCTACTCCATTGAAGACTTGAAGCAGTTAATCTTTACCTTAAAAGAAGCAACCCGTTACCAGAAACCGGTATCCGTCAAAATTTCGGCCGTCCATAACGTGGCGGCCATTGCCAGCGGTATTGCCCGGGCCGGGGCCGATATCATCGCCATTGACGGCTTTCGCGGGGGAACCGGGGCGGCCCCTACCATGATCCGGGACCATGTGGGTATTCCCATCGAGCTGGCCATTGCCGCCGTGGACCAACGCTTGCGCGAGGAAGGCATCCGCAACCAAGTATCCCTGGTGGCTGCCGGGGGCTTCCGCAGCAGCGCCGATGTGGTGAAGGCCATTGCCCTGGGTGCCGATGCGGTCTACATCGCCACCGCCGCCTTGATTGCCCTGGGCTGCCACCTCTGCCAGAAATGCTATACCGGCAAGTGCAGCTGGGGTATTGCCACCCAGGACCCCTACCGCAGCCGGCGCTTGAACCCGGAAATCGGCGCCGAACGCCTCTACAACCTGCTGCGGGGCTGGTCCCACGAGATAAAAGAAATGCTGGGCGGCATGGGCATCAACTCCATTGAGAGCCTGCGCGGCAACCGCCTGCACCTGCAGGGCGTAGGCTTAAACGAAGTGGAACTGAAGCTCCTGGGTGTCAAGCATGCCGGCGAAGCAATGTAGCAGGGGAGGGAACACCATTGAAAAAAGTGTATGCCCGGCCGGCCTACTGCATGAACTGTCACCTCTGCGAAGTGAACTGCATTGTGGCCCATTCCCGCAGCCGTGATCTTTTCCGGGCCTATAAGCGCGAGAATTTAAGGGGTGCGGCGCGGGTTATTGTCGAAGAGCGTTTGCCCCTCTCGGTAGCCGTCCAGTGCCGTCACTGCGATGACCCCCGCTGTGTGGCCGGCTGCATCTCCGGGGCCATGGTCAAAGATCCGGAGACGGGGATTGTCTACTGCCAGGAAGACAAATGTGTGGGTTGCTGGACCTGTGTGGCCAGCTGTCCTTATGGCGCCATCCGGCCCGGGGAGAAAAACGGCCGCCCGGTGCCTTTAAAATGCGACCTCTGCCGGGAGGCTGATGAGCCGGCCTGCGTGGCCGGCTGTCCCAACCGGGCCCTTGTTTTTGAGGAAAGGAGGGCAGGGGCATGAACTACGTCCTGATCGGCCATTCCGTAGCTGCCGTCAACGCGGTGGTAGGAATCCGGGAGTATGACCGGGAAGGCTCCATTACCATCGTCTCGGCGGAAAACTATTATGCCTATGGCCGGCCCCTCATTTCCTACTGGCTGGAAAAGCGGGTCCAGGACCAGGATATGCCCTACCGGCCGCAAGAGTTTTATGCTCAAAATAACGTCTGCGTCCTCCTGGGACGCCGGGCTGTAAAACTGGACCCGGAAGCCTGCCAGGTTCACCTGGATAACGGTGAGAAGCTTCCCTACGACCGTTTGCTCCTCGCCACCGGGGGCCGGCCCTTTGTGCCGCCCATTGCGGGGTTAACACCGGCCAACTATTTTACCTTTATAAACTATGACGACGTTCGACGCCTGGAGGCTGCTGCCATCCCCGGGCGGGAAGCCGTCATCCTGGGGGCCGGCCCGACGGGTCTCAAGGCCATGGAGAGCCTGGTGCAGCGGGGCGTCAAAGTAACGCTGGTGGAGCTGGCCGACCGTATCTGGGCTCCGGCCCTGGACCCGGAAGCGGGAGCCTTAATAGCCGGCTTCCTGCAGGATAAGGGTGTCAATCTTTATTTAAACGATACCCTGACCAGCATCCGCCAGGAGGATGATGGCCGCCTCCTCATGGAGCTTAAATCCGGCCGGGAACTCAAGGCCGACATCCTGGTGATTGCCATCGGCGTACGGCCCAATGTCGAGCTGCTCGAGGGTTTACCCGGGGTAACCATTAACCGCGGCGTCGTGGTGGGACCAGACCTCAGCACCGGCTTACCCGGTGTTTATGCCGCCGGGGATGTAGTGGCCGGTAACCCGCCTTTACTACCCCATGCCGCCATCCAGGGGAAAATAGCCGGGCGCAATATGGCCGGGGCACAGGAGACCTATCTACCTTTACCGCCCTATAACACCCTTGGTTTCCTGGGGCTGCATATTATCAGCATGGGTAACAGTACCGCCACCGGTGAGGGATATGAACTCCTGACGGAAGTAGACCCTGCCACCCTGGTCTACCGCAAGCTGGTTTTAAAGGATAACCGCCTGGCAGGCGCGCTGCTGATCAATAAAATTGACCGGGCCGGCATCTACCGCCAGTTGCTCGAAGAAGGCATTGAGGTCACGTCCTTTAAAGATGCATTGCTGCGGCCAGATTTTGGTCTCTTGAGTTTACCGGAAACCATCTGGCAGCAAAAGCTGGCAGAGTGAGGTGAAGGGGATTTTATGGAAACCTTGAATGCCCGGGGCCTGTCTTATCAAGTCCTGAATGAGTCTATCAGGACCCTCCTGGATAACGGCTGCCGGGAACTGGTTTTAAAAAACGTCAACGGCCAGCGTTACATCGGTGCCGGGGTCCAGGGCCGGGCCCGGCTGGAGATTTACGGTGTGCCGGGTAACAACCTGGCGGCCCTGATGGACGGGCTGGAAATAGAGGTTTTCGGTAATGCCCAGGACGGCGTGGGCAACACCATGAACGACGGCACGGTAATTATCCACGGCAACGCCACCGATATAGCCGGTTACTCCATGCGCGGCGGCCGGATCTTCATCCGCGGCAATGTCGGCTACCGGGTGGGTATCCACATGAAGGCCTTCCGGGAGAAAAATCCCTTGATTGTCATTGGCGGCAAGGCCGGGGACTTTTTCGGCGAGTACATGGCCGGTGGTACCCTGGTCCTGCTGGGCCTGGATTTGCAACCCGGGGAAGCCATGGTGGGTAATTTTGTAGGCACCGGGATGCACGGCGGCGAGATCTTTATCCGCGGCCAGGTAGATACCTTCTACCTGGGTAAAGAAGTTAAAGCAGTACCACCTACAGCCGCTGACCAGAAGCGCCTGCGGGAAATTGTGGGCGATTTTGCCCGTTATTTTGACTTGGAGGCCGAAAAGATCCTGGCCCGGCCCTTTACCAAGTTGATACCCTACAATAAACGGCCATATGGTACGTTGTATGCTTATTGAGTTGAACTATTTGCACCCAAGCTGGTATTCCCAGAGAGGATTTTTGGCGGCCTATGAGGATAACTAATTGGGAAATGAACAAAAAGCCATCTGCGTGAGACAGATGGCTTTTGTTAATCCAGAGGGTGCAGCTAGCAAATTCTCTCGAAGGCTTCTTTACCGGCGCCGCAGATAGGGCAGGCCCATTCGCCCGGCAGGTCCTCAAAGGGGGTACCCGGAGCAATGCCGTGCTCCGGGTCGCCCTGCTGCTGGTCATAAATATAGTTGCAGATAGTGCACTGGTACCTGGGAGCAGCGGCTGCTGGCCCGGCTTCCTCCCGGGAGGCAACAAAGGTCGGCGCCGTTTTCGGGGTCGTGCCGCGCTTGACCTGGTGGTAGTAGGCATAGGTCATGGGCTCACCCTGGAGCAGGACGGCGGCGTCCGTTAAAGTGCCGATAAATATGCTGTGGGTACCGGCGTCAACCGTTTGATTTACTTTAGCTTCCAGGTACGCTAGGGTGTGCTCGGCCAGGTAAGGAAGACCTGCTTGCGTTAGCTTGTAGTTCAACCCGGCAAACTTGTCTACCTCACGGCCGGATTTAAATCCGAACTGGCCGATGAGGGAGAGGGGGGCCTCCCTGGCCAGGACCGAGACGGCAAAGCTCTGGCCGGCCTGGATAAATTCATGGGTCAGGTTTTGCTTGTTGATGCTGACGGCAACCGTCGGCGGTTCCGAGGAAATCTGGAAGACGGTATTGGCAACCTGGCCGTTGCAGCGGTCGCCCTTTTTTGCCGTAACAACATATAGCCCGTAAGAGATGGTGTGCAGGGCTTTGGTGTCCAAAATGCTCCCTCCTTTGTTAATCCTTAATTCTGGCCGCCATTTCCCGCCCCAGTTCGTAGCAACGCTGCAGGTCTTCTGTCTTGGGCACCCACTTCACTGTGGGGCCGGGCTCGGCAAAAAGCTCGATTTTGGCGGCCTTCAGGCGCTCCTCCAGGATCTTCTGGGCGCCGCCACCCCAGCCGTAAGCGCCGAAGGCCAGGCCGATTTTATTTTTTGGCCTTAAGCCCACCAGGTCATCCAGGAGGGGAGAAACCACCGGCAGGATGTCGTTATTGATGGTCGGCGAGCCCACCAGGACGGCGCGGGCATCGAGGATCTCTTTGATAATATCATTGCGGTCGGATACGGAGAGCTTGAAGAGCTTGACCTCACAGCCCCCGGCCACCAGGCCGTCCAGGAAGGCATAAGCCATCTTTTCCGTACTCAGCCACATGGTATCGTAGGCAATAACGGCTTTCGCCGTACCTTTGCCTTCAGCCCAGCGGGCATAGGCCTCAATGATCCGGTGGGGATCCCGCCGCCAGATAATGCCGTGGCTGGGGGCGATAGTCTTAACGGCCAGGTTCATCTTTTGGATTTCTTCCAGCTTTTTGGTAATCAGGCTGCTGAAGGGCATGAGGATGTTGGCGTAATACTTGGCCGCCTCGTCCATGATGAGTCCCACATCTACTTGCTCATCGAAGCGGGCGCTGGAGGCAATATGCTGTCCGAAGGCATCGTTGGGCATGAGCAGGGCCTCTTCGGGAACATAGGTAAACATGCTGTCGGGCCAGTGGAGCATGGGCGCTTCGATAAATGTCAGGGAACGTTTACCAAGGCTGATGCTGGTCCTGGTTTTGACAATGGTGTACTGGAAATCAAGATGAGGGTAATGATCCCTGAGACTTTCATAACCCCGCTGGGTACAGAGGACGTGGGCGCCGGGGCAGAGGTCCATGATGGCCGGGAAGGCGCCGGCGTGGTCGCTTTCAGTGTGGTTGACCACCAGGTAATCGATTTTCACCGGGTCCTGGATCTGCTTCAGTTTGGCGATCAATTCCTCTTGAAAGGGCTCGTAAACGGTATCCACCAGAGCGGTTTTTTCATCGACAATATAATAGGCATTATATGTAGTACCCCGGTGGGTGGAAAAGGCGGGGCCATGAAAGTAGCGGATGTTCCAGTCGATGGCCCCCACCCAGTAAATACCTTCCGCAATGGTAACGGGCTGGCCCATGGATTCTTAATCATCCTTTCGGTTTGTTTTTTGCAAGCATCGCCTGGCATAGGAGCCAGGTGCACCCGGATGATAGGCTATCGCTACCCCTTAGTAATTTTCCGCCTGTAGTTCAAAGAACGCCTGGGGATGAGCACACGCCGGGCATATTTCTGGGGCGGCAGTGCCTTCATGGATATAACCGCAGTTGCGGCAGCGCCATGTCACCTTTTCATCCCGCTTAAAGACACGGTTATTTTCTATATTAGCCAGCAGGGCGCGATAACGGTCTTCATGTCCCTTCTCGGCCCGGGCAATGGCCCGGAAGACGGCAGCTATCTCTTTGAAACCTTCTTCTTCGGCTACCCGGGCAAACTCGGGATACATGGTGGTATGCTCATAATTTTCCCCGTCGGCACTGGCGGCCAGGTTCAAGGAAGTAGTGGCGATGGTACCTGCCGGGAAAGCGGCGCTAATCTCTACTTCGCCGCCCTCCAGGAATTTAAAGATACGCTTGGCATGTTCTTTTTCGTTATCGGCAGTTTCTAAAAAGATAGCTGCAATCTGCTCATAACCTTCTTTTTTTGCCTGGCTGGCATAGTAAGTATAGCGGTTGCGGGCCTGGGACTCGCCGGCAAAGGCCGTCAGCAGGTTTTTTTCCGTCCGGGTACCTTTAAGACCGGGCATATTGCTCACTCCTCTATAAGATTTCGACGCCATTTTACCTTACCAAAGTTAGGAAGTCAAGGCAGGTATTCAGTTTAATTTCAGGAGCATTAAAGGGTAGAACCTTTTTTAAAAAATTTTTTAGCCAGCAGGAAAAAAGGCTATAACAGCGAATATTAATTGCAAATAGTAATCCTTACTAAAAGGGGGAATTTAATTATGACGGCAATCGGCCAGGTTTACAGGTGCAATGTTTGCGGTAATATCGTCGAGGTCCTTCATCCCGCTGTTGGGGCACTGGTCTGCTGCGGCAAACCCATGGAGTTATTGGCAGAGAACACCGTAGACGCCAGCAAAGAAAAGCATGTCCCGGTAGTTACTAAAGTTAATGGTGGTTTTAAAGTGACCGTTGGCAGTGTTCCCCATCCAATGGAAGAAAAGCATTATATTGAGTGGATCGAACTGCAGGCCGGCGGCCAGGTCTTGCGACAGCACCTGGAACCCGGCGACGCCCCCGAAGCGGTATTCGCCACTGCAGCCAGCAGCGCTACTGCCCGCGCCTACTGTAATCTCCACGGCCACTGGAAATCAAATCAAGAAGGCAACTGATTAATCATCCAGGAGGTATAAAATCATGGAAAAATATGTTTGCACAGTATGCGGTTATGTCTACGATCCGGCCGAAGGCGATCCAGATAACGACATCCCTGCGGGAACACCCTTTAGCGCATTGCCGGAAGACTGGGTTTGCCCGGTATGCAGCGCGGGCAAAGAGATGTTTGAACCTGAAGCTTGAAAACATGCTAAAATAACTAGCCTGGTTACAATAATGACTACAATAATCTCACCCGGATCCGGGAGGAAGTATATTGGCATGAACAAATGGCGCTGTTCCGTTTGCGGTTATGCCTTTGAAGGCAAAGCGCCGCCGGAAAAATGTCCTTCCTGCCAGTCGGTTTGTAGTTTTGTGGACGCCAACTGCTATATTCCCGACTGCGGCGGCGGTTCCGTCTAAGCAATACCATAACTTCATAACAAGCATGCTACCAGTAAAGGGGATCGCTTATGTTCCACGCCAGCGAAGTCTTCGAGTTTGCCCGGGCCATCGAAGAAAATGGCCGGGCATTTTACCAGGCCATGGGTACAAACGCCCGGCAGCCGGAACTCCGGCAACTTTTTGCCCGCCTGTCCCAAGAAGAAGAGCAACATATCCTCGATTTTACCCGGCTGGCGGCCAGGGCCACCCCTTATGACCCGCCGGAATCATATCCCGGAGAGTATGCTGAATATATGCAAGCCCTGGTGGATAACAGCGTCTTTCCTCGGGAACTGGACCCCGAGACCCTAGCCCAGCAGATTACTACCGATCAAGAAGCTATTAACCTGGCCATCCAGTTTGAAAAGGATTCCCTATTGTTTTTTAACGGTTTAAAGAACCTTGTATCCGTAACCGAAACGGCTATGATAGAGGAATTGTTACGCCAGGAAAGACGCCACCTGTGCGAACTGCACAGTGTCCTGCAGAAGAAATAATTTTGCTCGCCCCAGGTACGCCAGGATCGCCCCCGTGGCCCCTTGACAATGCCGTTTGTCAGGTGATATACTTTTCTTTGCACAGAGGAATAACGGGGCGTAGCTCAGTTTGGCTAGAGCGCTACCTTGGGGTGGTAGAGGCCGCTGGTTCAAGTCCAGTCGCTCCGACCATTTTTACAGGACGCCATAAAGGCGTCTTATATTTTTCTATCTTAAATACATGGCCGTTGACTGGTAAAAAAAGTAACGATACAATGTAATACAGGTAGCGGGAGAATTAATGAGGTAAATTTGGTAAGCTTTAAGTAAGAAAGGCGGGGAACCTGGTGCTGGATGACGTTAGTACCATGCGGAAGGCCTGGCAGCGGCGGGCTGAAATAGAAAAGCAGGCTGCAATAAACCGCCGCCAGGAAGCGCTAATCAAGGCTCGCCTGGCTGCCAGCTGGTTAAAAGAGAAATACCAGGTTAAAAAGGTCTACCTTTATGGTTCCCTGGCCTGGAGTGAGTATTTTACCCCCTATTCAGACATTGATTTGTTGGTAGAAGGGTTTACACCTAAAGAACTTTACTGGCGTATGTGGTCGGAAGTAGAAGCCATCACGGCACCTTTTCCACCCAGTATTGTCCTGGCCGAGGATGCCGTACCGGGTTTATTGATAGAAGTCCAAAAAAGGGGACTGGAATTATGACCGGTGAACAATTCCTTGTTTTAGAAGGCCGTATACGCCAGGAACTGGAGAACATGGCCCGCCTGAAGGCTGAACTGGCGGCAAAGGGATTGATAACCAAAAACCAAAACGCTAAGATAGCTTTTCCAGCTGGAGATTCCTTTTTCTTACGGGCAACAGGCTCAATACTCCATGATTTCTATGTAGCAGCAGAAAACATTTTTAAAACCATTGCCCGAGAAATAGACCATAGCCTGCCCGCCGATCCGGAATGGCACCGCCAGTTGTTGGTACAAATGACCCTCGATTTACCGGAACTACGCCCCTATGTAATCCAGAAAGAAACAGCAGCCTTGCTGGACGAATACCGCGGCTTCCGCCATGTTTTTCGTAACGTTTACGGTTTCAACCTGGCAGCCGAACGGTTGGAAAGGCTGGTACAGAAGCTACCGGAAACGTTGATATCCTTGCGCCAGGATCTTCAGGTATTCTTGGAGCGTATGCGTGAAGTTATAGCTGTTAAATAGTCTTCCCGCGTTGGTACCACATCAGATAAGGCTATACTTACTTACTTCTATGCCCCCGGTCCATCCGGGGCTTAAATTTTTGCTTTTCAAAACCCAACTTTGACACTAAAACTTCTATTTCAAGGGCTTAAAGACCACCAAGACTAGTAATATCAACGATCTTTCTCTACCGAAGTCGGCAAAACGTAGTGAAAACAAATCTGCCTTAGAGTATTTTCACGCCGGGCATCTCTTGGTATAATAGTAATGACGATAACCGAGGTGATGCCCCTTTGTTCCCCCGTATTATCACTACCAGGCGCGGCGGCCATACCTACCATTATCTGGTCCTGGTAGAATCCTACCGGGAAAAAGGCAAGGTAAAACAGCGCCAGGTTGGGCATTTAGGCAACATCGACCAGTATTCCCAGGAAGAGATACAGCGGCTTATTAATAAACTGCGGGAATTCCTTAAGGAAGATGAGCTGGGCACTGTTAAGGACCTCCAGACCTTCGGCACCAAGCATTATGGTATCCCCTATGTGGTGAATTTTTTCTGGGAGCGACTGGACCTGGACGCCTTCTTTAAAAACTATCTCCAAAATCGTCAAGTAGAGATGGATGTGGCCTTATGCACCAAGATTATGATTTTAAACCGCCTCATCGCTCCTAAAAGCAAGCTTGGAGTATCCCAATGGTTAAGGCAAATTTACCTGCCGGAACTGGAAGAGAAACAGCCTGAGTTGCATCATTTTTACCGTACTCTTGACGTCCTGGAAGAAATGAAGGATTATCTGGAACGCCACTTGTACAACCGGCTTACGGATCTCTTGAGTTATCAGCTTAACCTGGTGTTTTACGACTTGACCAGCAGCTACTTTGAAGGTACCCATTGCCCCCTGGCCAGGTTCGGTTATTCCCGCGACCACCGGCCGGACTGCCGGCAAATTAATATTGGCCTCCTGGTGACTCCGGAAGGCATGCCTATTGCCCACCAGGTATTTGAAGGTAATATACCTGATAAAGTAACCGTGGCTGGCGCCATCGAACAACTTAAGCAAAAGTTTGCCATCAAGAGCTGTATTTTCGTGGGCGACCGGGGTATGCTGACCAGTCATAATTTAGAAGAACTCAAGGAGGCTAACTTCCGTTATATCCTGGGCTTTCATAAACGCGGCCGGGAAGTGAGCGATGAACTACTGGCCAGGTACCAAAACCTCGAAGAATACCAGCTAATAGACGGCGATAACCCCCTCTTTTATGTGGAAGTACCACCAGAGCAGGTACAGGCTCCCCCTAAAGAAAACTTGGTAGAGGGAGAAGAGGAAGAAAAGGAAAACTTCGAGCCTCCGGTTCGCTATATCCTTTGCCACAATCCTCTCAAAGCCCAAGAGGATTATGAATTTCGGGTCAAAGCGATAGAAGAAGCCAGGATAAAATTGCAAGAGCTGAAAGACAGGCTGGCCCGGGAAACCCCGCGGCGGGGGCGCAAGCCTACCACAAAAGGAGTCATGCTTAAAGCAGCTGCTATCCTTAACAAGAAGGGCCTTGCTCCAATTTTTGATATTACTTATGACGGCAAGTCTTTCAACTTTGAAATTAATGAGCCGGCTCTGGCTAAAGAGGCTTTGCGGGACGGCAAATTTTTAATCCAGACTAATGCTGACCTGCCAGCTGAGGAGGTAATTGCCGCCTATAAAAACCTGCTCCAGGTAGAAACCGCCTTTCGCCATATCAAGGACTTCATTCGCTTGAGGCCTATCTACCACTACAACGAAAGTCGGGTTAAGGGACACATCTTTATATGTGTGCTGGCTTATCTCTTTGAAAAATGGCTGGAGGTGATACATCGCCGATATATTGAAGATGAGATTTTTAAGGCGAAACAAATCCCTGATCCTGAAAGTCAAGAAAGAGAGTTACGCCGCTGGAAGGTTGCCCATAAAAGCGGCCGCCGTATCCTGGAATTATTAGAAGAGATAAAGGCTGTTGACCAGCAGTTTCTTGATAAGCGGATTTATAGTATCACCCAGCCCGGACAAAGCCAGAGTGAATTGTTAAAAATTTTGGGCCTTCCACTTCCACCTAAAATTTTAACCTTCAGGTAGCCACTAAGAGCCCCAGAAAGGGGTTGTAGTGACAATTGTCCCTATGGACCCCTTGATTTTTAAGGGGCGGTGTCAAAGTTGGGTCAAAAATAAAATATTGAATTCAGTGCAAAACCACCTAAAAAACGTCCCTAAAATGCTACGATACAGAAGGAATATTTTCCACCGCAGCGAATCATAAAGATATAGCAAGGTACATGAAGCAATAATAACCACGTTTTGTTCCAGGAGGCCGGGTCGTGTTCAAGGAGAATAAATCGCATTTGCAAACGGAATTATTTAATACCACCACCTTAATGCACCCCAGGACAACGGCTCAACTAAAGAAAAGCTGGGCTCCTATCTACTATGAGCACGTGTTTTGCAAGATAGACGAAAAGAAAATCGCTCCTCTTTATTGCCCGGATAACGGTAGCCCCAACAAGCCGGTCAACATCCTCCTTTCCCTGGAATTTATTAAGTGTCCCTGCTTGATGCAAAAACCAGGTAAAAAGGAAGCGATAATGGTCCCACTAATACTTTTAAGGAGATCATTATGTCCATAAAATAACATTTTTACTTTCAAAAAGCTCTTGCGTACTTGGGACGCGCCCTTTAATTTTGGGTTCTTGCACCAGAATCGTTACTATATTTATAGGGTCGACAATACAAAATATAATAATCGTATCCTGTGCAGAGGAGGAATATTAATTTGCAAATCGGTTTAATCGGCCTGGGTAAAATGGGCCTCAACCTGGCCCTCAATATGCTGGATCATGGCCACGAAGTGATAGGGTACGCCCGCACGAGGTCGACAGTGGATAAGGCTGCTGCCCGGGGGGTTAAAGGGGCCTACAGCCTGGAAGAACTGGTGGGGCAACTGGGACTTCCCCGCCTTATCTGGCTCATGATCCCGGCAGGTAAAACCGTTGATGAAGTTATAGAACAGCTATTACCCCTGCTTGCTCCCGGCGATATTATCGTCGACGGGGGAAATTCTCATTACCGGGATACTTTACGCCGCTATCAATTTTTAAAAGAAAAGGGAATCCGCTTCGCCGATTCCGGTACCAGCGGCGGTATGGAGGGGGCCCGCTACGGCGCCTGCTGTATGGTTGGGGCCGGGGATGAGCTCTTTGCTTACCTGGAGCCTTTGTTTAAGGATATAACCGTTCCCGGGGGCTACCTGCACACCGGACCGCCCGGCAGCGGCCACTATGTTAAAATGGTCCACAACGGCATCGAATACGGCATGATGCAGGCCATCGGCGAGGGGATGGAAGTCCTGGCTAAAGGGCCTTTCAAACTGGATCTGAAGGCGGTGGCCGGGGTCTGGCGCCATGGTTCCGTTATCCGCGGCTGGCTTATGGACCTCATGGAAAGTGCCCTTAGCAAAGACGCTACCCTGGAAAACATAAAAGATATCGCTTATTCCTCCGGTGAGGGCCTCTGGACAGTGGAGGAAGCCCTACGGCTGAAGGTACCGGCGCCGGTAATCACGACAGCCCTGCTGATGCGCTACCGCTCCGAGCAGGAGGAGAGCTTTGCCACCAAGGTGATCGCCGCCCTGCGCCATGAGTTCGGCGGCCACGACGTGGCCCGTAAATAAGCGGAACAGTTAAATGTAACTTTATGGCTTATACGTTCATATAACGGAGTGGGTACGGAGATGGTACGGCGATGTTCGTTCCGGTTAGTTAAGTACAGTTAAACCCGGGGATTTCCTCACATTGAGGGGAAGACGATTTACTGGAATTGGATGGCTAAAAGACTGAGAAGCGGCATGGTTTGGTACCAGGCCGCTTCTGAGTTGGAATTTGCCTTCAAGAATGCTTTGTTATCCCCAGTCAAGACAAGCCCTCAACTTTATCCGACATCTCCTGCGATTTTTAGTTGACAATAAGGGGGAGTGAGGTTACAATTGGATTTGATTGAGGTCATGCCCCACTTTTATCCTGGAGGAGGAATGATAATTGCGCGCATTGGGCCGTCATGTTTTAGCTGAGGTTTATGGATGTAGCTTCGAGATATTAAACGACATCAAAAAGGTCGAAGAAATCATGGTCAAAGCCGCTCTAGAAGCCGGTGCTGAAATCCGGGAAGTCTGCTTCCATAAATTCAGCCCTCAGGGTGTCAGCGGCGTGGTGGTCATCTCCGAATCGCACCTGGCAATCCACACGTGGCCGGAGTTAGGGTATGCTGCCGTAGATGTTTTTACCTGTGGTGAAAGGGTAAATCCCTGGGATGCCTGCAGGTACTTAACCGAGCAATTCCGGGCAGGCGAAGTCCACGCCACCGAAATTGAACGGGGCGTCATGGAATCTCCTCGGGCGGCAGCGGTAAATCTGTAGGAGGGATATTTATTTTATTACCTACAAGTAAAGGTAGTAGCAAAGGTAGGAGCTGACAGGCCTTGCAGGGAGAAAACTTGCAGGGCCTGTGGCGTTTTTGCGATAAATAACCAGCAGGAATATGCTTTTAAGAATAGAATATCAAAAGGAATATGCATTTTCATTTATAGGAGGGCTGGATGTTGACCGCCCTGTTTAAATTATTACAACCTGAGCTGGAAATGGTGCGCCAGCGCTTGATAAAGGAAAGCCTCATGCAAGGCCGGCCGTTACCGGGGCTTACGTGGCCTGTTTTGAACCATTTTGATCAAGATTTTCTGCCTGCTCTAGTTCTTTTGAGCGCCCATACACAGGGTTACTTCGGCCCCAGGGCCCTTTCTCTGGCTGCCGTATTTCAATTTATTTTCCTGGCCTCATTGATTCATAACAATGTTAAGCACGAGATAGCCCTGGAAACCCTGGTGGGAGATTATTTCTACACCCGTTTTTTTGATCTCTTGTGCCGCGATGGTAACCTGCAATTTCTGGCGCCCCTTTCCCAGTTGATTTGCCGGATTCACCTGGAGGCTGCCCGGCAACAAGAAAAAGTCTCTTCCCCTGAAAGGCTCCGTACCCGCGAATACCTGGCTGCCGCGGCAACTTGCCTGGGCAGCCAGTTAGGCCAGACCGAAGCCAGGCTAACCCAGGCCTGGCAGGAGATAGGCTTACTTTTAGGCAAGTTGTGGAATGGCCAGGCAGTAACCCTTAAAGCCAGCCAGGCCGTAGAAAGACTTGCTCCCGGAACGGTAAGGGAACTCCTTGGTCAACTGGTCATACAACTAAACGATGAGTTGCCTGTCAAACGGGTGATGGCCCTGTGACTAAAGAGGAATATGTAAGGGGCATTTTTAACCACATTGCTCCCCGTTATGACCTGTTAAATACGATTCTCAGTTTTAACTGTGACCGGGGGTGGCGCCGCTTCACTGTAGCCCGGACAGGCCTTGCACCCGGGAAGAGGGCTTTGGATGTCTGTTGTGGTACTGGTATGCTCTCTTTAGAACTGGCCCGGGCCGTTGCCCCTGGCGGGCAGGTAGTTGGACTGGATTTTGCCCCGGCCATGCTTGCGGTGGCCCGGCGGCGCCTGGCAGCCAGTCCCTCCGGCCACCTGGTGCAACTGGTAGAAGGCAATGCCCTGGACCTCCCCTTCCCAGATAATACCTTTGACTGCGCTACCATTGCCTTTGGCCTGCGCAACCTCCCTGATATCAAGCGGGGCCTGGCGGAAATGAAGCGGGTGGTACGGCCGGGAGGACGGGTGGTTTCCCTGGAGTTAGCCAAACCCACCCGGCCCCTTTTTCAGCAGCTTTATTACCTGTACTTTGATCACCTGGTGCCTTTCATAGGACGCCTGGGAGTGGGAATGGATGGCCCCTACAGCTACCTGCCCCGCTCCCTTAAGGGCTATCCCCACCAGGAAGTAATATTGCAGTACTTCCGCGACCTGGGCCTGGAGGGAGCGCGCTATTACGAACTGACAGGTGGTATTGTCGCCGTCCACGTAGGTATTAAGAAATGAAGGTTGCCTGGCTATGATAGTTGCATTATAATTAAACCAATCAAGCAACGGGTTAGAAGGTTCTACCCTGGCCCACTTCCTATCTTTTACATCTCATGTACGGAGGTGGAGCGATGGAAGATAAGTCTATGACCCTGACGGAGCACCTGGAAGCTTTGCGACGGGTACTGCTGGTATGTATTATCGCTCTGGTGATCGCAACTATCGCTGTTTATTTTGGCTTCCGGGACCAGTTGCTGGTTTTAATCATGCGGCCCATTAAGGCCGTAGGCATCAACCCTGTCTTTATCACCCCGTGGGAGGCCTTCTTTACCACGATAAAAATTTGTTTCGTGGCAGCTATCTTCCTGGCTCTACCGGTGATCCTCTGGGAGGTCTGGAGCTTTATCCTGCCGGCCCTGCACAGCCATGAACGGCGCCTGGTTTATATGTTGATGCCGGCCTCGATAGTGCTCTTTGCGGCGGGAATAGTCTTCGGTTACCTGGTGGTTTTCCCGGCGGCCCTCCGCTTTTTACTGGTAACTGCCAGCGAAGGCTTTACGCCACTGATTACCATATCGAAATACTTTAGTTTCCTGACCATGTTTGTATTACCTTTCGGGGCCGTCTTCCAGCTGCCTTTAGTAATTATGCTTCTGACCTATTTGGGTTTGGTTACTCCTAAATTTTTGGCTAAAAACCGTAAATATGCCATCTTGCTCATCTTTATCGTGGCTGCCATTGTAACACCAACTCCGGATATAGTTTCCCAGACCTTGATGGCCCTGCCTATGGTGGTACTTTATGAAGCAAGCATCTGGATATCCTTCCTGGTACGCCGTCGTAGAGAAGAAAAAGCCAGGGAAGAAGGTATTTAAACTTTTGCGGGAAAGGTGTAAAATTAAAATAAGCAGGAGGTGAGAAGCATGTTCGGTTTGGGAGCCCCTGAATTAATTTTGATTTTAGTCCTGGCGTTGATTATTTTTGGCCCCGGCAAGCTACCCGAGGTGGGCCGCGCCCTGGGTAAGGGCATCAGGGAGTTTAAGAATGCTACTAATTCCGTAACTGAAGAAATCAAGGAAGCGGCCAGAATAGATGACGGCGACAGCAGTGCCAATAAAGAGAAGGCCGCCAAACAGGCCAGTTAAAGGGTGGTAAGCTACGGGAGATAAACTCCCGTTTTTTTCTGGCAAAATTCCCCGGCCGGCGCCTGAAAGAATACATAATTTCTTTAGAGCGCAGCTTGTTTTTGCTTTACTGCGAGGTGAGGTGGCTTTGGAAACAACACCGCGGGGTAACCGCCTGCATATTGCTATCTTTGGCCGCCGCAATGCCGGCAAGTCCAGTTTAATCAACGCCTTGACCAACCAGGAACTGGCCGTAGTCTCCAGCGTTCCTGGCACGACTACCGACCCGGTCCTTAAATCCATGGAAATTTTACCCCTGGGTCCCGTCGTGCTCATCGACACGGCCGGAATTGACGACGTGGGCGAACTGGGCGCTTTAAGGGTCAAAAAGACCATGGAAGTCCTGCGGCGCACTGACCTGGCCATCCTGGTCCTGGACCCGGCAGCCGGGGTTGGACCTTACGAACTGGAACTCTGGCAGCGACTAAAGGAACAAAACCTGCCCCTGGTGATAGTTTTAAATAAAATCGACCGGGGCGGCCGGGAACTATTGCCGGACCTGGAAAAAACCCTGGGACAGCGGGTCCTGCCGGTTAGCGCCCTGACTCGCCAGGGGATCGAAGAATTGAAGGGGGAGCTGATTAAAGCTGCTCCTACCGACTTTGAGGAGCCTTATATTGTTGCCGACCTGGTGGGGCCCGGAGAAATGGCCGTCCTGGTGGTACCCATCGACCTGGCGGCACCGAAAGGGCGCCTGATCCTGCCCCAGGTACAGACACTGCGGGACTTGCTGGATCACGATGCCATGGGCCTGGTGGTAAAAGAGCGGGAACTGAAGCTGGCCCTGGCGAAGATCCCGCCCCCCAAGATTGTTATTACCGATTCCCAGGCTTTCTTGAAGGTGGCGGCCGACACGCCGCCCGGCGTCTGGATGACTTCCTTTTCCATTTTATTTGCCCGCTATAAAGGCGACTTGGTGGAGCTGGTACGGGGCGCCAAGGCCGTTAAAAATTTGCAGCCGGGGGACAGGGTTCTCATTGCTGAGGCCTGTACCCACCACCGCCAGGCTGATGACATCGGTAAAGTGCAGATACCCCGCTGGCTGCGCCAGTACGTGGGTGGTGAGTTACAGTTTTCCTGGTATTCCGGCACTGGCTACCCGGAAGATGTGGCTAGTTACAAGGTGATAATTCACTGCGGCGCCTGCATGATCAACCGCCGGGAAATGCTCTACCGCATCCAGCTGGCCAAAGAAGCCGGCGTACCAATAGTTAATTACGGCGTCCTCCTGGCCTTTATCCACGGCGTCCTGGAACGGGCCCTGGAGCCCTTCCCCCTGGCCCTGATGGAATGGCGGGAAGAAGAGTAAAATATAATTGGCAGGAGGTTGTCAATTGCTCGCAAGGCAAGGACAGAACCCCGTCCAGGTGCGTTACTGGCAGGTCAACGGCAGGCGGGGTTATGACCTCCGGATTGTATCTCCTGAGGCCAGCGTTGCTGATTATATTACCGCCGTAGAAGGACTGGACCCGGCCCTCCTATACCGGCCCTATACCAACGGCCCTTGCCCGGGGTGCGATCACTGCTGCGGCGGGCGCCTGCCCCTGACCAGCATTGACCTGCAGGTATTGCAACAGGGTCTGGAGGAACTTACTGGTAAAAGGTTTTCCCTGCCGGAAATGCTGGAGGAGTACTGCCAGGTCCACGTGAAGGGGCGGGCGGTAGATATTACTTTGCGGACTGACGCCGAAGGTTACTGTATTTTTTTAGAACCGTACCGGCGTCGTTGCCGCCTCTACAAATACCGTCCTCTCATCTGCCGCACCTATTTTTGCTGCCCCCTCACCCGGCGGGCCAGGATTTTACGGGAAACCATTGTCAACCGCGGGGAAGATGAACTGGTGCGTTACTGGCTTTCTTTGCAGCTGGCTGTACCGCCAGGAGTGCATCGTCATGATTGGCCGCCGACCCCTTTCGCCGGTTGCCTGAGTTATGCTGAAGTACCCTTGAAGCTCCTTTGCCCGCCGGAACTATGGCGGCAGCTTCGCCAGTAGAAATACCAGGCAAAATTTATATATAGCAAAAGGAGAAAAGAGATTTTTAGCGAATAGATTTAACTATATTTAGCCCGAAAATAGCTCTATTTTCATGGAGGGGTGTGTCTTGCTGGCATGGCTGGGTATACACGTACCCAGAAAAGAGCGTTAAAACGGGGGATATTAATGCGCATCGCTCTCATAGCCCACGACCGCATGAAAGATGACCTGGTCAATTTTGTTGACCAGCATAAACATATCTTTGCCCGCCACCGCCTGGTAGCCACCGGGACCACAGGTACCAGGATTATGGAACGTACCGGGCTGAAGGTACACCGGCTCATGTCCGGTCCCCTGGGGGGAGACCAGCAAATGGGTTCCCTGGTGGCCAAAAAACGCCTGGACCTGGTAATTTTCCTGCGGGATCCCCTGACGCCCCAGCCCCATGAGCCGGATATCAGCGCCCTCCTGCGCATTTGTGACGTCCACAATGTACCGGCGGCCACGAACCTGGCTACGGCAGCTATCTTTCTCGAGTATTTGACAGGCAGGACAGAACACTTACGCACCATTAAAGAGTCACCGGTAGAAGAAGGATAAGATAGTGGATTGGCATCTGTTTAAAGCGAGCGATCTGGTCCGAGCGGCCGGGTAGCAAAATTTATTTTTCCAGTAGAAAGGAGTTCCCCCATGGCTAAAGTAACTGTAGCATCCGGCATCTGTGGTTTTACTACCGAAATTCTGGCTGAAGCACCGGATATGTTTTCCTGTAACCTGACCATCAATACTACCTGTCCCAACATCCAGAAGATTGCTGCCGCCCTGGATACCATAAATCCCCTGGACGAGATTAGCTTTAAGGGCAACAGCCGCCTGCGGGAGCTATTTTTCCAGCACTGCCCCCACGCCGCCTGTCCCGTGCTGCCGGGTATGGTCAAGGCCGTGGAAGTAGCCGCCGGCCTGGCCCTGCCCCTGGATGCCCATATCTACGTCCAGAAATAATCCTGGGCCCCATGTTGGTGTAGCCGGCAATAGGTACTTGCTAATGAACGCTGGCCTGTACTTCCAGGGCGACTGGCATTTTTTTAGCCAATCGCTTTTTAGTTGCCCGTATTTGCCGGCCGTGCGCATTTTGCTACAATAGAGTCTGATAGAGTTCTGATAGAGTCCAGAGTCCAGAGGAAGGGAACGCTATGTCTACCCGCCAGGAACATGATCTCCTGGGGACCAGGGAAGTGCCAGCCGATGCTTATTACGGCCTCCACACCTTGAGGGCGGCGGAGAATTTCCGCGTCAGCCGGCATCAAGTCCACCCGGAGCTCATTAAAGCCCTGGCCACCGTCAAGGAAGCGGCCGCCCGGGCCAACCTCGACCTGGGCTACCTGCCCCGGGAAAAGGGAGAAGCCATTATCGCCGCCTGCCAGGAAGTAGCCCGGGGGGAACTGGCCGGACAGTTCTTCCTCGACGCCTTCCAGGGCGGGGCCGGTACTTCGACCAATATGAACGTTAATGAAGTAATCGCCAACCGCGCCCTGGAAATCCTGGGACTTCCAAGGGGTGATTATACCACCATCCACCCCAACGACCACGTCAACCTGCACCAGTCCACCAACGATGTCTACCCTACCGCCATGCGGATAGCGGCCATCCGCCTTTTACTACCCCTGGCCGAGGAACTGGCCAGGCTCCAGGAGGCCCTCCAGGAAAAGGAGGCTGCCTTTGCCGGGATACTTAAAATCGGCCGTACTGAATTCCAGGATGCCGTTCCGGTAACCCTGGGACAGGAATTCGGTGCCTATGCCCAGGCCGTAGCCCGGGACCGCTGGCGGCTGTACAAGGTCGAGGAGCGCCTGCGCCAGGTGAACCTGGGCGGCACAGCCACCGGCACCGGCCTCAACGCCCCCCTGAAATACATTTACCTGGTCAATGATTATTTAAGGCGCCTGACGGGGCTGGGCCTGGCCCGGGCGGAAAACATGATCGATGGCACCCAGAACATGGATGTCTTTGTGGAAGTTTCCGGTCTTATGAAGGCCGCCGCCGTAACCATGCATAAAATTGCCGGCGACCTGCGTTTCCTTTCTGCCGGTCCCAGGGGCGGGCCGGCGGAAATCAACCTGCCTCCCCGGCAGGCCGGCTCTTCCATCATGCCCGGCAAGGTGAACCCGGTGATCCCGGAAATGGTCAACCAGGTGGCTATGCAGGTCATGGCCAACGATATGGTAATCGCCATGGCTGCCAGCCAGGGCCACCTGGAGCTCAATGCCTTTGCGCCCCTCATCGCCCACGCCCTGCTGGAATCCCTGGAAATGCTGGCGGCAGCGGCCCGGATTTTCCGCACGGAATGTATCAGCGGTATAACAGCCAACGCCGGGCGCTGCCGGGAAGTGCTGGAGCAGAGTCCCGTCCTGGTGACGGCTTTGCTGCCCTATCTCGGTTACGAAAAAGCCACCGAGGTGGTACTGGAAGCAGAAGCTTCCGACCGCTCGATTAGAGAAATCCTGTTAGAAAAAGGTTTTTTGACGCAGGACGAACTGGAAAGTATCTTGACCCCGGCCGCTATGACGAAACCCGGTACCTTGAAGCCGGTAAATAGACGGCAACAGGATCCGGAGGCGCGTAATTAGCAATTTACGTTGCTGGTCAGGTTTCACCCCCGGAGCTTAAGATCACGTTAAAGCATATCTTAAGAACGGGGGTGGTTTTGATGTCCAAAATTGGCATTGATCCCGGTCATGGCGGCAGTGACCCCGGGGCCGTTGCCGCCAGCGGCCTCCAGGAAAAGGCCGTTACCCTGGCCGTGGGCCTGGTTTTGCAGCAGTTGCTCCAGGAGGCAGGTGTGGCAGTGGTGATGTCCCGGACAGGCGACCAGGACGTTTCCCTGGCAGACAGGGCGGCTCTCTTCAACCGGGAACAGGTAGACCTCGTCATCAGCCTGCACGTCAACAGCGCCGGTACACCGGAGCCCAACTACGCCAGCACCTTTATCCTGGCACCCGGAGGCCAGGCTGAAAAGCTCGCCCGCTTGATCCAGGCCGAAGTGGTGGCGGCCACCGGCTGGCCTGACGGGGGTGTCCGCCAGGCGAATTTCTATATCCTGCGGGAAACCGCTGCTCCTGCAGTCCTGGTGGAAATGGGTTTTATCAGCAACCCGGACACGGCGGCTCAACTGGCCACGCCCGCAGTACAGCAAGCCCTGGCCCGGGCCATTTTTCGCGGCCTGGCCGCCTACCTGGGCCTGCAGCCGGACGCGCCCCGTGAGCCCCGCGATATCCGCGGTCACTGGGCGGAGGCGGCTATTCGCCAGGTCATGGCAGCCGGGATTATGAGCGGCTACCCGGACGGCACCTTCCGGCCCGACCAGGCTGCCACCCGTGCCGAAGTAGCTGTGGCTTTGGCCAACCTGCTATCCAAGCTGAAATTGACCGGGTAAGTCGTTTTTCTCAAAAAGGCCGGAAAAGGCCGGGGGTGCCCCCGGCTTTTTCAATTAAAAAAATTTATTTCGGGCGGCAGGATTTTTAGCCTGGCTGGAGAATCATCTTATTATAAAATCCTCTGAGGAGTTAACCTATGGCCGGCTGGCAACATGGGCGCCGCGTGAAAAAATCCACGGCGGTCCAGGAAGCATTAGAAATCATCCGCGAAATGATCACTTCACCGGAAGTCGAGGAAGACCTGCGCCTGCCCTCGGAAGAGGAACTGGCGCTCCGCCTGGGGATCAGCCGCTTAACGGTGCGGGAGGCCCTTACGGTACTGGAGCGGGAAGGAGTTATAGCGCGCATCCAGGGGCGGGGAACAATTGTCAACCGTTTCGCCCGCCGCCTGACCAGCCGTATTGATTCGGCCAGGGAAATCGGCAAGTTTATCGCGGAAAACGGTTATGCCGTAGGCGTAGATAGCGTCAAGTACTGGTGGCAGGCAGCGACGGCCCGGGAAGCCGAAAAGCTGGCTATAAGTGAAGGCGAGGAAATTCTGGTTGTAGAAAAGCGGTTCCTGGCGGATGGGAACCCGGCGGCCTTTTGCATCGACCGCGTACCTAAAAAACTATTTTGCGACCTTGACTTCAGTACCGCCGACCTGTCACAGGCCATTTTCCCCTTCATCGAAACTCGTTGCCAGTGCCACCTGACCCACGACGTCATTGAAATTATACCGACAGTGGCGGACGTGAAGCTGTCCCGATGTTTGCATGTCAAAGAGGGAGCACCCCTCTTGCGGCTGGATGCTGTAGAGTACGACCTGGAGGGCAGGCCGGTCATGTACAATACCGAATACTATCTTGATCATTTCGTTAGATTTACCTTATGTCGTATAGTGTCTTATATGACTTAATTTGGCCTGCCATGCTAGCAAAAAGTGGAGGTGGGAAAGGCGCGAAACAGGATGCGACTTTTAGAAAAGCTGTTAGATGACGGAAATTACTAAGGAGGTAGAAAAAGGAAATGAAACGCATCACTCGTATCTTAAGCATTTTAACGGTGGTCCTCATCCTATTTACCCTGGCGGCCTGCGGACAAAGTAAAAAAGAGGCGCCGGGGCAGGGTGCCGCACCGGCCCAGGAGCAGGCCGGCCAGGCAAAAAAAGTGAAGGTGGGCCTGCTCACCGGCGTGGCAGGCCTGGGTGACAAATCTTTCAACGACCTGGCCTATGAAGGAGCAAAGAAAGCAGAAAAGGATCTTTCTATCCAGTTAAAAGTAGTCGAACCCCCCGACCTGGCCTCGACGGAAGGCCTGTTAAGGGACCTGGCCAAAGCGGGCAACGACCTGGTTATCGGCGTGGGTTTTGACATGAAAGATCCTATGGATAAAGTGGCGGCGGAATTCCCCAATACCAAATTCGCTATTGTCGATGCCACTGTAGATAAACCCAATGTGGCTTCCCTGGTTTTTAAAGAGCATGAAGGTTCCTTCCTGGTGGGTGCCCTGGCCGGGATGATGACGAAAACTAACAAAATCGGCGCCATACCGGCTATGGATATCCCCTTCTTGAACAGGTTTACCAGGGCCTATGAACAGGGTGCGAAGTACGTAAACCCGAAGGTCCAGGTGATAGTCCAGCCTATCGGCTCCGACTTCAGCGCCTTTAATGACCCGGCCAAAGCCAAAAGCATTGCCCTTGCCATGTACAACCAGGGTGTCGATATTATTTATCATGCTGCCGGCGGTTCCGGGGCCGGCTTGTTCGAAGCTGCCAAAGAAGCTAAAAAATACGCCATTGGCTGCAATTCCGACCAGGATTATATGGCCGAGGGCCTGATCCTGACTTCAATGATGAAGAGGGTGGATGTAGCCGTATATAACACCATCAAAAAGGTTGTGGATGGCAGCTTTAGTGGCGGTGTCAATGTTTTTGGCGTGGCGAACGACGGCATCGGCGTGAGTGAAATGAAGTATACCAGGGACCTTATTGGCGCGGAAAAGATTAAGAAGCTCGATGAGCTGAAAAAAGGGATTATCGACGGTTCTATCAAAGTAATCGACGTCCTGGAAACGCAGAAATAGAATACCTTACGCAACCGGGTGGTGGAAGGCCATGGGCGAGTACAGCCTGGTGATCAGGGGCCTGAAGAAGTATTTCGGCCATGTTAAGGCCAATGACGGGATAGACTTGATGGTAAAAACAGGAACCATCCACGCCCTGGTAGGCGAGAACGGCGCCGGTAAGACCACCCTGGTCAAGTGCCTCTTTGGCCTTCACCAGCCGGACGCAGGCGAGATTTATCTCTGGGGGGAGCGGCTGCACGTCGCCTCCCCCCAGGAAGCCCTGGCCAGGGGTATCGGTATGGTCCACCAGCACTTTATGCTGGCAGAGTCCTTGACCGCCCTGGAAAATATCATCCTGGGAGCCGAACCCGGTAAAGGGATTGGATTGGCTTACGGGGACAGCAAAAAAAGGTTGCAGGAACTCTGCGCCCGCTACGGGTTAGAAATAGATCTTGACGCCACGGTAAGCGACCTGCCGGTAGGATTACAACAGCGCCTGGAAATTATAAAAGTCCTTTACCGCGGGGCCCGGTTAATCATCCTGGATGAGCCTACAGCGGTGCTGACACCCCAGGAAACAGAGCGCCTGTTCACCATCTTGCGGGACTTTAAACGGGATGGCCGGACGGTAATTTTCATCACCCATAAACTGGCCGAAGTAATGGCCGTGGCAGACGAAGTAACGGTAATTCGTGATGGGAAAACAGCCGGCTCCTGGCCGGTGGAACAGGTAAACGAAAAACAGCTGGCCCGGGCCATGGTGGGCCGGGAAGTAAAGCTGGAAGTAGAGAAGGAAAAAGGCCGGCCGGGTCATCCCGTCCTGGAAATAACAGGTCTCAGGGTGGGCAGCGTTAACGGGGATCAAAGCATCCAGGATATTTCCTTCACTATAAGAGCCGGCGAGATTTTCGGGGTTATCGGCGTAGCCGGTAACGGGCAGGACGCCCTGGTAGAGGGGATTTTAGGACTGCGGCCTGTGACTGCGGGCGAGATTAAATTTTTAGGGGAAAGAGTGACCAATTATCCTACGTCCCTGCTGCGAAATAAGGGTTTATGCTGCATCCCCGGCGACCGCTTGAAGGAAGGCCTGGTACGTGAGTTTAGCGTCTGGGAAAATGCCATCCTCGGTTTTCAACACGCCTACCCGGTAAAGCAGGGCCTTTTTTTATCCCGGCAAAAAATTAAAACCCGGGCCCACCAGGTAGTAGAAAATTTCGGCGTCAAAATACCGGACCTGGAAGCCCCTATTACCCATCTATCCGGGGGTAACCAGCAGAAGCTCATCATTGGCCGCGAGCTCCACTCTTCTCCCCGCCTGATCATTGCTGTACAGCCGACCCGCGGGGTAGACATTGGGGCCATTGAATTCATCTACCAGGTCCTGCTGGAACGGCGCCGGCAGGGGGCGGGTATTCTGCTGGTGTCCAATGAGCTGGAAGAAGTTCTTTCCCTCGCGGACCGTATTGGCATCATCCACCGGGGCCGGTTTATGGCCGTTGGGGAGCCAGGACAGTTTAGCCGGGAAGAAATTGGCCTCATGATGGCCGGCCTTCCCGCCGGTAGCAGGGGAGGTGAACTGGTTGACTAAGAGCAGGCCGGGACTATGGCTGCAGGTACTTCCTTCTTTACTGGCCGTTGCAGCCGCCCTACTGGTAGGGGCGCTGATCATCCTGGCCATCGGAGAAAATCCCGTGGCGGCTTATGCTGCCATGGTAAAGGGGGCCTTTGGCAGCGTCGCAGCCTGGGCAGATACCCTGCAGCGTGCGACGCCATATATCCTGGGGGCGCTGGCCTTTTTAATTGCGGCTAAAGCCGGGCTTTTTAATATCGGCATTGAAGGCCAGATGTATATGGGGGGTATGGTGGCAGCTATAATTGGCTTTTCTATCCCTCACCTGCCCGCGGTTTTGCACCTGTCGCTGGCCCTTTTGGGAGCCATGTTGGCCGGGCTGGTATGGTCCCTGATACCGGGCTGGCTCAAGGTAAAATCCGGCGTCCACGAAGTTATCTCGACCATTATGCTAAACTATGTGGCCTACGCGGCTACCGGCTACCTTACGGTGCACGTTTTTCACGAACCCGGGGTAGTGGCCCAGACTTTTAAAATAAAACCGGCGGCCATCTTGCCCTGTTTACTGCCGCCATCCAGGCTCAATGCCGGTTTCTTGCTGGCCCTGGTCATAGCATTGGTCCTGTGGATTTTCCTTTTTTACACCCCCTGGGGCTATAACCTGCGGGTAACCGGTTTAAGCCTGCCGGCGGCCAGGTATGCCGGGATCCGGAGCCGGCAGGTAATCTTTGGCGCCATGCTAGCCAGCGGTGCCATCGGCGGCCTTATGGGTGCAGAACGTATTCTCGGTGTATATGAAAGATTCATCCATGCTTTTTCGCCGGGTTATGGTTTTACGGCTATAGCCGTAGCCCTTCTGGGCCAGAACCATCCCCTGGGCATAATTCCGGCGGCCATCCTCTTTGGTGCCCTGGAAAGCGGGAGTTCGAGCATGTCTTTGCAGGTAAACGTACCCCGTGAACTGGGCATGATGCTGCAAGCCGTTATTATTGTCTTCGTAGCGGCCCAGGCTTTTATTAAATACTGGCTCAGCGGCCCGGCCAGGAGGGGAGGAAGGAGCGACCAGTGAGCCTTCTTATATCGGCGAGTATCATTCAAATTACGCTGCTTATAGCCACCCCCCTCTTTATCGGCGCCCTGGGCGGCCTATTTTGCGAGCGGGTCGGGGTGGTGAATGTCGGCCTTGATGGGATCATGCTGGCCGGCGCTTTCACGGCAGCCGTCGTTTCTTATTATAGCCAGTCTGCCCTCCTGGGAGTCCTGGCGGCAGTGCTGGCCGGCGCCCTCCTTGGCGTCCTGCACGCTTTTATTTGTGTGGGCCTGAAAACCGATCATGTCGTTAGCGGCGTGGCCATAAATATTTTGGCAAGCAGCACTACTGTCTTTTTGTTGCAGCTTTTCTTTGGCAACAAAGGCCAGTCACCTTCGTGCCCCAAAATAGGGGTGCTTGGAACCGGTATGGCGCATATACCCCTTCTCGGCCCCCTGCTGCAAAATATGAGCTATTTAACCCTGGCCGGCCTGGTGCTGGTGATTATTTCCCATTTGTTTTTATACCATACCAAGATGGGTTTGCGCCTGCGTGCCGTCGGTGAAAATCCCTACGCCGCCCAGTCCCTGGGTGTACCGGTAGTCAAATATATGTACGGGGGCGTGATCCTTGGATGCGCCCTGGCCGGCCTGGCCGGTGCCTTTCTGTCGGTGGGTATGCTCAACGTCTTTACCAAGAACATGACTGCCGGCCGCGGTTTCATCGCCCTGGCGGCCATGATTTTCGGGCGCTGGACACCATTCGGCTCACTCCTTGCTTCCCTGTTTTTCGGCTACGTTATGGCCTGGCAAATTAACGCCCAGGGATGGCAGGTGCCGGCCCAGCTGGTAGAGGCCATACCTTACCTGGCCACCCTGCTGGTCCTGGCCTTTGTTTCCAGGCGCGCCCGCGGTCCGGCACATACCGGCAAAATTTATATCGCCGGCCGTCATTGAACCTGGCTATAGGATTTTAAGGAGGAGTAACTAATGGGCCCTATCAATAAAGGAGAAGTCACCCTGGGAAAAATCCAGTACCATCTGCGACTAAAACCGGGCGATGTAGGTAAATACGTTCTTTTGCCGGGCGACCCGGCCCGGAGCGACCGGGTGGCTAAATATTTAGAAGAACCGCAGCTAATGGCCCATAACCGTGAGTACCGGACTTTTACCGGATACTACAAAGGTATAAAGGTAAGTGTTACTTCCACGGGTATAGGTTGTCCTTCGGCGGCAATCGCAGTAGAAGAACTGGCTAATATCGGGGCGGAAGTATTCATCCGTATTGGTAGTTCTGCCGCCCTGCAACCCGGCATCGCCCTTGGGGACCTGCTCATCTCCTGCGGTTCCATGAAGAATGAAGGCACTTCGCGCTTTTATGTGCCAGACGTTTTTCCGGCCGTTCCGGATATTGAATTTACCAGCACGCTCATTGCCACAGCGCGCCGGCTGCAGACCGAGCTGGATTTTGGCCTCCACGTAGGCATCTGCGCCTCCGACGACAGTTTTTACGGCGAAACCCCGGAATGGATTGAAAAATTGTCCCGCCTGGGCGTAATCAATGTGGAGATGGAAAGCTCAGCCATCTTTACGGTGGCTTACCTGCGCCGTTGCAAGGCAGCCAGCATCTGTGCCGTTTCCGGGAACTTGGTCACGGGTGAGGTCATCTATGAAACGGAGAATACGCGGCTGGTTGAAGGTTGGGAAAAGGAAATCAAGGTGGTCTTGGAGGCCATCTACGCTTATGAAAGGCAACGCCAGGCGCAGGCTTAGAGTGGGAAGAAGGTGTTAATGGTGCAGGCAGATTTTCGCGCGTTGTATGCGCTGGCCCTGAAAGAACTTAAGCAAAATTTGCCAGAAGGCAACTGGGAGCCATACCCGGCCGGGCCGGTCTCCACCGTCGACTTCGACCAGCAAGAAGGGGATGTGCGGCAGTTAATAGATCATACGGCTTTAAAACCGGAGACCACGGGGGCAGTCATTGAACAGCTTTGCCGGGAAGCCATAGAGCACAATTTCCACAGCGTTTGTGTGCCACCCTGCCGGGTGGAACTGGCCGCAAGATGCCTGCGCGGCCGGGGGATAAAGGTCTGTACCGTAATCGGCTTTCCCCATGGCAGCGCTTCTAAACTGGTAAAGGTCACAGAAGCTGTCGAGGCCGCGGCCAGGGGCGCTGCCGAGGTCGATATGGTATTAAACCTGGGTGCCCTTAAAGAACGCAACCTGCGGGCGGTCGGGGAAGAAATCCAGGCCGTAAAGGAAGGCATAGGACAGGAAAGGATACTGAAGGTTATCCTGGAGACCGCTCTCCTGGATGATGTAGAAAAAATCCTGGCAGCTTTAATCGCCGTAAAATACGGGGCCGATTTTGTCAAGACTTCCACCGGCTTCGCCGGTGGGGGAGCGACGGCAAATGACGTGCGGCTGCTACGCCGGACGGTGGGAAAGGACGTGGGCGTAAAGGCTTCCGGAGGCATTCGCGATCTGGAGACGGCCCTGGCCATGGTCCGTGCCGGGGCCAACCGCATCGGGACCAGTTCCGGCATCCGTATTGCCGGGGAACTGGCGGCACGCCGGGGAGAGGGAATGGGGGCATCCGGGTTTGGCCCTGCTGATTAAAAACGCCGACTGGATAATAACTATGGATAGCGAGGGCCGCCGTTACCGGCGGGCTGATGTTTTAATCGAGGGGTCGGCAATTAAGGCCATCGGCTGCAATCTGCCCGCCGGCGAGGGCGACGAAATTATTAATGCCCAAGGTAAAGTTGTCTTGCCCGGGCTGATCAATACCCATCACCACCTCTACCAGACCCTGACCCGCAATATCCCGGCCACCCAGGATCTGCCCCTTTTCCCCTGGCTGGTGACCCTTTACGAGATCTGGCGTGAACTGACGCCGGAAGCAGTTCGCCTGGGAGCTCTGGTAGGATTGGGGGAATTGCTGAAGACAGGCTGTACCTGCTCCGGCGATCATCACTACGTCTTTCCCCGCGGGCAGGGGAATGAACTTATTGATATTGAAATCCAGGCGGCAAGGGAACTGGGGATCCGCTTCCATGCCACCCGGGGCAGCATGTCCTTGGGCAAAAGCCGGGGTGGCCTGCCACCGGATGAGGTAGTGCAAGCAGAAGACGAGATACTGGCTGACAGCGAGCGCCTGATCCGGCAGTACCATGAGACTGGTCCCTTCGCCATGTGCCGGGTTGCCCTGGCCCCCTGTTCCCCCTTTTCAGTAAGCCCCGAACTGATGCGTGATAGTGCCGCCCTGGCGCGCCGGTACGGGGTCATGCTCCACACCCATCTGGCCGAAACCCGGGATGAAGAACGCTTCTGCAAAGAGAAATTCGGCCGGCGTCCGGTGGAGTATATGGCTGAGCAGGGCTGGCTGGGACCCGATGTGTGGTTTGCCCATGCCATACATTTAAACGACGCCGAGGTGGCCCTGCTGGGCGAGACAAAAAGCGGGGTTGCCCATTGCCCGGTATCCAATATGAAGCTGGCCTCCGGTGTCTGCCGGGTAAAGGACTTGCTGTCTGCCGGGGCGCGGGTGGGCCTGGCCGTCGATGGCAGCGCCAGCAATGATTCCTCTAATATGTGGAACGAAATGCGCATCGCCTATCTCTTGCAAAAACTGGCTTACGGTAATGACGGCCTGACGGCCGAGGAAGTCTTGCGCCTGGCCACTACTGGCGGTGCCCGGGTTCTGGGCCGTGAAGATATAGGTTATCTGGCGCCGGGAATGGCGGCAGACCTGATCCTGGTTAACTTTGAGGAACTGGGGTTTGCCGGGGGCCAGCATGACCCGGTAGCGGCTATTATTACCTGCGGCGACAGCCAGGTGGTGGATACCACCATTGTTAACGGTGAGGTCGTAGTCCGGGAAGGCCGGCTGTTGAAGGTTGATGAAACTGAAATTGTTCGCCAGGCCAACCGGATATCAAGGGAGATGCTGTCCCGCGCCGGGAGGCGTACAGGTACCAATTATTATGCTTACCCAAAACGGTAGCCACCCGCATAATTTAGCGCCCCCGTAGGGGCGCTTTTTTAGTCACCAGTAAACGGCTGGTTTCATACCTTATACTAGCAAAGCATGCCTTCAAGGAAAGGAGACCGGCCTTATGAGCGACGAAAGCAAGATAGCGGAAGCAACCGCGGGCGAGGCGGCAGCCCAGCACCTGGTACCCCCGTGCCCTCACGGCTTCCACTATACCGTCAAAAGCGGTGACACCATGTATCTTATTGCCCGCCATTTCGGCGTACCTCTGGAAGAACTTATTGCTGCCAATCCCCAGGTGCAAGATCCCAATCTCATTTATCCCGGCCAGGTACTATGCATCCCCAGAAAAATGCCTGTACCCTGCCCCGGTGGTTTCCATTATACCGTCCAACCGGGCGATTCCATGTATTCCATTGCCCAGAAATTTAATGTCAGCCTGGATGCCTTGATAGCTGCCAACCCCCAGGTACGGGATCCCAACCTGATTTATCCTGGACAGGTGCTCTGCGTTCCGGTCAGGCCCGCCATGCCCTGCCCCGACGGTTTCATCTATATCGTCAGGCACGGTGATACTTTAAGCAGCATTGCCCGCAAGTTCGGTACTACAGTGGATCACATCCTGACGGCTAACCCGCAAATTACCGATCCCAATTTGATTTATCCCGGCCAGCGCATTTGCATTCCCATCATGCCTCCCGTAATGCCCCGGCGCCACTGCTTTATGATGCATCCCACCCATCATTGTCCTGGCGCCATGGGTATGGGTATGATTGATATAGAAAAACGGGAATTGCTGGTTGTTGCCCGGGGGCTTCCTGATCCCAGGCATTTCGGTATGGAGCATGTCGTTTTAATGGTTCGCTACCGGGAAATGGAAGAGTTCAGGGTTGTTGAAATGAGGCCCATGGCCCAGGATATGATGATGGCCCCTCATATGATGGATGCTGAGATGGATAAAGACCCTGTTTTGTTAATTGGCGCAGCCCGCAGGTTCCCCTTTGTCTTTGGTCCTTTATTCCTGGGTGTCGTGGTGCCTATTATTATCTAAAATCATTGCTTAAAAGGAGTATTCCTGCTGCTGGAATTTACAAAGACAGCCCTGCATAAAGAAAAAAGGGGCTCAAAATTGATTACCAGGGGCCAATCCGGCTCCAGGCCACTAATCTTGGTGAAAGCTACCTGCCCGGTCGAGGGGCCCTCTGGCCCCTCGACGGCTTTAATCCGGGCCGGAAAAAAGAAATAGGCGCTCTGGGGTGGTGACCAGGTACTGCCGCCATCCTGGGAGAAGCAAAAGGCCAGGCGGTTGCTGGAGGTCCAGAGGAAAAGTAAGGTTTTTTCCTTAGCCAGGAGTACCGGCCGGTCATCGGGAAAATCAACTATTGTTCCCGGGCAGAGCCTCAACGAGGTGTTTTTTTCCGGGTCGACTATGTGTAAATAAAGCAAGTAGTCCTTTTCCTGCCTGTGCCAGGACAACAGGTAAAGATATCCCTGAAACCAGTAAGCATAAATTTTATTACCAGGTTCTACGCCGGTAAGGGGACGGGGCACCTGCCAGCCCGTGGCAGGATCAAAAATTGTTAAAAATAACAGCTGCCTTCCCCTGGATACATCATGACCGGCAAAAAAAAGCCGGCCACGGAGCAGGGGTTTAAATAGTAAGGGAGGAGCCGTAAGATTAAAAGGTAAAAACTGCCTTTGCCAGCGGTTACCAGCCAGGTAGAGGTGGACAATTGCCGGTCTGTAGGATTCCTCTAATAAGAGGTGCGGTTGCCTGCGGGAATCGAGGACAAAGCCCAGGACGGAACCCTTTACCGGCAACTCCATACTTTCCCAGCGGTGACCCTGCCAGCGGGCATAAATTAACCGTTTATTAAGCAATGTTGCCACTATATGTAAACGACCGGCAGGATCAATAACGGCAGTACAGGCGCTCAAACCTGCCATGGGCTCACCGGTAGCGGTATAACTATAGTGTAATATGCCCTGGCGCAAAACTAACTGCCAGCTATCACCTGGTGTAGCTAAATAATTTACCATGGCCGTCACCTCCCTGGACCAGGGCTACCTAACTAATGCATATGCTGTCCTGGCAGGAAAAATATAATTTTGATTGTCAGGAATAAATTATGTTTTCCCGGTAACATCTATCCGTTGAGGTCAATATTATATACCAGGCATTAACCAGAAATTTTTGTTCCAAGGAGGTAGGTCTAAACATGGCTGAAGAAGTGAGCGCCAAGCAGGCAGTCGTTGGTCCCGGCCAGTGCCCGCCAGAAGGGTGTCCGCCCCCGACCCGTATCGAGTGTATTGTAGTTGACAAGGTTTATGATAGTTGTTTCCAGGTGGAAAGCCGTACCCGGGATACAACAGTAACAACGGGTCTCACTGGTGAGTTTGTCACCGGTACTTTTACCGTCGGGCAGGCCATTCCCTGTGCCCTGAATGGGACCATTTCCTGCAGCGTGATTAACCGGGTACCAACTACCGGCAATTTTGCTACTTTAACCATTGTCGTCTCTGTTCCAATAACCCTGACCAACCCCAATGCTCCAACTGAAACTGCCAATCGTGTCTTTACCTTTACCAAAGTAGTCACCCTCTGCGCTCCTGAAGGAGTAACCGTAGATTGCTCCGAGAGCACCTTGCTTTTCTGCAACTGCGTTGTCTCGGCCGTAGGTGTCGGTAACATCACCGTTACCTGTGATTTCCAGGTATGCGTCGTCATTAAGACCATCCTTTCCGTCCAGCTCCTGGTGCCCAGCTACGGCTTCTGCGTGCCGGCTCCTTGCACTGTGGCTCCCGGCGTCTGCCCGCCGGCGCCACCGGCCCAGTGTTTCTAGAAGGCAGGAAGTACGAAGCACCGTCAAATTGACGGTGCTTCGCCGTTCAGGGGTTCCCCGGGTTGTTCCGGGGCCAGGATGGCAGCACTCAAATTTTTGAGCTCCGCCAGAGTGCTATCATTTTTTCCGGTTTCCTGGGTTACCGTACCCGTCCTGATCATATCTGTCCTGGCTGCTCCTGGCTGAGGGGCCTGCCGGGCAGCGAGGCTGGCCATAACCGTATTCGCTCCGGTAGAGGACAGATAATTACGCCATTGTTCTCCTGTCAGAAAAGTGCTCTGGAGGGGCAGCGGTGCCATACGTTCCAGTACTTCCTGGGGAAAGATGGCAGGAGCAAGGCTGGCTTCCAGGGGCCGTTTAAAGATAAACACCGGCCCGTCACCGGGAGGGGAAAAGGGATTGCCCCGGTGACGGCCTTTACCCTGCCGGGCATCATGGATCTTCCCGGAGGGTGCCGGCGGAAAAACCTGGCTGCTGGAAACTGGATCCTTTGCCGCCGTTGCCCCCTGGTTGACGTTCCTTTCCGGTGGCAGGAGCTTGTTTTGGGGTGATATCATTGCTTGCTCCACTACCTCGCCTCGCCCCTGTACTTTACCCTGCACCGGCAATCCAGCCTGCACCTGCATTTCGCTTTTGCCGGGTATAGATACCTCACGTATAGATACCTCATCCAGGATCGTTGTAGCTTCTGTCTCTGTTTCCTCTCCAGGATCCGTTGTAGCCCCTGCCTCTGTTATCTTTCCCCCCGTCTCTCCCCGGGCCGCGCCCCCTGTGGTTTCTGCTCCTGCGTCCCTCTTTTCTCCGGTCTTAACAGGGTTCTCTCCCGGCCCGGCCGGCGTCATAGTTGCCGGTTCCCCTTCCGGAGGCGCAGTTTCCTTCTTTTCCTGGTTTGTTGCGGGAACCCGGTACTGTGGTTCCCTTGTTGTAATGGCCGGGCTTTCCGCAGCCAAAACCTCGCCTTGTCCAGGTATTGTCTTGCTTTCCCGGGGATTGCTTCCTTCAGGTAGCCCGGGTAGTAAACAGGCATCCCGGAAGCGCTGCAACAGGGATTGCAGCTTAAAAATAGTTTCTTCATTAAGGGGCTTCTGGAAATACCACGTTAAACCACCAACCAGCCACGTCGTTATGTTGTGAATAATTTCCGGGTCCAGATGAACCTGGCAAAATTCAATTAAGACCGATGGTACTTCTGTATTATTTAAGAGGCGGCGGTAATGGAAGTTTTTAAAATGCTCCCAGGCTCCGGGGATGGCATAACTCAGAGGACTTCCTGAACGGAGCATGGCCTGTACCAGGGCGGCGATTAGTCCCAGGCTTTCCTCACGTCTTTTGGGTGCGTAAAAAAAGCGTAAAGCCGCTTCTGGACCGGTAGTTTCCTTTTGCGAGAAGGCAAAAAGGACCTGGGTCTGCCAGAGCCGGAAAAGCTGCCCGTCGCTAGCCGTCGCCGGAACAATTAAAACATTGGACCCCCGTCCCTGCAACTCCTGGCTTAAGGTAGTTAGCAGGGCCTTCAAAGTTTGATCCTGGCCGGGCAGAGGGCGTAAAACAACCGTCTTATTAGCCAGGGGCGGCTCCAGGATAAAGTTTTCTTCTCCATCTTCCAAGAAACTTACACCTAAACTGCGGCACAGGACCGGGAGCAAGGCTTTACTGAAAGCATCAAGCTCCCATGATGTTAAGATAATATCCCCCAGAAGAACTTTAGCCATCTTTCACCCCTCATTTCATCAAATCACTTATTACAGCATATGTTGATGAAGGGTGGAATGGACCTAAAAACAGGCGGCAAAAGGTGAGTTGATGCATAGAATATAGGGCAGGGCTCTGGAGGTGGAAGGGACATGGAACCAAAGGTAAGAATGTGGATTGACGCCCGCCAGGAAAAACTGCAACCCTGCCGGGAGGAGGCAGTTACCTACATCATACCTCATCTTGAGAGTCCGGTCATCAGGGAAACAGTCTATTATACCCTGGCTGCTCTGGTAAAGGAGATCCAGTTGCCCCAGCAGGGCCAGGTCAATATGGTGAAAATAATCTATGACCCGGAAAGGATTACACCTTCTTTTATAGACTATTTGTTACAGCAAAGGGGGGTTGAGTTCCGGCGACTGAGTCCCTGAGGGGAAAACGGGTGAGCAGGATGCTCATCAGCAATTAAAAGTTAAATATGGTAAAAGGAGGTTAAATAGATGAGCTGGTACAGCCAGCGGGCCGCAGAAATTCTGGCCGGGCAACAGTGGCAAAATTTGCGTTATGGTTACACCCCTGAGCTCCGGCAGGTAACCATGACCCTGATTGTAAGCGACATGCGTACCGGGGAAGATGCCAAAAAAATCAGTAATGCCCTGGGCAGCCTGCCGGGTGTAATTAGCGTCAATGTTGTCCTCGAACGTCGCTGGGTGGTGATTACCTATTATTTGCCCCAGATAAGCCTGGAAATAATTGGTCAGCATATCACCAAACTCGGTTACCATTATATCCATAAATCATGAAGGAGTTGTTCTTAGGGCCGGTCAGGCCCTTTTGACATTTACCCGTCATAAGGGAGGAATGGCAGGGATGCGGGTTTACATATCCGCCGATATGGAAGGCGTGGCCGGGATAACTGCCTGGGAACAGGTGGAAACCATAGGTGGGGTGGAATACGCACGCTCCCAGAGACTAATGACGGCTGAAGTCAATGCCGCCATCCGTGGCGCCCTTGAAGCCGGGGCTACCAGCGTAACCGTCAATGACGCCCACGGCAGGATGCGTAACATCCCGCCGGAAGACCTGCACCCCGGGGCCCAGCTCATCAGCGGCACACCGAAAAAACTGGGTATGATGGAGGGTATAGACAGGGGCTTTGCTGTAGCCTGTTTCATAGGTTATCATGCCCGGGCCGGCAGCCATGGCGTCCTGGCCCACACCTACAGCGACGTAGTCCACCGCCTGGAGGTTAATGGACAGGAAATGGGGGAACTGGGCCTGAATGCCCTGCTGGCCGGCTATTTCGGTGTCCCGGTGGTCCTGGTGAGCGGCGACCAGGTCCTGGCCGGTGAAGTAAGGAAAATCCTTGAAGGAGTAGAAGCCGTTATTGTTAAAGAAGCAGTTAATTTCCACGCCGCCAGGTCGCTCCCGCCCCGGCTGGCCAGGGAAAAAATCCGCCTGGGACTGGTCCGGGCCCTCAGCAGGAAAAGCTTTCAACCCCTTGCGGCACCGGCCCCGGCAACGGTAACGATTAAATTTAACGACCCGGCCCGGGCGGCGGCAGCAGCTATCCTGCCCCGCAGCCGGTTCCTCGATGCCGCTACCGTAACTTACACGGGAGCCGATTACCTGGAAGCCTACCAGGCAGCAAGGAGCCTCATTACCCTGGCCAAAAGCAGCTAATACCGGGACAGGGTTTTCCCGGCGTTCCGAAAACGGAGTAAATTAAGGTAGCGGTAAGATATCTTTAATTTTAAGTAAAAACATCTATCCACTTGCCGGAAATAAGGTATAATGAAGGTATATAGAGCTAATAAAGGAGGAGAACAGGTGGCCTGGCAAGTCTGGGTAGCCATAGCCATCGCCCTGATCGTAGCCGAAATATTTTCCTTAACCTTTTACCTGATCCTTTTTGCCATTGGCGCCTTCGGTGCGGCCCTGGTCCAGGCCCTGGGGTTGTCTCTTAGTTACCAGGTGGGTATCTTTGTAGTTATATCAATTATCCTGGCCGTTTTTGTCCAGCCAATTCTTAAGCGTACTTTTGTTTTAAACCACCAGGGGCGTCTTTCCAACGCTGAAGCCTTGGTGGGGCAAAGGGGTTATGTGACCGGGGAGGTCACTGTTGACCGGGTACTGGTCAAGGTCAACGGGGAAACATGGTCAGCAAGGAGTTTGGACGGCCAGACCCTTGCACCCGGTACGCCGGTCCAGGTGGTCCGGGTAGAAGGGGCCACACTTTTAGTAAAAAGAGTGCAATAAGTTACTGACCGTACAGTTGCAGGCCATTGTTTCTACGCAGACTCAAGAGTAGACGTTGCTACCTACTAAAAAGGAAGCCGGGCTCAATTCCAGGGTAAAACTATTTGCGAGGGGGTTATATTTTGCTAGGTGATATCTTTACTTTCCTGTTGCTGCTCATCCTGATTATCTTTGCTCTGTCCCTGGTAGCCAGGACCGTGAGGATAGTTCATCAATCTCAAGTCCTCATTGTTGAACGCCTGGGGAAATACTACAAGACCTGTGGATCCGGCTTGAACATTATCATCCCGTTTATAGATAATGTACGCCGTGTTGTCGATCTCAGAGTCCAGGTCCTGGATTCCGAGCCCCAGCCAGTTATCACTAAAGATAATGTCACCATGGAAATCGATACGGTAGTTTACTACCAGATAACTGACCCCATTAAAGCTACCTATGAGATTGCCGATCTGGTGCGGGCCATGCATTACCTGACCCTGACCACCCTGCGCGATATTATCGGCAATATGGAGCTGGACCAGACCCTGTCCTCGCGGGATGAGATTAACAACCGCCTGCGGTTGGTACTGGATGAGGCTACCGACAAGTGGGGTGTCCGGGTGGAACGCGTTGAGGTGAAAAACATCAACCCACCGGCTGACATCCGCCAGGCCATGGAAGCCCAAATGAGGGCTGAACGGGAGAAACGGGCCGCCATCCTCCAGGCTGAAGGTCAACGGGAAGCCGAGATCAAAAAAGCCGAAGGTGAAAAGCAGGCCCAGATCCTCCGGGCCGAGGCCGAGAAAGAAGCCCAGATCCTCCGGGCTGAAGCCCAGCGAGTAGCCAATATTAAAAAGGCTGAGGGTGAAGCCCAGGCTATTCAACTGGTGGCTGCCGCCGAAGCCAAACGGATAGAACTGGTTATGAAGGCCCTGAAAGAAGCCGACATGGATGAAAAGATGCTCACCATGAAGTCCATCGAAGCCCTTATGAAGCTGGCCGACAGCCATAATAAAGTTTTTATTCCCTACGAAACCGCCAGTATCCTGGGCTCCCTGGGGGCCATCAAGGAACTCCTGGCCCCGGGCCATGGCGGCGGTAAAGGTAGCGGTAAAGACTGTCCGCAAGGGCAAGAAGAATCCCTGGCCGGTTAAAGCCGGGTAACTTAAAATTAGCTTACTTTAAAAAGGTAAACTAAGGGTACATGGCAGGTACCCTTTTTTGTTGCCCTGAACGGGAAGGCTTATATCTACTGCTAAAGTCCGATTATTATTTGCTATGTATATTGACAGCGAATTGTTATGTTAGTATTATAGTAACAAATACAAACGAAAAGCACTAAAAAACCAACAATGAAAGCCAGCCTTACTACAGGCCAATAGGTGAAGGAGGCATATGGCATGGATTATCAAGACATCAGCTACACCGTGACAACTGATAAAGATTTTGTTGCCGCCGTGGCTGCCGTAGAAGAAGCTACAGCAATCCAGGGTATGAAGGTCCAACACATCCATGACGTCCAGGCCACCCTGAAAAGCAAGGGCTACGATTCTGAACCACTGAAAATCATTGAAATCTGCAATGCCCGCTACGCCCATGAAGTCCTGGCTAAAAACGTCCTGATCAGCTTGATGATGCCCTGTAAAATTAACGTCTACACCAAGGAAGGTAAGACCTACATCAGCGCCCTCAGGCCCACCATGCTGGCCAAATTTTATCCCGAAGCCGGCCTGGAAGAAATAGCCTCACAGGTGGACGCTAAAATCAGGGCCATTGTGGATGCAGCCCGGTAAGCATTAAGCCTCTACCCCTCAAACACATCGTCCGCCAGGGAGCGGACTTCTTTTTTGCGCCGGGCAGTGGCTTCTGGATCCAGGACGACGGCGAGTTTAATCACGTCACCCTCTTTGGCGGCCCGGGGCAGGAGGGAGCGGGGCAGGGTAAAGGTGTGGCGGCCGTATTCAATTACGGCCATGTCTTCTTCAAAACGATCAATGACCAGCAATTCCCGGCGGGGCATTATTCTACTCCTTTCACTTTTACTTTGCATCAGGTCGCTATAGAATAGCAGGAATGCTACCGGCCTGGCCGGTACAATGCTATTGGATAGTCACCTTCTGGCCGTCGGAAAGGGCCGTTATGGTACCATCACGGTCGGTGCGGTAGATTTTAACCCCGGCTTTTTGCAGGCGCTGCAGGGTCTGGGCATGGGGATGGCTGTAATCATTCCCTTTACCTACGGAGATAACAGCATACCAGGGAGCCACAGCTTTGAGAAAAGCAGTGCTGGTAGAATAACGGGAGCCGTGGTGGGCTACTTTGAGTACATCAGCCTTGAGAGGCTTGCCACCGGCCAGCATTTCCTCCTCGACGGTAGTACCGGCGTCGCCGGTAAAGAGAAAGGCCGTTTGCCCGTAGGTCAGATGCAGGACGGCACTATAATCGTTTAGATCTTCATAGGTCTTTCTTGCCGGGCTGACAAAAAGAGCCTGGATGCTGCCTTCCAGGGGCAGGGCAACGCCGGCTTTGGCCTCCGTGGCCTTGAGGCCTTTATTTTTTATAGCCAGCAAGAGATCCCGGTAAGAGTCGGTATTATGGGTCACCCGGGGTAGGTAAACCTTGCCCACCGGGAAACTATTTATTACCAGGTCCAGGCCGCCGATATGGTCCTCATGGGGGTGGGTGCCAATGACAAAGTCCAGTATCTCAACACCATACTGCTTCAATTTTTGAACCACATCCGGCCCGGCATCACTGGTGCCACCGTCGATTAAAATGTTCTTGCCATCGGGCATCTGCACCAGGATGGCATCACCCTGGCCGACATCCAGGTAATGAACGCGTAGCTTGCCGCTCGCAGCCGGTTGGTTTGAGGCGCCCGGAGGCTTTTCTTGCGATGTTGAGGTGTCAGGTGCTGTTCCTGGTGGAGGGGAAGCTGTTTGCGCTACCGGCGGCCGCGCCTGGTTGGCCGGAGAAGGGGGCTGTTCTCCGGTAAGATTACCCCAGGCAGTAGCCAAGGAGAGGATAAAAGCGAGGATAGCATAGAAGGCCTGGCGTTTGGCCTTTTTTCCGGCCCGGCGCAAAGCAAGCCACCCGGCACTAACCGCGAGGAGGACGGCAGTTAAAAAGGCCAGGATGCTGATGGTTGCTACCATATATGATCACTCGCTGTTCGAAAAGTCTTCCAGGTTTACCATTCCTTCTTTAGCATAACACCTTAAGAACTTATCGTCAAAAAGATCTCGCCAAAGCTAGCGGTAAGGGGTTACAATATGCTGGCATATCGTTTGCCTCTGGCTATCTTTTTATTTTAGCAGGAAAAGGATAGGGAAGCGGCGAATGAATAGGGAGGACATGACGTGAAAGGGGTCTGGCCATGGCACGGAGCAAAAGAAAGACCGGGGAAGCATATAAAGAAGCACATAGAAAAGGTAAAGTAATCCCCTTAACAAGTGCCATCAAAGGCGGGAAAAATCAAACGGTAAATAACGCTAAAGATAACCCTGATACTAATACCCGAGTAACCCCCTGGCGCCGCGTCAGGGAAAAAAACAGCAGCGGGGAGCCCTTCTGGCCGGCCGGGGGCAACCAGACTTTATTTCTACTGGCCTTTGCCGGCCTGTTGTTGCTCCTCTTTTACCCGCCTTTTTTTCGCGGCCTCTTTTTCCCGGTAGAGCAGCGCTGGACCTTGCTGTTTGCCGCCGCCCTGTTTTTCCTTACTTACCTGTGGAAGTTGTCCCGCCGGGAAGTAGCCTTCCTTAACCGGCCCCTGGATTTGGCGACCGCGGCCCTGGTAGTAGTTTATATCCTGGCCGCCATCAAGCCGGCCAGCCGCAGCCTGGCCGTAGCTGAAGTGGCTAAGGTCCTCCTTTACTTTTTAACCTTCTGGCTGACTTCCCGCCTGGGCGGCCAGCGCCGTACCCTCTACCTGCTCCATGCCCTTTACCTGGCCGCAGCTGGAACCGCCCTGGCGGCTTTGCTTAGTGCTACGGAGCTTGTTTACATTAAAGATGGTTTCGTGGGCGGGCGTTTCTACTCCACTTTACAGTACCCCAATGCCCTGGCCAGTTACACCGGTGCCGGCAGTATCATCGGTTTTTACCTCTGGGCCCGGGCCGGCAGCCGCCAGCGGTATTTATACGCCGCGGCCAACTACCTGTTATTAATGGTTTTCCTGGGGACAGGCTCCCGGGGCGCTTACCTCGTTTTCCCCCTGGTTATCTTCTTCTACTGGCTGCTGGCGCCCGGGGGTTACCGCCTGAATACCCTGGCCCACCTGGTGACCAGCAGCGCCGCCGCCCTGGCAGGCAATGCCCGGTTTATTCCCCTGGCTGTAGCCAAAGCCTACGGCCCGGCCTGGAGCTGGTTTGCCCTGGGCCTGCTGGTAGCCCTTGCCGGCCAGCTAATTATCCAGGGAGCCGGCTGGAGCCTGCGGACCCCCAGGGCGCGCATGGCAGCCGGGGTGGCCGTCCTGGTCATCCTGGTGGGAGCCGGTGTCTTCTTTGCCCAGCACCAGCTAGCCGTAACCCCGGTAGGAGGGGACAGGCAACCGGCCGGTATCCTGGCCCGCCTCCTGCCGCCCCAGGTTATGGCCCGCCTCCAGGACATCAACCTGGAGACCAAGAGCAGCCGGGAACGGCTGATCTGGACGGGGGATGCGCTGAAGATGGTCCGGGAACGCCCCGTCTTTGGCTTCGGCGGTGGTGGCTGGGAAGCAGCCTACCGCCAGTACCAGAGTTACTTTTACAATTCCACCCAAGTGCACAATGATTACGCCCAGGTAGCCGTAGAAACCGGGCTGGTGGGCATCGCTGTACTGGGAATTGTATGGCTGTTTTTCCTGCTGACTGCCCTGGGTAACTACCGTTCTTCCCGCGGCCCAGAACGCCTCCAGGCCCTGGCTATAGGTATGGCTGCCTTGAACCTCGGCCTCCATGCCGCCATTGATTTCGACCTGGCCCTGGGAGCTGTCTCCATGATGCTCTGGGCCTGCTTCGGCCTGGCCAGGAGTATAGAAGGCCAGCGCCTGGGACCGGAGCCGACCCTGGCCGCGGCAGTATTTAAAAATAAGCAGGTGGCCTACGTTACAGGAGCAGCCCTGGCAACCCTGGTCATCGTCCTTTTTAGCGTTTCTTACCTGGCCGGGGTGGCCAGCGCCCGCCAGGCGGCTGCTGCCCTGCAGCGCAACAACCTCCGGGCTACGGCCTCTTACCTGGAAGAGGCCAGCCGTTATGACCCCTTTACGGCTTCCTATAACAGTGACCTGGCCGGTATTTACCTGAAGGAAGGGAAAACTAAGGAAGCCCTGGCCCTGGCCCTGGCTGCCAGCAATAAAGAGCCCTACAATCTGGCTGTCTTAAGCCGCCTGGCCGAAGCCTACTGGCAAGATGGTGCGGTCGAGCAAGCCCTGGCGATCATGGAACGTGCCCGGCAGGTTGCTCCCTGGGTGGGCGCCAGCTGGGAGAATTTAGGGCAGGCTTATACTGCTGCCGGCATTAACTATCTACGGGCCGGCCAGCAGGACAAGGCGCGGCAGGTGTTCCAGCAGGCAGCAGCCCTGCCAGCAGCTGTGAAGGAAAAAGTGGATAGTCTGGGAGAATTTAAAGACCTGCACCAGCCCGGCGGGGTGACCCTGAGCCCGGCCATCCAGCTCCGGGCAGCCATTGGCCAGTATTTCCTGGGGCAGGAAAGAGAAGCGGCAGCCAATCTTAACGCCGCAGCTAAAGATGCTCAAATAAAGTCTGAAGTCCAGCTCTGGCAGGCAATACTCGCTTATCACCAGGGAGATACCGACCGGGCCAATCAGCTCCTGGCCCAGGTGGAGAAGGCCGATGCCGGCCTGGCCAAACAATACGACCAGTTGAAAAACCTGCCGGTTCTTGCTAAATAGGAAGATGCCCACCTGAGAGGTAAGTAGCTGGTATTGGGGAAAAATACTCGGCAAGGACAGTTACAGGTGGTATAATGTAATTATGAAAGAGTTACCCCTCTGGCAGGAGGTACAAGCCGATTTACAAGCAGTAGAGGCTGAATTATTGCGCCAGGTGGATGCTCCTGACCCGGTCTTAAGCCAGGCGGCCCGGCACCTGGTCCAGGCGGGGGGAAAAAGACTGCGCCCGGCCTTTGCCATCCTGGCAGCCAAATGCTGCGGCGCCCCCCTGGAACGGGTCCTGCCCCTGGCCGTGGCCCTGGAAATGATTCATATGGCCACCCTGGTCCATGACGACGTCATCGATGCCTCCCCGGTCCGGCGGGGGCGGCCGACGGTGTGGGCCCGCTGGGGCCAGGAGCTTTCTTTGCATACAGGGGATTACCTTTTTGCCCGCTCCCTGCTCCTGGTGGCCACCTATGACGATCCCCGTATCCCTTCGATCCTGGCTTCCACCAGCGTCAAAATGGTCCAGGGGGAACTGCACCAGCTGGCCGGCGCCTTTGACCTGGAGGTTACCTTGCGTGACTACCTGAAACGTATCTACCGCAAGACGGCCTTACTTATTGCCGCCAGCTGCCAGCTGGGGGCCATAGTTGCCGGGGCCGGGGAGGATTTTATCCGCCACCTGTACCATTATGGTCGCAACCTGGGGATGGCCTTCCAGATCACCGATGATGTCCTGGATATGGTGGCCGACCCGGAACGCCTGGGTAAGCCCATAGGTAGCGACCTGCGCCAGGGGGTTATTACCCTGCCGGCCATCTATGCTTTACGCTGCTCTCCCAAAAAGCAAAAGCTAATTTTCCTGCTGGCCAAAAGGGATAAAACAGCTACGGAAATTCTGGAAGTTATTGACCTCATTAAAGATAGTGGCGGCATCGATTATGCCCTGGGGCTGGCCGAGCGTTACCTGGCCCGGGCCAGGCAGCAGGCCATTTTCCTGCCGGAAGGACAGGCGCGGGATACTTTAATGGGCCTGACGTACTATGTGAGGACGCGTGGTCTATAATGGGCTTTTATTCTATGGTAGTAGAGCTAACGGACCGTCCCTGCCTGGTAGTCGGCGGCGGGCAGGTCGGTGAGCGCAAGGTTTTAAATTTGCTGGAAGCAGGCGCCAGGGTTACCCTGGTAAGCCCGGAGGTTACGCGCGTCCTGGCGGACCTGGCCCTGGCCAGGCAACTGGTATGGTGGCGGCGTGAATACCAGCCCGGCGATATCACGGGGATGGCCCTGGTTTTTGCCGTCACCGCTGACGCCGGCCTTAATGCCCGCGTGGCTGCCGACTGCCACCAGGCCGGCATCTGGGTCAATGTCGCCGATGCGCCGGAAAAGTGTACCTTTATGGTTCCCTCTGTCGTCCGGCGCGGGGACTTGCAAATAGCCATCTCTACCGCCGGGAAAAGCCCGGCCCTGGCCCGCCAGTTACGCAAACAGCTGGAGGCTGAAATTGGACCGGAATACGGCCCCTGGGTGGACTTTTTAGGAGAACTTCGTCCTTTGCTTAAAAAGGTCTGGCCCCATGACCAGAAACGCCGGGAAGAATTACTGCGGCGGCTGGCCGGGGATGAGATATTATTTCGCCTGGTAGCCCGGGGCAAAGAAGATTTAGCAAAGGAGCGGGTGAAGCAGTGTTTGTCGTTGCCGTCGGTTTAAATCATCGCACGGCGCCGGTAGAAATCCGGGAGCAACTGGCTTTTGCCCGCCACGGTTTGCCGGCGGCCCTGGAACAGCTACGGGCCGTGGCCGGCGTTGAGGGTTGCGTGATTTTAAGTACCTGTAACCGGACGGAAATATATGTGGCCTGCCAGCAGGAGGAAACCGGGATCAGGGCAGGCAAGAACTTCCTCAGCCAGTCCTGCCGGATGGACCTTAAAAACCTGGAAGGCTATCTTTACACCTTGAATACGCGCCATACTGTCCGCCACCTGTTCCGGGTGGCTGCCGGCCTGGATTCCATGATTCTCGGCGAAGACCAGGTTTTAGCCCAGGTGGCCGAAGCTTACGAGATAGCCCGGGAAACAGGAACAACTAATAACATCCTCAACACCCTGTGGCAGCAGGCCATTACCGTTGGCAAGAGGGTAAGGACGGAAACGCGCATCGACCGCAACACGGTATCAATCAGCTACGCTGCCGTAGAACTGGCCCGCCAGGTTTTTCATGGTAACCTCCAGGGGCGGACCGTTTTGGTAATCGGTGCCGGTAAAATGAGTACCCTGGCTGCCCGTTACCTGAAAGATAAAGGCGTGACCACGGTCCTGGTTTCCAATCGTTCATATGATCGGGCCGTAGATCTGGCCTCTAAAATTGGCGGCCAAGCCGTGCGCCTGGACGCCATGGAGGATTACCTGTCCCGGGCCGATATCGTTATCAGCTGTACGGCGGCCAGCCACTATATTCTCCACCGGGAACAGGTGGCCCGGGCCCGGGCGCGGGCGGCGCGGCCGGACAGCCCCCTGATGCTCATTGACATTGCCGTGCCCCGGGATATTGAGCCATCTGCCGGCGACCTGCCGGGGGTGAAACTGTATGATATCGACGACCTGCAACAGGTGGTCCTGGCCAACCTGGAGGAACGGCAGCATGCCGCCCGGCAGGCGGAAGGTATCATTACGGCTGAAGTCGATGCCTTTTTCCGCTGGCTGGGATCTCTGTACGTGGTCCCAACTATTATTGCTTTAAAGGAAAAAGCGGAAGCCATTAAAAAGGCTGAATTAGAGCGGGCCTGTCACCGGCTGGGAGAACTGACACCAAGGCAGCAAAAAATAATCAGTTCCCTGGCCAGTTCCATTGTCAACCAGCTCCTCCACGACGCTGTCGTGAACTTAAAAAAGGCCGCCCTGACACCGCGGGGACATTTGTATGCCGAAGCCCTGCATGAACTTTTTAACCTGCCGGGGGAAGGGGCCAGGCCCCGCAAAGAAGCGGCGGCAGTGGAAGGAGGAGGGCAATAAATGCTGGAAGTAAAGGTGGGCTCCAGGGAAAGTGAACTGGCCCGCTGGCAGGCCCGTTGGGTTATCGAGGCCCTGGAAAAAGCCTGGCCGGATCTGACCTGTCGCCTGGTTACCTTTAAAACTAAGGGCGATAAGATCCTCGATGTGGCCCTGGCGCGGATTGGCGATAAGGGCCTTTTTACCAAGGAACTGGAACTGGCCCTCCTGGACGGGGTTATCGATATGGCCGTCCACAGCATGAAAGATATGCCGACCAGCTTGCCAGAGAGCCTGATTATCGGTGCCATGGGGCCGCGGGAAGACCCGGCTGATGTCCTCATCTCCCCGGCGGGCTATACCCTGGCATCTCTACCAGTCAAGGCCCGGGTGGGGACAAGCAGCCTGAGGCGCAAGGCCCAGCTGGCCCATGCCCGCCCCGACCTGGAACTGGTGGACCTGCGGGGCAATGTCCCCACCCGCCTGGCGAAAATGGAGCGGGAAGGACTGGAGGCCATCGTCCTGGCTGCCGCCGGGGTGAAAAGGTTAAACCATGGCCGCCTCCTGGGGGAACCCATACCCTATCACCTTTGCCTGCCGGCTGTAGGGCAGGGGGCCATCGGCGTTGAGATCCGGGCCGGGGATGAACAAATCGCGCAGCTGGTGGCCGCCATCAACCACCCGCCCACGGTTGCGGCAGTGCGGGCGGAAAGGGCTTACTTACGTGCCCTGGAAGGAGGCTGCCAGGTTCCCATAGGTGCCCTGGCTACCGTGGAAGGGGAAGCCCTGGTCCTGCAGGGTATGGTGGCCAGCCTGGACGGCAGGCAGGTATTAAGGGATTACGTTTCCGGGAGCACGGCCAACCCGGAAGCCGCCGGTCAGGAACTGGCCCGGAAATTACTGGCCCGGGGCGCGGGGGCCATTTTACAGGAGGTAAGACTGAAGGGTGGCAATTTCCACAGGTAAAGTATATCTGGTCGGTGCCGGCCCCGGTGACGCCGGATTATTAACTATCAAGGGGCAGGAATGCCTGGCCCGGGCTGATGTGGTGGTCTATGACCGCCTGATCAACCCGAGCCTCCTGGATTATGCACCACAGGGGGCCGCAAAAATTTATGTCGGCAAAGCCCCCTACCGCCATGCCCTGCGCCAGGAAGAAATCAATGAACTCCTGGTAGAGCTCGCCCGGCAGGGAAAGCAGGTGGTGCGCTTAAAAGGCGGTGACCCCTTTGTCTTTGGCCGCGGCGGGGAAGAAGCCCTGGCCCTCAAGGCCGCCGGGATACCCTTTGAAGTGGTGCCCGGGGTCACGGCGGCCATCGCCGTACCGGCCTACGCCGGCATCCCGGTGACCCACCGCGGCCTGGCTTCAACGGTGGCCTTCATTACCGGTAATGAAGACCCGGGTAAAGAAAGCAGCGCCATCAACTGGGAGGCCCTGGCCGGGGCCGTCGATACCCTGGTTTTCCTGATGGGCATGGCCAACCTGGCCCCCATTGTCAGCCGGTTGCTGGCCTGTGGCCGTACCCCCGCTACCCCGGTGGCCCTCATCCGCTGGGGCACCAGGGCCGAGCAGGAAACCCTGGTCGGTACCCTGGCCGATATTGAGGCCAAAGCCCAGGAAGCCGGCTTCAGCAACCCGGCTATTATCGTTGTCGGCCAGGTAGTTTCTTTGCGTTCTGCCCTGGCCTGGCTGGAAGGCAAACCCCTTTTCGGCCGGCGGGTGGTAATCACCCGCCCCCGGGCCCAGGCGGAAGCAATGGCCCGGCGGCTGGCCGACCTGGGGGCGGAAGTGCTGGCCTTCCCGGCCATTGAAATCCAGCCACCGGCCGACTGGGGCCACCTGGATGCCGCCCTGGCTAAGATTAAAGATTTCGAGTGGTTGATCTTTACCAGTGCCAACGGTGTCCGTTATCTCTGCCGGCGTTTACAGGAAAGGCAGCTCGACATCCGCACCCTGGCCGGGATAAAAATTGCCGCCATCGGCCCGGCGACGGCTAGGGCCCTGCAGGAGCGGGGTTTGAACCCCGACTGGCAGCCGGGGGAATATGTGGCCGAAGCCGTAGCTGCCGGTCTGGGACCTTTACTTCAGGGCCGGCGCGTGCTCCTGCCGCGGGCTGATATTGCCCGGCCCTTCCTGGCGGAAGACCTCCGCCGCCAGGGAGCAGAAGTGACGGAGGTAGCCGTCTACCGTACCGTTAAAAGGGAAAGCGAAGTGAGCGCCTTGCGGGAACTGCTGGCTGCCGGTAAAGTAACGGCCGTTACCTTTACCAGTTCTTCGACGGTCAAGTCTTTCCTTGATCTCCTGGGGGACGAGACTCTTACCCTCATGCAGGGCGTCGATGTTTTTTGCCTCGGGCCTATTACGGCAGCCACGGCCAGGGAAGCCGGGCTGGCGGTAACGGCTACGGCAGGAGAATATACAGAAGCAGGCCTGATCCGGGCCATGCTGGACTATTATGCCGGCCGGAAGGCAGGTGAGGAGAACTGATCAGCCTGACTAAACTGCTTTTTAATGATAGATATTTCGGGGATACGTTGCGCTACAGCCAGGCTGCCTTTGGTGCGGCAGCGGGAGCGCGCCGGGACAGCGGGCCGGTGGTAGTCTGGAATTGTACCCGGGCCTGCAACCTGAAGTGCCGCCATTGCTATGCCGGGGCCGGGCCGGGTGCAGGTAACGAAGAGATGGATACCCGGGCCGCCCGGGATTTCCTGGAGCAACTGGTGGCCTTTCGCGTGCCGGTCCTCCTCCTGTCCGGGGGTGAACCCCTGGTGCGGCCGGATATCTTTGACCTGATGGCCACTGCTGTAGGGAAAGGCCTGCGGGTCACCCTGTCTACTAACGGTACCCTTATTGACCGCAGTACAGCCCGGGAATTGAAAAAACTCGGCGTCAGCTATGTGGGGATCAGCCTGGACGGCGTGGAGGAGAGGCATGATGCCTTCCGGGGGCAAAAAGGAGCCTTTGCGGCGGCCCTGGAAGGCATCCGTAACTGCCTGGCTGCCGACCAGCGGGTGGGTTTACGTTTTACCATCAGCCGCGCCAATGTTGACCAGCTGGAGGAGATTTTTTACCTCATCCGGGAAGAGAACATTCCCCGGGCCTGTTTCTATCACCTGGTTTACAGCGGCCGGGGCAGCGAGCTTGCCGGGGAAGACCTGAGCCATGAAGAAAGCCGCGCCGCCATGGATTTGCTTATCGAAGCAACCAGGCGCCTGAAGGAACAGGGCCGGGAAGTGGAAATCTTAACCGTCGATAACCATGCCGACGGCATTTACCTTTATTTGCAACTGCGCCGCCAGGACCCGGAGCGGGCGGCAGCCGTGCGGGAGTTATTGCGCCTGAACGGGGGTAACCGCAGCGGGATCGCCATCGGCGCCGTCGACTGGGCCGGTAACGTCCACCCTGACCAGTTTACCATGCACCACACCCTGGGTAATGTCCGGGAACGGCCCTTTGGTGAAATCTGGACCGATTTGAGCCATCCCCTCCTGCAAGGCCTGCGGGATCGCAAGCCCCTGCTCAAAGGCCGCTGCTCAACTTGCGCCTGGCTGGACCTCTGTAACGGCAACTGCCGCGCCCGGGCGGAAAGCCTGACCGGCGACTTCTGGGAGTCCGACCCCGCCTGCTATTTAACGGCAGCGGAGATTGCAGCCAGGTAAAAATGCCCCCGTTTGGCTATGTCCCTCACCGCTCACGGCCATGCCCCGGGATATAGCCATAATCAACATATTTGCCGAGGTGATTTTTCATGTCCGGTTTTCCCGTGCGCCGGCCGCGACGCCTGCGGCAGAATGAAACCTTGCGGGCCATGATCCGGGAAACGGAAATTAACGTCCGCGACCTCATTTATCCCTTTTTTGTCATCCACGGCCAGGGAATAAAAAACCCGGTACCTTCCATGCCGGGCGTATACCAGCTCTCCATCGACAACCTGGTTAAAGAAGCCGCGGCCGTAGTGGCTGCCGGCATCCCGGCTGTCCTCCTCTTTGGCATCCCGGCAGTAAAAGATGAGGTGGGCTCCGGGGCCTATGACCCCCGGGGCATTGTCCAGGAAGCCGTGCGGGCCTTAAAGCGCGCTTACCCGGGACTCCTGGTCATTACCGACGTCTGCCTGTGCGAGTATACCAGCCACGGCCACTGCGGCCTGGTGGATGGCGGCCAGGTTTTAAACGACCCCACCCTGGAGCTTATCGCCAAAACAGCCCTCTCCCATGTGGAGGCCGGGGCCGATATCGTAGCCCCCTCGGATATGATGGACGGCCGGGTAGGGGCCATCCGCCGCCTCCTGGATAAAGAAGGCTTCACCCACACACCTATCCTGGCTTACGCGGCCAAGTTCGCTTCGGCTTTCTACGGTCCCTTCCGGGAAGCCGCCGGTTCGGCACCCCGGTTTGGCGACCGCCGCAGCTACCAGATGGACCCGGCCAACAGCAACGAGGCCCTGCGGGAAGTGGAACTGGACCTCCAGGAAGGCGCCGATATGATCATGGTTAAACCGGCCCTCCCTTACCTGGATATCATCCGCCGGGTTAAAGACACCTTCAACGCCCCCCTGGTAGCCTACCAGGTCAGCGGCGAGTATGCCATGCTCAAAGCCGCCGCTGCCAATGGCTGGCTGGATGAGGAAAGAACCGTGCTGGAAAGCCTGACGGCCATCAAGAGGGCCGGGGCCGATCTCATTATTACCTATTATGCCCTGGATGTAGCAAGGTGGCTTAAATAATGCTCTTATCATGGAATACGACCAACCAGTGCAACCTTTACTGCGACCACTGTTACCGGGACGCCGGCGCTAAAGTGGAGGATGAATTGAGTACGGCGGAAGCAAAGAATTTAATCGATGAGGCCGTTAAAGCCGGTTTCCGGATTATGATCTTCAGCGGCGGCGAACCCCTGTTAAGGTCCGACTTGCCGGATTTGATAGCTTATGCCGCATCGCGCGGTTTAAGGCCGGTCCTGGGGAGCAACGGCACCTTGCTCACCCCGGACCTGGCCCGGGAATTGAAAAAGGCCGGAGCGCGGGCCATAGGTATTTCCCTGGATAGCTGTGCTCCCGCCCGCCATGACCGCCTGCGACAAAAGGCAGGGGCCTGGCAGGAAGCCTTGTCTGGTATGGCGGCCTGCCGGGAGGCCGGTTTGCCCTTCCAGGTGCATACCACCGTCTTTGACTGGAACCAGGACGAACTGGAAAAACTCACCGATCTCGCGGTGGATCTTGGTGCGGCGGCCCACCATTTCTTTTTCCTGGTGCCCACCGGCCGAGCGGCGAGCATGGAAGCGGAATCCTTACGGGCCGAGGCATATGAGGCAACTTTAAGGCGCATCTTACAAAAGCAGCAGCAGGTAGATATTGAATTAAAACCGACCTGCGCGCCCCAGTTCATGCGCATTGCCCGCCAAATGGGAATGCTTGTACGTTACAGCCGCGGCTGCCTGGCCGGCATTGCCTACTGTATTATCAGTCCCCGGGGGGATGTCCAGCCCTGTGCCTACCTGAACCTGCCCGTGGGCAATGTCCGGGAAACGCCCTTTAGCCGTATCTGGCAGGAAAGTGAGGTCTTCCACCGCCTGCGTACGGAACACTACGGCGGTGGCTGCGGCCACTGCGGCTACAAAAAGATTTGCGGCGGTTGCCGCGCCCGGGCCTGGTATTACCACGGCGACTATATGGCTGAAGAGCCCTGGTGCCTCTACCAGGGCCGGAAGGGGATGAAGGTTGGATAGCCTTGACCGCCGTTTATTAAATATGATCCAGGAAGGTTTCCCCCTGACGGAGGAACCCTACGCCGAACTGGGCCGGCGCCTGGGCCTGGCGGAAAAGGAAGTCCTGGAACGCCTGGCTAAATTAAAAGAAGAGGGGATCATTCGCCGCATCGGCGCTGTCTTTGACCTGCGGCGGCTGGGTTATACCAGTACCCTCTGTGCTATGAAGGTCCCTGAAGGACGCCTAGCGGAAGTAGCGGCAGTGGTTAATGCCTTTCCAGGAGTTACCCACAATTACCTGCGGGAAGATGCTTATAACATGTGGTTTACCCTTATCGGCCCCTGCCGCCGCCACCTGGAAAAGGTTATGGCCAGCATCGAAGCCAGGACCGGCCTGCCAGTACTGGAACTCCCGGCGGAAAGCTCCTACAAGATTCGAGTAAACTTTAACCTGGAAGAAGGGAGCCCGTAAAATTGCCACGCCCTTTAACCGACCTGGAAAAGGAACTGGTGCGCCTGCTCCAGGGCGACATCCCCCTGGTTTCCCGTCCTTTTTTACCGGTGGCCCAAAAGCTGGGCCTCAGCGAAGCGGAAGTCCTGGAGCACATCCGCCGCCTCCAGGCCGAGGGCATTATCCGCCGCTTCGGTGCCGCCCTGCGCCACCGGGAAGCCGGTATAACTGCCAACGCCATGGTAGTCTGGCAGCTGCCGCCGGGAGAATTAAAACGGGCAGGGGAAAAACTGGCCACCTTCCCGGAAGTAACCCACTGTTACCAGCGCCAGCAGCGGCCCGAATGGCCCTATAACCTGTATGCCGTCATTCACTGCCGCACCAGGGAGGCCTGTGCAAAACTGGCGGCCCGCCTGGCCGCCAGCATCGGCCATAATAATTACCGCCTCATTTTCAGTACGGCCGAGCTAAAAAAAGAGAGCATGAAGTATTTTACCCTGGAAGATCCCGAATGCCAGTAAAGGAACATACAAGCTTTCCCATAATACTTAACTTGATGGCCTGCCGCCCGGAAAACTTTCAACCAGGAACTGGCGTAGCCAGTTCCTACAGGAATTCCGACTTCTGACTTCTTGCATCTGACTTCTATTTTTGAGGAGGAAGTAGCCGGTGATCGAAGCCTGGCCCAAATCAGCTGCCGCCTATGCTGAGGCTGTTAAACTCATGCCCGGGGGGGTCAACAGCCCCGTCCGGGCCTTTAAAGCCGTAGGCCTGACGCCGCCCTTTATCCAGCGTGGTGAAGGAGCCTACCTCTATGACATAGACGGCCACCGGTATATCGACTATGTCGCTTCCTGGGGGCCTTTAATCCTGGGGCACCGCCACCCGGAGGTTATAGCCGCCCTGGAAAACACCTTACATACCATGGGGACCAGCTTTGGCGCTCCTACCGAACTGGAAAATGAACTGGCGCGGGAAATCATCGCCGCCGTACCTTCCATCGAGATGGTGCGCCTGGTCAATTCGGGAACGGAGGCGACCATGAGCGCCATCCGCCTGGCCCGTGGTTATACCGGCCGGGAGAAAGTCGTTAAATTTGCCGGTTGTTACCACGGCCATGCCGATTACTTTTTAATCCAGGCCGGCTCCGGGGCCCTCACCTTCGGCGTCCCCGACAGCCCCGGCGTCCCGGCTGCCACGGCCGCCAACACCATCATTGCCCCGTACAACGATCTGGATACCGTCGAGGCTATCTTTAAACAGGCCGGCGAAGAGATTGCCGCCGTGATTGTCGAACCTGTGGCCGGCAATATGGGCTGCGTCCCGCCGCAACCAGGGTTCCTGGAGGGCCTGCGGGCCATAACGAAACACTATGGAACTCTCTTGATTTTTGATGAAGTCATGACCGGTTTCCGGGTAGCCTACGGCGGTGCCCAGGGCCGCTTTGGCGTCCGGCCGGACCTTACCTGCCTGGGTAAAATCATCGGCGGCGGCCTGCCGGTAGGAGCCTACGGTGGCCGGCGGGAGATTATGGCCAGGGTGGCTCCGGGGGGGCCGGTGTACCAGGCCGGAACCCTGTCCGGCAACCCCCTGGCCGTCAGCGCCGGCCTGGCAACTTTAAAGGTCCTCAAGGAGCCCGGTGTCTATGAACGCCTGGAAAGCCTCTCAGCCCGCCTGGAAAAGGGCCTCAAGGAAGCTGCCGGGGAGGCCGGTGTACCCGTTACCTTTAACCGGGTGGGAGCCATGTTCACCGCCTTCTTTACCCCCCGCCCGGTGACCGATTACACTACGGCCACGGCCAGCGACACCAAAGCCTTTGCCGCCTACTTCCAGGCGATGTTGCGCCGGGGTATATACCTGGCGCCGTCCCAGTTTGAAGCTGCCTTCATGTCCCTGGCCCACACGGAAGCCGATATTGACCGGACCGTCGATGCTGCCCGGGAGGCCTTCCGGGAGATCGTCGCCTGAAAAAACAACCGGGGAAAAGTAGCAAGCCTTTAACCTCCTCCCGGGTGTCCCTGGGGACATCCCTCGAAAAAATTTTTGGTATCCATGTATAAGATTGGCCAGAAAGGTTATAATAGGAATACACACTCACTTCTTCAAAGACCTCCTTGAGCCGGCAGGGCCTTGAGCAACGACGTTCAAGGCCCTGCCGGTTTTTTCAAGGTTCTCCGGCCGGCTGCAATAAAGCCAGCCAGGGTTTAAGTATCAGGGAAACCATCTCCCAGGCCAGTAAAAAACCACCGGCGGCAAAGATGGCACCCCCACCGGCCCTGAGTAAAAGGTAAGGCGTTAGCAAGAGATGAACCTGAGTGAAATCCATACCCAGCCCCCGCCAGAGGTAGGTTTGGAGAAAACCGGCGATTACCAGGCAGGCAGCCATCAGGGCCAGGCCTGTATTGAGCAGGACAAGGCTTAATTTGATACGCTTACTATGGGTAGGGCTTAGTTCGCGCCGGCGGGTCAGGATATAATAGCTGCTGGCCAGTACCAGGAAGCCAAAAAAGCCAAAAAGGGCCATGTGGGCATGGGCCGAGGTGAAGTAAGTACCATGGGCATAGCGGTTAAAGGGCGGGATGGCCAGGAGGAAACCCAAAAGTCCGGCTCCAACGACATTCCAGAATACGCTGGCATAAAAGAAATAAAGGGCCAGGTTAGGGGTGAAGTTACGGGGACGGTTAGCCATACCCTGCCAGGCCGTCAGGGCCAGGATTACTATGGGCACTACCTGCAGGCCGCTGGCAACACCACCAATTAATTTCCAGAAATCCGGGGTACCGATCCAGTAGTAATGGTGACCGGTGGCTATAAAACCGGAAGTAAGGACCAGCCCTGCTTCCCAGAGGAGCAGGCGCTTTACTTTTTGCCTGCCGGCAACTTTGAGGGCAGCCAGGAGGGCAGCACCTATAGTCGTGGCTATCAATTCCAGGCTGCCTTCTTCCCACAGATGCACTACCAGAAAGCGAAAAACGTCATCGACGGTAGGGTGGCCGACAAAGAAGATAGTCGGCAGGTAGAGCAAAGGAGAAAGGAGGGCACCACTCAAAATAACTACTACCTCCGGCTGCACCAGGACCCGGTTCTTGATGGCCGTAGCCAGCAGGTTGAAGGCAAAGGCCAGCAAGCCATTTAAAAGGGCAATTTTTAAAAAGAAAGGTGCCTCCAGGTATTCCCGCCCGTCGGTCTTACCAAAGGCCAGGAACCCCAGGATGGCCAGGCCGGTACCCACGAGATACCAGAAGCCCCAGCCGGCCAGCCTGATACTGTAAAGCTCCCGGCCCGTTGCCTCCACCAAAAAGTAATAAGCCCCGCCCATGGCGCCCAGCAGGGGCCAGAAAATGCTTAAATTGAGGTGCATGGCCCGTCCGCTGGCAAAGGTAAGGGGGGCCGGTAAATCGGGAAAAACCAGGTGCAAGGACCCGGCGGTAGCCAGGATACCCTGGAAGCCCAAAAAAAGAAAAGTGGCCAGGGCATAGGGGTAAGCCGCCTTCTGGGAAGGGCTGTCTTGCCTGGGTTCTTTTTCCTGGCGTCGGCGAGGAAAAAATATTCTATATATCCTTTTAAGAAGCACCAGCAAAGCTTCACTCCCCTTTGGCAGGATTAGTGCGGGTAAAGGGAGGGGGTGGCCAGCCACGGGTGTCAATTTTACTAACCTGCTCCAGGTAGTCCAGTAACCTTTCTGCTTCCTCCCGGGCCAGGGCCGGGTGACGCTGCCGCCTGGCCGGGCGCATAACCGGCGGCCGGGTTAGGAAGGTTACTAATTCTTCGCGGCTGCTGTTAGCAGTAATCCTGGTCAGGTCAACGCCGGCATAGCCCCCGTTACCAAGGAGGGTATGACATTCAACGCAACCATTCTTCTGCCATATTTTCTTTCCGGCAATGGCTCCCTGCGGCCAGGGTTCTTCCAGGGCAGGGCGGATGGAGAAAAAAATGGCTCCCGTAAAAAACGCCAGGGATACCATTATGGCTGCCAGGTAAAGCCAGGTTGCCCGCATAAAACTCAAAGCCTCCCCAGACTATTATTCCCTGCGGGCAATCAAAATTGCCGGGCAGTGGATATAATAAAAAAGCCCGGCTGGTCAAAGCCGGACCTTGTTTTAACTGGGGTTGATGATTATAACGGCCGGATAGCGACCCGGTGGTCATAAAAGGTACTGCCCCCACCCAGGTCGGTTAAATCGTCGCCAATGACGCTGTTAATGTTGCGGCCGCCGGGGGAATGCCGGCACCACCAGACCCCGGGGGCCACAGCAATCCCCGGGGGAACATCGCTGCTGGCCCGCACCTTAAGGAGACAGGAGCCGCGCTGGTTGTAAACTTCAGCCAGGGCGCCCTCCACCAGGCCTTTTTTACGGCAGTCATCCGGGTTGACGAGAACCTGAGGGCCGCCTTCCCGTTCCCGCAGGGAAGGTAACTGCCCGAAATTGGAGTTGAGGGCAAAATGGGCCGGGGCCGTGAGGAGGTAAAAAGGATAAAGGCCGGCCAGCTCAGTATCGCCCGGCGGCTCGTAACCGGGGAGTTTAGCCCCGGCGGCCATAAGTTCGATTTTCCCTGAAGGGGTGGCAAATCCCCGGGCCGGTTTTAATTTAACAGTCCTGCCGGCAGCCAGGGCTTCGCGGTCTACCGTGTCCAGGTGCATCTCGCGGATTAAAAGCTCGACCATTTCCGCCTCGGACTGCCGGAAAATATCTTCGCTAAAGCCCAGGGTTTGGGCCAGGAGGCAAAAGGTCTGCCAGTTGCTCTTCGCCTGCCCCGGGGGTGGTAGTATGGCCGGGCTGCGCTGGAGGTAATAGTGGCCGTAACTGCGGTATAGATCTTCCTGCTCTATAGAAAAGGCGGCCGGCAGGATAATGTCGGCGTAGAGGGCCGTATCCGTCAGGAAGCGCTCGTGGACCACTGTAAAGAGATCCTCCCGCCTTAAGCCAGCCAGGACGCGGTTCTGGTCGGGAGCCACTGTGGCCGGATTGCCGTGGTAGACGTAAAGGCCCATCACTGGTGGCTCCAGCGCCTCAGTTAAAGCCCGGCCCAGCTGGACCATATTTATCGCCCGCACCGGCCGCTGCCGCAGGTCGGGCCGGGTCAGGACATCCAGCTTGACAGCGCTGCCGGTCCCGGAACTCTGCAGGGCACCACCCCCTGGCTTGCCGTAGGCTCCCACCAGGGCCGGCAGGGAGGCAATGACCCGGACGGCCATCCCGCCCTGGCGGTGGCGGGAAAAGCCGTAGCCGATGCGGATAAAAGGCGCCCTGGCCCGGCCGTAGGCCCGGGCCAGGTTAATTATCGTTGCGGCCGGTACGCCGGTAAGGGCGGCCACCCTTGCCGGAGAATAACCGGGCAGGACTTTCGTACGAAGTTCCTCATAGCCGGCGACGTGGGCGGCGATAAAGCCACTATCGACCAGTCCTTCCGCTACCAGCACGTGCATGACGCCCAGGGCCAGGGCGGCATCGCTGCCGGGCCGGACCAGGATGACCTCATCGGCCAGGGCAGCCGTCCGGGTACGGTAGGCATCGATAACAATTAACCTGGCGCCCTTCTGGCGGGCCTGCTGGACCAGGGAGAGGAAATGGATACTGGTAGAGGCCGGGTTCATGCCCCAGATGATTACCAGGTCCGCATCGACAACTGTCTCCGGGTCGGTACCCCAGGTCCGGCCTAAAACCTGCTGCCAGCCGGCCTCGGCTGCCGGTGAGCAGATGGTCCGCCGGAGCTCGGAAGCTCCCAGGCGGTGGAAAAAAGCATGGCCGGCATTGCGCTGGAGCAACCCCATGACGCCGGCATAGGAATAAGGGAGAATGGCTTCCGCGCCATAGATAGCTATTATTTCCTGCCAGCGCCTGGCGATGGTTTCCAGGGCTTCCGTCCAGGAAATGGGCGTAAAAAGGCCGCTACCTTTGGGGCCGCTGCGCTTTAAGGGCGTCAGAATCCGTTCCGGGGAGTGAATAAGCTCCGGGTAACGGCGCATTTTGGTGCAGGTAAAACCCCTCGTGTAAGGGTGCTCCGGGTCGCCGCTGACTTTAGTTACCCGGCCGGCGTTTACTTCAATGAGCAAGCCGCAGGCATCGGGGCAGTCGAGGGGACAAACGGAACGATAGGTGGCCATAGTTAAAACCTTCCTTATCAGTGCTGGAACAGGATCATAGCTATCATACCGGTTAAAATGGTCAGGGCCATGCTGCGGGTCTTCAGGGCTACTATCCCTGTAGGGATGGCTGCCAGCAGGAAGGGGTTAGCGGTCAAAGCCAGCTTGCCACCTGGCAGCAGCAGTCCCGGCGCCAGCAGGGCGGCCAGGACGGCCGCTGGAACATAACTTAGCCAGCGTAAAAAAACCTCCGGTAACCCCATGCGACTCAGGACTACCAGGGGGAGCATCCGGGGCAAGTAGGTTACCAGGGCGGTACCGAGGATAATAATTAAAATTTGCCTGTCCATGCTTCCAGGATCACTCCCAGGGTGGCGGCTATCACCGTTGCCAGGATGATGTTCCAGCTGCCGGGCCAGAGGAGGGCAATAACTACCGAAAATAGAGCCGCCAGGGCAGCAACCACCAGGGTCTGCTTATCCTTTAACTGCATGACCAGCAGGATGATGAACATGGCCGGCAGGGCAAAGTTAAAACCGAAACGGGCCGGGTCCCCCATCAAATTACCCGCCAGCCCGCCCAGCAGCGAGGCCAGCACCCAGGAAAAATGGGCCGTCAGGTTAAGACCGAAATGATAGGGAAGATGGGCCTCGTGGTCGCTGTAGTGGTTGATGGCCACGGCAAAGGTCTCGTCGGTAATTTCCGCTGCCAGCAGGGCCAGGGCGGCCGGCCGGAAACGCCGTAAATGGGGTACCAGGGAGGCGCTGAAGAGCAGGTGGCGCAGGTTGACCAGGAAGACGGTGAAAATAATGGCGGCCGCTGCCACGCCGCTGCCAAACATGCTAACGGCAATAAACTGGCCGGAGCCGGCATAGAGCAGCACCGACATGAGTACTGTCTCCCAGAGGTTAAAGCCCGCCTCCCGGGCCAGGACACCGTAGGCAAAGCCGAGGGGTAAATAGCCGAGGACGATGGGCAGAGCCGCCCGGACGCCTTGCCACACCTTCACATCGCGACGCATAACTTCATTCTGAGGTTGCATCGATAAATCTCCTCTCCCCAAAATGATTTTATAACACTTGTCCCGCCAGCGCAATCAGAAAAGCCAGCCACCAGTAACATCCTGGTAACAGATGGCATAGGTTATTACAGAAAAATCCTCATTATGAAAGGAGTAATATCATGAACGGGTCCCATCATAAAACCAAAAGAGCCCTGGAAATCGACCTGGAAGAGATCAGGCTCCTGGCCGAAGCCGCGGCGGCGACGCCCTCCTTTGGCGTCCGGCATACCCTGTTAAACCACATCCTGGGCGAAGCAGAAGAAGCCATGTTCTGGAACCACCACCTGGCCCATCTAACGGCCTACGAACCGCCCTATCAACCACCCTATCCACCACCTTATAAACCACCGCGGCCGCCTTATTACGATGACCCTGTCCCTTACAGTGAAAAAACCGAGGAAGAAAAGAAATAGAAAGGAGAAAAAACTATGCACTGGCTGGATAAACTGCGCCAGGTCCTGCGCCTTGATGAGGAAGAGCTGACCCTCTGGCCGGAAATAGCCGCCACAGCCCCGGAGGGAGTCAAGCAAATAATTAACAGTATGCTGGAGCGGGAAAAGAAAGAAATGGAGGATATAAAGAAGATCCTGCATATGTACGGCGGGGCGCCAGGTTATCCTGACCCCTACAGCGGCTTTGCCGAGGGAGAAAAGAAATAGGGTAGTGGCCCGGGTTGAAACACCCGGGTAAATTTTTGCTGCTTCCTGCCGTGGCTAATTTACAAAGCTGGAAAGGGCCGGCTTTTACCAGAGGGAAGCAGGATTTTACCTGGACAGGGCGAATTTTTTAGGCGGGAGGTGCTGCAATGGCTGAAGGCCCGGTTTTTGCCCTGGATGTGGGGACCCGCAAAGTCGCCGGCCTGGTGCTGGCCCCCGGGACAAAGGGCTACCACATCCGGGCGGCAGCAATAGTCGAACATGAGCAGCGCGCCATGCTGGACGGCCAGATTCATGATATTCCCCAGGTTGCCCTGGCCATCCAGGCGGTAAAAGAACAGCTGGAAAAAAAGCTACATATACCCTTAAAAGAAGCAGCGGTAGCCGCTGCCGGCCGGGCTTTAAAAACCCAGCGGGCCACCGCCGAGGAAGAAATATCGCCGGCTACGGAAATCAGAGGCCAGGATGTGCTGGCCCTGGAAGCGGCAGCCGTCCAGGAAGCCGAAAAACGCCTCCTGGTGGCGAGCGAAAACCAGCCGGCCTACCACTGTGTTGGTTACAGTGTGGTAGGCTACAGCCTCGATGGTCATCCCATCGGCAACCTGGTTGGCCAGCGGGGCCGGCGCATGGCTACGGAAGTTATAGCCACCTTTTTGCCCCGGGTGGTGGTCGATTCCCTGGTGGCCTCCCTGCAGAGGGCAGGGCTCACCATGGCCTCCCTTACCCTGGAGCCCATTGCTGCCAGTGCCGTGGCCGTACCGGCAGCCATGCGGGGGTTAAACCTGGCCCTGGTAGATATCGGCGCCGGTACTTCCGACATAGCCATTACCGGCCAGGGGACCATTACCGGCTATGCCATGGTGCCTTCAGCCGGGGATGAAATTACCGAAGCTCTGGCAGGGTCACTCCTTTTGGACTTTCATACAGCCGAAGCAGTAAAGCGCCAGTTATTAAAAAATGCCAGTGTAACCTTTACCGATATCGTCGGGCAAAAACGTACCCTGCCGGCAGCCGGGATTATCGAGGCCATTAAACCGGCGGTAACTGAACTGGCCCGGCAGATTGCCGCCCAGATTATCTTGCTCAACGGCCGCGCCCCCCAGGCCGTCCTGCTGGTAGGGGGCGGTAGCCTGACCCCGGGACTCCCTGAAGCCCTGGCCGGCCAGTTGGAAATACCGCCGGAAAGGGTGGCCGTGCGCAGCCGGGAAGTTTTAAATGGCATCAGCGGGGCTAAAAATTTGCAGGGACCCCAGGCCATTACCCCTGTTGGAATCGCCATTATGGCCTTAAAGCAGGAAGGCCTGGGCCTGGCCCGGGTAATTGTCAACGGCCGGCCGGTGCATTTCCTGGCCGGGCAGCAGGTGACCGTCACCCAGGCCCTGCTGGCGGCCGGTATCCCGGCGCGCCTGCTTTACGGCCGGCCGGGTAAGGGCCTGGGGGTGGAAGTCAACGGCCGCCTGACCTTTCTCCGCGGCCAGCCCGGGCAGCCGGGAACCATCCTGGTGAATAATTCCCCCGCTACCCTGGATAGCACCGTCAGGCCCGGCGATGAAATCCAGGTGATTCCGGGCCGGGATGGCGCCGATGCCCGGGGTACAATAAAAGACCTGGTGCCGGAACTTGCTCCTAAAACAATTACCTTTAACGGCCGCCAAGTTACCCTGGAACCCCTGATTATCATGAATGATAACCAGGTGGATTACCATACCCCGGTAAAAGATCAGGCCCGCATCACCTATGAACCCCTGGATACGGTAGCCCGGGTCCTGGCCAGGCTGGGGGAGCCCCTGGAAGGCCCTATTCTTTTAAACGGCCAGCCGGTCCGGCCCGAAGCTTCCATTAAAGATGGCGACAACCTGGTTACAGGGGTAGTGGCTGCCGGCCGGGCCATAACTATCATCCTGAATGGCCGCCCGGCCACCCTCAAAGTCCAGGCAGCCGATGTTTTATTTACCGATGTTTTTAACTACCTGGATTTCCCGTCAACACCGCCACCGGGCCGGAAAAGGCTGGTTATGGAAGTTAACGGCCGTCCGGCCGAATTTACTACCCCCCTGGCCGAAGGAGATCAGGTTACTTTACGCTGGGACCCTTGACAGGTAGCCGGCGGGCTGCTATAATTAATCTTGCTCCTGGAGGGAGCAGTTGCGAGCGGCAGTGGCGGAATTGGCAGACGCGCTAGATTCAGGTTCTAGTCCTGATCTACAGGGTGGGGGTTCAAATCCCTTCTGCCGCACCAATGTTAGAAGTGAGGTCCTGGACATCCTCTGTCAAGGACCTCACTTTTTTTTATTTAAATCGGTTATGGTATTTGGGTAATAAAAAAGGAGTTTCCCTTAAATAGTAGAAATATAAAAGGTACTTATTTCGATCCAGATCGACACAATAATTGAAGAAAGGATGAAGGAGAACCTGAATGCTGAAGACGCTGCTGGACCTTTTTATAGGCTTCGGCCGGGCGACCTTGCTGGGCTATGGGGGAGGCCCGGCCATTGTACCTCTTTATGAGCACGAGGCAGTTGATATTTACCGCTGGGTAACCCAGGAAGAGTTCGGCCAGGTACTGGCCTTTAGCAACGCCCTCCCGGGTCCCGTTGCTACCAAGATAACCATGCTCATCGGCTATAAGGTAGCTGGCTGGCTGGGCGCTGCGGTTGCTCTGATCGCCGTAGCCATCCCTGTATTTATAATCTTGATTGGTTTCTTCGCCTTTCTGGAGAAATTCAAGGATAGCCCCTTCATAAAGGGCATGGTCGCCGGCATCCGGCCTGTGGTTTTCGTGATGCTGGCCATGCTGGCCTGGGATTTTGCCAAATATGCCTTTGTGCCCAAAAACACGGGCCCCCTCAACTGGCTCCCCTTTGGCATTGCGGCCGCTTATTTTATCCTGGTCCATTATCTAAATTTGAGCCCCCTTCTAGGTGTAGTTGCTTCTTTGATTATCGGGGGGATTTTGCTGCGATGAAGGACAGATTTCGATTATCCGGAGTCCCGGCCTCTTCATTCTTACTTCATTGTTTTAGCCTGCATCGCTTTTAAAAAAATACCCCGCTATCTGCGGGGTTCTCCCGGTTAACTGTTAATTATCACCAAAGAAGATGAGGATCAAGATCAGGAACAGGATAAAGATAAAACTGCCGCCAGGAAAAGTAAAGCCAAGGCTACCATCCTGTGCGTTTTTTTTCGGTCCGAAGATGCTGCCGCCTTCCTCAGCCATTAGGTACACCTCCAGTAAGCTTTAGTCTACTGTAGCTTATTCAGGAGGCCCTTAAGATGTCACTCCCTATAGCCAGTAAAACTGGCCCAGATTATAATATAAAAAGCAACCCTTGATCCGGGGGAGGAGGAAAACCCTTTGCTCAAAGGGAACTGTGTCATTGCCCAGTCGGGGGGCCCTACGGCTGTGATTAATAACAGCCTGGCCGGAGCCATCGAAGCCGCCTGTCGCGGTGAAGCCATTGGCGAAATTTATGGCGCCTGCAACGGCATCATGGGTATCTTAGCAGAGAATTTTATTGATTTACGCCGGCAAGACGCGGCAACCATTCAAGGCCTGCGTTTTACACCGGGAGCGGCCCTTGGCTCCTGCCGGTACCAGTTAAAGAAGAAGGAAGAGTATGATAAACTCCTGGCCGTCTTCCGCAAATTTAATATCCGTTATTTTTTCTACATCGGCGGCAATGACTCTATGGATACGGCCCATAAAGTCAACCAGCTGGCGCAGGAAGAAGGGTATGAGCTCCGGGTAATCGGTATTCCCAAAACGGTAGACAATGACCTGCCCCTGACTGATCACTGCCCGGGTTATGGTAGCGCCGCCAAATACCTGGCCGCCAGTGTCCTGGAGATGGGGATCGATATTAAAAGCATCGTCACCTCTACCAAAGTAGCTATTGTGGAAGCCATGGGCCGTAATACCGGCTGGCTGGCGGCAGCTACGGCCCTGGCCCGGCGTGCCCCAGGAGAAGCCCCCCATTTAATCTACCTGCCGGAGGTAGCCTTTGACCCGGATGCTTTCCTGGCCGATGTGGAAACCGCCTACCGCCAGTACGGTACGGTCCTGGTAGTCGTATCTGAAGGGCTGGTCGATAAAAATGGCAACTATATATTTAATGACGCCGCCACCGTAGATGTTTTCGGCCACCAGCGCCTGGGTGGCCTGGGGCAGTTCCTCCTTAATAAAATTGAAGCTGAACTAAAAATCAAAGGCCGCTTCATCCTGCCGGCCACCAGCCAGCGCAGTGCCATGCACCTGGCCTCCCGGACCGATGCCGAAGAAGCCTATAACGTAGGCCGGGTAGCCGTTGAGGAGGCCCTCCGGGGAGCCAGCGGCCATATGGTAGCCATCAAGCGCCTGGAAGGGGAAGAGTACCGGTGCACTTATGAACTGGTAGAACTGGATAAGGTGGCCAACCGGGAGAAAAAGGTACCGCGGGCCTGGATAAATACGGCAGGAAACAACGTTACTGCCGACTTCATCAACTACGCCCGGCCTTTGATTCAGGGTGAAGTTAACGTCCCTTACCATAACGGCCTGCCTGCTTATGTAAACCTTGCCCCGGTATCCAGCGGCGAAACAGGGTAAAACGCCATAAACCGCCTCTTAGTAACAAGATAGCTGGCCATTCCTATCGGAAAACAAAAAACCCGGAAAGCCAGCCAGGAAGGCAAGTAGCAAATTTAGAGCCACTCCAGGGAGGGATAGGTATAATGACCTCGAAGATTGCCCGCGGCGCTATTATCGCCGCCCTGTACGCTGTAGTAACAATTATTCTCCAGCCCATCAGCTTCGGTTACCTCCAGGTACGGATAGCCGAAGCTTTAACCCTTTTACCCATCCTTTACCCGGAAGCAATTCCAGGACTCTTTATCGGCTGCCTGATAAGCAATATTTACGGCGGCCTGGGCCTCATTGACATCGTCCTGGGCAGCCTGACCACCCTGGCAGCCGCCTGGTTGACCTACATCTGGCGGCAGAACCGCCTGGCTTACTTACCACCCATTGTCTTGAATGGCCTCATTGTTGGTGCTTACCTGTCATATTTACTGCATGTTAATATTTTCCTCTCCATAACTACAGTTGCTCTGGGCGAGGCCATCGCCGTCCTGGTTCTCGGCATCCCCCTGGTAAAGCGGTTGCAGAAATTAAATCCAGGACAGAGGGGATATTAAAAAAAACCAGCAGGAAATTATTCACCGGTAGCGAATATATTTATCAATCAAGTGGCGTTTCACCCGGCTTCGTATATTCCCGGTAATGTGGTCCGGGAGTCTCTACCAGGCAACCGTAAATTGCCCGGCTACGAAGGTTAATCTTCGTAGCCGTTTTTTATGGTTGCCTAATTTTTTCAGGCTACCGGCCAGGGGAGTATAAAGGGGCAGGAAAGGGGGAAGCTCTAGATAAGCCCGCTACCTGGCTGCAATCTAAAAAAGGGTGGTGGAAGAATGTCAGTCCAACAAAATAGTTTCCTGGAGAGGACCTTTAAATTAACGGCCAATGGTACCAACGTCCGCACTGAAGTACTGGCCGGCATTACCACCTTCATGACCATGGCGTACATCATCTTTGTTAATCCTACTATTTTAAGTAGTGCCGGCATGGATTTCGGCGCTGTGATGGTGGCTACCATTCTCTCCAGTGCCATTGCTTCCCTTATTATGAGTTTCAGTGCCAATTACCCCATTGCCATTGCCCCCGGCATGGGCCTCAATGCCTTCTTTGCCTTTACCATTGTTAAGCAGATGCATTACCCCTGGGAAGTGGCCCTGGCGGCTGTCTTTATGAGCGGCATTATTTTCATTATTTTAACCCTTACTAAAGCGCGGGAAGCAATTGTCAATTCCATTCCTTTATCTTTAAAGCTGGCCATTAGCGCCGGCATCGGGCTGTTTATCGCTTTGATTGGCCTGCAAAATGCCGGCCTGGTGGTACCCAACCCCGATACCCTGGTCCAGCTGGGAGATTTAAGCAAACCCTCGGTTCTGCTGGCCACCATCGGCTTGATTATTACCGCCCTCCTGGTTGCCCTCCGGATTCGAGGCGCCTTGCTCCTGGGGATTATTATCGTTACCTTAATCGGGATTCCCATGGGGATCACTAAAGTAGAAGGCTTTAAACTGGTCAGCCTGCCACCCAGCCTGGCGCCGACCTTCGGTGCCTTTACCCGGGGCCTGGGCGGTTTATGGGCCACCGGCCTCATCCCCATTATTTTTACCTTTACCTTTGTCGATCTCTTTGATACCATTGGCACCCTGATCGGGGTTAGCAGCAAAGCCAATTTGCTTGATGAAAACGGCAACTTGCCCCGGGCCGGCCAGGCATTAATCTCTGATGCCGTCGGAACTACCCTGGGGGCAATCCTGGGGACCAGCACGTTGACGGCCTACATTGAAAGTGCCGCCGGCGTTGCCGAAGGCGGGCGTACCGGTTTAACTACCCTGGTAGTCGCCATTTTATTCCTGGCTTCTTTATTCTTTGCACCCCTGGTAGGCATCGTTCCGGCTGTGGCTACGGC